>NZ_CP151076.1:1800000-2165000 GCF_038096165.1 Pseudomonas sp. G.S.17
TACTGGTTGCAGGCGTGACCAAGGACCTGACTGGCCAACTCAAAGCCGGTGATTTGATGAAGCAAGCGGCCGCCGCCGTGGGTGGTAAAGGTGGCGGTCGTCCTGATATGGCTCAAGGCGGCGGCGTCGATGCGAGCGCGCTGGATGCAGCGCTGGCGCTGACGGTTCCTTTTGTCGAGCAGGGTATTTAAGTCGACCTTCCAGGCCTGTTGCGCGGCAGCAGGCCTTGGCGCTTGGGTTTGAACGTTTAATGGGCGCCCTAAATGGGCTGAGGCGGCTTTGAGATGGCTTTAATCGTACAAAAATTTGGAGGCACCTCGGTAGGCTCCGTTGAGCGCATCGAGCAGGTAGCTGACAAAGTCAAAAAATTCCGCGAAGCAGGCGATGACCTGGTCGTGGTGCTGTCGGCCATGAGCGGCGAGACCAATCGTCTGATCGAACTGGCCAGGCAGATCAGCGATCAGCCGGTTCCTCGTGAGCTGGACGTGATCGTTTCCACTGGCGAACAGGTAACCATCGCGTTGTTGGCCATGGCCTTGATCAAGCGTGGCGTGCCAGCGGTTTCCTATACCGGTAATCAGGTTCGTATCCTGACGGACAGCGCGCATAACAAGGCGCGTATCCTGCAGATAGACGATCAGAAAATTCGCGCTGACCTGAAGGCCGGTCGTGTTGTTGTCGTCGCCGGTTTCCAGGGCGTCGATGAGAACGGCAATATCACGACCCTGGGTCGTGGCGGTTCGGACACCACCGGTGTGGCGCTGGCAGCAGCGCTCAAGGCCGATGAGTGCCAGATCTATACCGACGTCGATGGCGTCTATACCACTGACCCGCGAGTGGTGTCGCAAGCCCAGCGCCTGGACAAGATCACCTTCGAAGAGATGCTGGAAATGGCCAGCCTCGGTTCCAAGGTGCTGCAAATCCGCGCTGTCGAGTTTGCCGGCAAGTACAACGTTCCGCTGCGCGTATTGCACAGCTTCAAGGAGGGTCCGGGCACCCTCATTACCATTGATGAAGAGGAATCCATGGAACAGCCGATCATTTCCGGCATCGCTTTCAATCGCGATGAAGCCAAGCTGACCATCCGTGGTGTGCCAGACACGCCAGGCGTGGCCTTCAAGATTCTCGGGCCGATCAGTGGCGCGAATATCGAAGTCGATATGATCGTGCAGAACGTGGCGCACGATAACACCACCGATTTCACCTTTACTGTCCACCGCAATGACTACCAGGCGGCCTTGCAGGTGCTTGAAACCACCGCCAGCGAAATCGGCGCGCGTGAGGTTTCGGGCGATACCAAGATTGCCAAGGTGTCGATTGTCGGCGTCGGTATGCGTTCGCACGCGGGTGTCGCCAGTCGCATGTTCGAAGCGTTGGCCAAAGAGAGCATCAACATCCAGATGATCTCGACTTCGGAAATCAAGGTTTCCGTTGTGATCGAAGAGAAGTATCTGGAGTTGGCAGTACGTGCCCTCCACACTGCGTTCGAGCTGGATGCGCCCCGACAGGGTGAGTAATGCATGGTCAAAAGGCGCGGTTTGACCGCGCCTTTTGTTTTATTGATGGCGCAAAGCCTGTTCTTTTCTTTGCGCTGGTCAATACTCAGACTGCGCCCGCTTGAATGCTGATGCGGCCTGCCGGTTCTGACGACTGTTGTCCCTGAATGTAATGCGTGAGGAGAAAGGTATGCTGATTCTGACTCGTCGATGCGCAGAGAGCCTGATCATTGGTGATGGCGAAATTACCGTGACCGTGCTCGGCGTCAAAGGTAATCAGGTGCGAATTGGTGTCAACGCGCCCAAGGAAGTCGCTGTTCACCGTGAAGAGATTTACCTGCGTATCAAGAAAGAGAAGGACCAGGAACCAAGCCATTAATTTTTATTGAATTTTTGGTTTGCAAACGGGGAAAAGGGTGGTTATTATACGCCCCGTGTTGCGGAGAGCTGGCCGAGTGGCCGAAGGCGCTCCCCTGCTAAGGGAGTACACCTCAAAAGGGTGTCGGGGGTTCGAATCCCCCGTTCTCCGCCATTATTTGCGTAGTGCGTTGTTTCTGGCTTCATCGGTAAGTGTTTGAATTTACTCGATAAAGTGCTTGACCAGAAGATTCAACGGCCTATAATGCGCGGCAACAAATGCACTCGTAGCTCAGCTGGATAGAGTACTCGGCTACGAACCGAGCGGTCACAGGTTCGAATCCTGTCGAGTGCACCATTTAAAGGTTGTTTGCAGTAATGCAGATAACTTGCTTCAAGCCAGCGGTGGTCTGGTTTATCAAACGCCAAAGCACTCGTAGCTCAGCTGGATAGAGTACTCGGCTACGAACCGAGCGGTCACAGGTTCGAATCCTGTCGAGTGCACCAAACACCAAAAAGCCCGCATTTCGATGCGGGCTTTTTGCCGTCTAGCGTTTGCCTTTTACGCAGCCCGTCTCATCAAAGGTGACCTGGCTGCTGCGGCCCTTCTTCTCGTTGTAGGTGTAGCGAGTCTCTCCGTTTCGACTCGCAACCTTGTCTGGCCTGCCCAGCAAGCTTTCGACGTCGCGCTTGGTCATTCCAGGTGGAGTCTGCTGATTGATGATTGCCCGACGCCGCTGTTCAGCGCTCAAGCGGTTGCCGCAGCCGTCGTCACGCTGCCCCACGACCGTCAATTCTTTTTCCTGGCGAACTGCTTCGCTTTGTCGGCGGGGTGATTGATCGTGCGGTGGGAGTAGCGCTGCATTGCCACTGCTTCCAGGTGGCGCGTTAAAAGCGTTCTGTAGTTGTATGTCGTGGTCACTCGGGCAGCCAAGTGATGTGTAGGTGACATTGCCGGCAGGATCTTCGCAGCGCTGCACGATGGTCGCGTGCAGGGATAGCGGCAGGCAGAGCAGGGCGCTGCATAGCGCCTGACGGGTTGGGAAGTTCATGCGGTGTCCTCCGTGACGTGTCTGGCCCCAAGGCTAAACAAATGCCGATTGGTCGACGAGCGTGTTTTCTTGGCTGGATGTTGCGTTGTCGCTGTACTGACTCGTGCATTGTTTAAGTTTGTGTTGCAAGCGCTTGTTCCGGCCTGAATTTTGTAGCGTGCGCCGCGCTCAGGCGGTGTATGATTGCGCGCGTCAGCCCCGCCGGGGCTTGTGGAATCCCTCCATGGACTTACCCAGTAGCTACTCAACAGTTTTTTTCAACAATCATGCATTAACTGATTGATCTCCCGGCGTGCTCCGCTGCTGGGAGTGGAGTTCGCCTATGACCCAAATTGAAGTAAAAAAAACGCAGGAAAGTCTGCAGGATCGTCTGGCTCAAGTCATCGAGCTCCTGCAGCGCCAGCGTATCGTTGAAGATCTGACCCACCGCCAGGAGGGTCAAAATCAAGGCCGTGTAGAAAATCTCGTTCACCGGCAGAATCTCGTCGAGTTGCAACGCAAGCTCGATGACCTTCACTCCGCCGACGTCGCCTACATTCTTGAAGCGCTGCCACTTGAAGATCGTCTGACGGTCTGGCAATTGGTCAAGGCTGAGCGCGACGGCGACATCCTCCTCGAAGTTTCCGATTCCGTCAGGGAAACACTGATCGCCGACATGGACGATCACGAGTTGTTGGCTGCGGCCAAGGAGATGGACGCCGACGAACTCGCCGACCTTGCCCCCGAATTACCTCGCGATGTCGTCCATGAGCTCATGGAGGCGCTGGATAGCCAGCAGCGTGAGCGCGTGCGTTCGGCCTTGTCTTACGATGAGGAGCAAGTCGGCGCCCTGATGGACTTCGAGATGGTGACCATTCGGGAAGACGTCAGTCTCGAAGTCGTGTTGCGTTATCTGCGTCGTCTCAAAGAGCTGCCGGGCCATACTGACAAACTGTTCGTAGTCGATTACGACGGCGTGCTCAAGGGGGTGCTGCCTATCAAGCGCTTGCTGGTCAACGACCCGGAGAAGCAGGTTTCCGAGGTCATGGCTAACGATCCGGTGAGTTTTCACCCGGACGGCGATGCCTACGAGGCCGCGCAAGCCTTTGAGCGTTATGACTTGATTTCATCGCCGGTGGTGGACAAGAACGGCAAGCTTATCGGCCGTTTGACCATTGACGAAATGGTCGACCTCATTCGTGAAGAAAGCGAAACCGAAGTTCTCAACATGGCGGGTCTGCGCGAGGAAGAAGATATCTTCGCCTCCGTCTGGAAGTCGTTGCGTAACCGTTGGGCCTGGCTGGCAGTCAATCTGGTGACTGCTTTCATTGCGTCCAGGGTCATCGGCTTGTTCGAAGGCTCGATCGAAAAGCTGGTGGCGCTGGCTGCGTTGATGCCTATCGTTGCCGGAATTGGCGGAAACTCCGGCAATCAGACGATCACCATGATCGTCCGGGCGATGGCGCTGGACCAGGTCAACACCGGTAATACTTCGCGTCTACTGCGCAAGGAGTTGGTTGTAGGCTTGATCAACGGCGTAGTGTGGGGCGGGGTCATCGGTATTGTCGCCTACATGCTGTATGGCAGCTGGTCATTGGGCGTGGTCATGACGGCGGCGATGACTCTGAATCTTCTTCTGGCTGCGTTGATGGGCGTCACGATCCCCATGACCCTGGCTCGCCTGGGGCGCGACCCTGCAATGGGCGCCAGTGTGATGATTACAGCCATGACCGACAGCGGTGGATTCTTTATCTTCCTGGGGTTGGCGACCATCTTCCTGCTTTGATTTGCATGCATAAAAAAACCGCCTCCTGAGAGGCGGTTTTTTTTGTCTTGAAAATACGTCTTACAGGCAATAAAGAAAAAGACTACAACAAATAAAGCTAGCGCTGGGCCGGCTGGTTTTTTGATCTTGCTGTCAGGCTTCGTTATCTGCAGCAAGTTCGGTGTCATGGGCAATCAAGGAAACAAGAGCATTCTGTTGGCGGTGTGAAAGTTGCCGAAAGCGTTGCAGCAATTCGCGTTCATGCAGGGACAGCTCAGGGCTATCAAGGCGCAGGCTAGGCTCATCGCCCAGCGCACCTTCCTGAATCAAGCTTTGTTCGAGACGAGCAATGATCTCGGAGTTCATGCTGCGATGATGATTTTTGGCTACCTCTTGCACACGATTCCGCATGCCGTCTGGTAGGCGTACAACGAACTTGTCAGCCGTACGGCTGGAATAAGTAGCCTGTTTCATAGGGCTCATATATTTAACCGGTTAGTTCAGGGGAGAGCGGTTCTAGCAAGTCGCCGCAAGATGTCATTCTCTGACAGTCAATTTGGCAAAATGTTCAATCCGGATTGTCTTAAGAGGTCGCAATCATGCCTCAATCCGCCGGATCCTTGGCGTCAATTCTGTGACAAATGTTGACCTACATAAAGGCGATTTGCCAGCACCGATTGTCAGAATTGCGAGCGGCTCTGCAAAAAACTGATTCTGCCGCCCATCTGTCTGGCATCCGTCGTCCGTGGCTGCCAATTGCCATGATGGCTATCTGTCTTCAGCTTAGAGGCTATTGCAGTAAATACTAATGCGGGCCGACGGACGACAGAAATCTTCTGCAGTTGCAGGTCGGTCAGTTGAGGATGCTGCCGGAGGAGGGTTAGCTCTTGTTGATCGCGGGCTTAGAAGCGGGAGAGCTACAGCGCCGGGCGCAAGGCCGGGAGTGTCTAGCGCAGCACTGGATCAAATTTGAATCGTCGGCCCACCATCAGGGCGACCACGAATACGCAGAACGAAACTGCGCCCGCAATTCTCGCTGCGTAGCTAAGCGCTTCGGCGTTGGCTGGGAGCAATAGGTCGATGCTGATGAGCATGAGCGTCAGCGTGATGAAAAGCGCGGCGGGTTTTGACATGGCAAATCTCGTTGGGTGCAATTCTTAGAAAATCCAGCGTGGGCCGCTTTGAGTCGTTTGTGCTGAGGTGTCGCTTTCGCTGGCAACCATGGCTGATTCTTGATGTTGCTCAGACATAATTGCCAGTTGGGGTGCTTGGCGCAGCAGATGATGTGGTTGGGGTTGAATGGCTACTGACTGCTCTTGTGAACCGTTGTCCTGAAAATGAAAAGTCACCAATGCGACCAGGGCTGCTGCGTTCAACACTGATAGCGCGATGTTCATCTTCATGTACCTCCAACGGAACTTTCTAAAGGGGTTGTTCTCCACCTTCTATGCAGTGCATTCCGCATGCCAATAAATTAACGCAATAAATTCGTTTAAAATCAGAAACTTACAAAGTTTTTCCGATCGGCCTGGGTTGCGTTTTGCAATGATGGCCTTTTGCGGTAGTGCAAATTGCATGATGGTAATCTGTCGGTCGTAGCTGAAGGGCGTCTCCTACAGGGACTGCAGGCAATCACGACATGACAAAGTGGGGCTGTGCCGTTAACATGCACGCCGTTCCGCTGGTGCTGCAACCTGGGCCGGCAACCGTGTCTCAGTAGCTCAATTGGATAGAGCATCCCCCTCCTAAGGGGAAGGTTGGCAGTTCGAACCTGCCCTGGGACACCATATAGATAGCTTTATCAGGTCCGGCGGCGTCAGCAAGGCGCCCATACCTCATTCAGTTCAGCAAAGGCCCCGCACTCCATGAGTCGGGGCCTTTGTGTTTTGGCGCCGAGCTTGGGGTGTCGCGGTCTTTATATAGACAGTTGCTTTGGATCGTCATCGAGCTAGCCAGGATACTGCTTATAGATAGCTGTATCAGCGAGCTTTGAGGCGATGGAAAAAAGGTTTGCAGAGGTGGTTGACGGCGTACATTAATCCTGTAGAATTCGCCTCCCGCTAACGAGCAACGTGAAGTTGATCGAAGCGCAAGTGGTTGAAGTTGCAAAGGAAACTTTGAAAACTTCGAAAAATAACCGCTTGACAGTAACTGGTGCTGCTGTAGAATGCGCGCCTCGGTTGAGACGAAAGAATCAACCCACCGCTCTTTAACAATTGAATCAAGCAATTCGTGTGGGTGCTTGCGCTGTCAGACTGAAGTCAACTGATTATCAGCATCGTAAGTTACTCCGCGAGAAATCAAAGAAATAACCAACGATTGCTGAGCCAAGTTTAGGGTTTTCTCAAAACCCGAAGATGTTTGAACTGAAGAGTTTGATCATGGCTCAGATTGAACGCTGGCGGCAGGCCTAACACATGCAAGTCGAGCGGCAGCACGGGTACTTGTACCTGGTGGCGAGCGGCGGACGGGTGAGTAATGCCTAGGAATCTGCCTGGTAGTGGGGGATAACGCTCGGAAACGGACGCTAATACCGCATACGTCCTACGGGAGAAAGCAGGGGACCTTCGGGCCTTGCGCTATCAGATGAGCCTAGGTCGGATTAGCTAGTTGGTGGGGTAATGGCTCACCAAGGCGACGATCCGTAACTGGTCTGAGAGGATGATCAGTCACACTGGAACTGAGACACGGTCCAGACTCCTACGGGAGGCAGCAGTGGGGAATATTGGACAATGGGCGAAAGCCTGATCCAGCCATGCCGCGTGTGTGAAGAAGGTCTTCGGATTGTAAAGCACTTTAAGTTGGGAGGAAGGGCCGTTACCTAATACGTATCGGTTTTGACGTTACCGACAGAATAAGCACCGGCTAACTCTGTGCCAGCAGCCGCGGTAATACAGAGGGTGCAAGCGTTAATCGGAATTACTGGGCGTAAAGCGCGCGTAGGTGGTTTGTTAAGTTGAATGTGAAATCCCCGGGCTCAACCTGGGAACTGCATGCAAAACTGGCAAGCTAGAGTATGGTAGAGGGTGGTGGAATTTCCTGTGTAGCGGTGAAATGCGTAGATATAGGAAGGAACACCAGTGGCGAAGGCGACCACCTGGACTGATACTGACACTGAGGTGCGAAAGCGTGGGGAGCAAACAGGATTAGATACCCTGGTAGTCCACGCCGTAAACGATGTCAACTAGCCGTTGGGAGCCTTGAGCTCTTAGTGGCGCAGCTAACGCATTAAGTTGACCGCCTGGGGAGTACGGCCGCAAGGTTAAAACTCAAATGAATTGACGGGGGCCCGCACAAGCGGTGGAGCATGTGGTTTAATTCGAAGCAACGCGAAGAACCTTACCAGGCCTTGACATCCAATGAATCTGCCAGAGATGGCGGAGTGCCTTCGGGAGCATTGAGACAGGTGCTGCATGGCTGTCGTCAGCTCGTGTCGTGAGATGTTGGGTTAAGTCCCGTAACGAGCGCAACCCTTGTCCTTAGTTACCAGCACGTAATGGTGGGCACTCTAAGGAGACTGCCGGTGACAAACCGGAGGAAGGTGGGGATGACGTCAAGTCATCATGGCCCTTACGGCCTGGGCTACACACGTGCTACAATGGTCGGTACAGAGGGTTGCCAAGCCGCGAGGTGGAGCTAATCCCAGAAAACCGATCGTAGTCCGGATCGCAGTCTGCAACTCGACTGCGTGAAGTCGGAATCGCTAGTAATCGCGAATCAGAATGTCGCGGTGAATACGTTCCCGGGCCTTGTACACACCGCCCGTCACACCATGGGAGTGGGTTGCACCAGAAGTAGCTAGTCTAACCTTCGGGGGGACGGTTACCACGGTGTGATTCATGACTGGGGTGAAGTCGTAACAAGGTAGCCGTAGGGGAACCTGCGGCTGGATCACCTCCTTAATCGAAGACCTTAGCTGTAGCGTAAGTTCCCACACGAATTGCTTGATTCATTGAAGAAGACGATTAGAAGCAGCTTTAAGCTCCACGCTGATAGCTCAGGCTAGCGGCTACAAGCTCGAAATTGGGTCTGTAGCTCAGTTGGTTAGAGCGCACCCCTGATAAGGGTGAGGTCGGCAGTTCGAATCTGCCCAGACCCACCAATTTTGTGTGGGAAACGCCTGTAGAAATACGGGGCCATAGCTCAGCTGGGAGAGCGCCTGCCTTGCACGCAGGAGGTCAACGGTTCGATCCCGTTTGGCTCCACCACTTACTGCTTCTGTTGCCTGTAAAGCTTAGAAATGAGCATTCCATCGTGTGATGGTGAATGTTGATTTCTAGTCTTTGATTAGATCGTTCTTTAAAAATTTGGGTATGTGATAGAAATATAGACTGGTAGCCACTTTCACTGGTGGGTATCAGGCTAAGGTAAAATGTGTGAGTTGCTCTTAAGTGAGCAAGCGTACGAATTTTCGGCGAATGTCGTCTTCACAGTATAACCAGATTGCTTGGGGTTATATGGTCAAGTGAAGAAGCGCATACGGTGGATGCCTTGGCAGTCAGAGGCGATGAAAGACGTGGTAGCCTGCGAAAAGCTTCGGGGAGTCGGCAAACAGACTGTGATCCGGAGATGTCTGAATGGGGGAACCCAGCCATCATAAGATGGTTACCTTACACTGAATACATAGGTGTATGGAGCGAACCAGGGGAACTGAAACATCTAAGTACCCTGAGGAAAAGAAATCAACCGAGATTCCCTTAGTAGTGGCGAGCGAACGGGGACCAGCCCTTAAGTTATCTTGAGATTAGCGGAACGCTCTGGAAAGTGCGGCCATAGTGGGTGATAGCCCTGTACGCGAAAATCTCTTGGTAATGAAATCGAGTAGGACGGGGCACGAGAAACCTTGTCTGAACATGGGGGGACCATCCTCCAAGGCTAAATACTACTGACTGACCGATAGTGAACTAGTACCGTGAGGGAAAGGCGAAAAGAACCCCGGAGAGGGGAGTGAAATAGATCCTGAAACCGTATGCGTACAAGCAGTGGGAGCCCACTTTGTTGGGTGACTGCGTACCTTTTGTATAATGGGTCAGCGACTTATTTTCAGTGGCGAGCTTAACCGAATAGGGGAGGCGTAGCGAAAGCGAGTCTTAATAGGGCGTCTAGTCGCTGGGAATAGACCCGAAACCGGGCGATCTATCCATGGGCAGGTTGAAGGTTGGGTAACACTAACTGGAGGACCGAACCGACTACCGTTGAAAAGTTAGCGGATGACCTGTGGATCGGAGTGAAAGGCTAATCAAGCTCGGAGATAGCTGGTTCTCCTCGAAAGCTATTTAGGTAGCGCCTCATGTATCACTGTAGGGGGTAGAGCACTGTTTCGGCTAGGGGGTCATCCCGACTTACCAAACCGATGCAAACTCCGAATACCTACAAGTGCCGAGCATGGGAGACACACGGCGGGTGCTAACGTCCGTCGTGAAAAGGGAAACAACCCAGACCGTCAGCTAAGGTCCCAAAGTTATGGTTAAGTGGGAAACGATGTGGGAAGGCTTAGACAGCTAGGAGGTTGGCTTAGAAGCAGCCACCCTTTAAAGAAAGCGTAATAGCTCACTAGTCGAGTCGGCCTGCGCGGAAGATGTAACGGGGCTCAAACCATACACCGAAGCTACGGGTATCACCCTCGGGTGATGCGGTAGAGGAGCGTTCTGTAAGCCTGTGAAGGTGAGTTGAGAAGCTTGCTGGAGGTATCAGAAGTGCGAATGCTGACATGAGTAACGATAATGGGTGTGAAAAACACCCACGCCGAAAGACCAAGGTTTCCTGCGCAACGTTAATCGACGCAGGGTTAGTCGGTCCCTAAGGCGAGGCTGAAAAGCGTAGTCGATGGAAAACAGGTTAATATTCCTGTACTTCTGGTTACTGCGATGGAGGGACGGAGAAGGCTAGGCCAGCTTGGCGTTGGTTGTCCAAGTTTAAGGTGGTAGGCTGGAATCTTAGGTAAATCCGGGATTCTAAGGCCGAGAGCTGATGACGAGTGCACTTTTAGTGCGCGAAGTGGTTGATGCCATGCTTCCAAGAAAAGCTTCTAAGCTTCAGGTAACCAGGAACCGTACCCCAAACCGACACAGGTGGTTGGGTAGAGAATACCAAGGCGCTTGAGAGAACTCGGGTGAAGGAACTAGGCAAAATGGCACCGTAACTTCGGGAGAAGGTGCGCCGGTGGAGGTGAAGCATTTACTGCGTAAGCCCCTGCTGGTCGAAGATACCAGGCCGCTGCGACTGTTTATTAAAAACACAGCACTCTGCAAACACGAAAGTGGACGTATAGGGTGTGACGCCTGCCCGGTGCCGGAAGGTTAATTGATGGGGTTAGCTAACGCGAAGCTCTTGATCGAAGCCCCGGTAAACGGCGGCCGTAACTATAACGGTCCTAAGGTAGCGAAATTCCTTGTCGGGTAAGTTCCGACCTGCACGAATGGCGTAACGATGGCGGCGCTGTCTCCACCCGAGACTCAGTGAAATTGAAATCGCTGTGAAGATGCAGTGTATCCGCGGCTAGACGGAAAGACCCCGTGAACCTTTACTATAGCTTTGCACTGGACTTTGAATTTGCTTGTGTAGGATAGGTGGGAGGCTTTGAAGCGTGGACGCCAGTCTGCGTGGAGCCAACCTTGAAATACCACCCTGGCAACTTTGAGGTTCTAACTCAGGTCCGTTATCCGGATCGAGGACAGTGTATGGTGGGTAGTTTGACTGGGGCGGTCTCCTCCTAAAGAGTAACGGAGGAGTACGAAGGTGCGCTCAGACCGGTCGGAAATCGGTCGTAGAGTATAAAGGCAAAAGCGCGCTTGACTGCGAGACAGACACGTCGAGCAGGTACGAAAGTAGGTCTTAGTGATCCGGTGGTTCTGTATGGAAGGGCCATCGCTCAACGGATAAAAGGTACTCCGGGGATAACAGGCTGATACCGCCCAAGAGTTCATATCGACGGCGGTGTTTGGCACCTCGATGTCGGCTCATCACATCCTGGGGCTGAAGCCGGTCCCAAGGGTATGGCTGTTCGCCATTTAAAGTGGTACGCGAGCTGGGTTTAGAACGTCGTGAGACAGTTCGGTCCCTATCTGCCGTGGACGTTTGAGATTTGAGAGGGGCTGCTCCTAGTACGAGAGGACCGGAGTGGACGAACCTCTGGTGTTCCGGTTGTCACGCCAGTGGCATTGCCGGGTAGCTATGTTCGGAATAGATAACCGCTGAAAGCATCTAAGCGGGAAACTAGCCTCAAGATGAGATCTCACTGGGACCTTGAGTCCCCTGAAGGGCCGTCGAAGACTACGACGTTGATAGGCAGGGTGTGTAAGCGCTGTGAGGCGTTGAGCTAACCTGTACTAATTGCCCGTGAGGCTTGACCATATAACACCCAAGCAATTTGCGACTCGAAAGAGACAGATTGCGGTGACTGTGAAGACGACACGAACCGAAAGTTCGGACGCACACAAATGACACCTGACTATCACATACCCGATTTGCCGAAACGTCGAAAGACGCGTCGGTACCCGAATTTCTTGACGACCATAGAGCATTGGAACCACCTGATCCCATCCCGAACTCAGCAGTGAAACGATGCATCGCCGATGGTAGTGTGGGGTTTCCCCATGTGAGAGTAGGTCATCGTCAAGATTGAATTCCAGAACCCCTGATCGCTTACGCGTTCAGGGGTTTTGTTTGTCTGCTCGAAAATATCCTGTTCAGTCATATCAATGTTTGACGCGATGGTGCGTCTTTCCCCCGTGTGTGGTCTCCAGATAATCGCTTCATCCAGAAGTCTGCAGGCTCGCCGAGCTGGAACCGTTCTTGCATCGCGCTAGGGAATGACCTTTTTTTGACTCCTCGCGACAGGAATCTCGATGCTGGCGTACAACCAAAAAAGCTTTCTTATCGTCGATGATTTCTCTGACTTTCGAAGTTCTGTCAGATCGATGTTGCGCGAGTTGGGCGTGAAGGATGTCGATACTGCGGACACTGGCGAGCAAGCGCTACGCATGTGCGCGCAGAAGCGCTACGATTTTGTCCTGCACGATTTCAATCTCGGTGATGGCAAGAAAAACGGTCAGCACGTGCTGGAAGATCTCATGGTCGACAAGTTGTTGAGCCATGAAAGCGTATTCATCATGGTTACCGCCGAAAACAGTCAGGCGATGGTCATGAGCGCGCTTGAGTGGGAGCCGGACGCTTATCTGACCAAGCCGTTCAACCGTGCAGGCCTGGCCCAGCGCCTCGAAAAGCTTGTCCAGCGCAAGAGCCTGCTCAAGCCTATCCTGCAGGCCCTGGACCGAGGCAAGCCAGCCGAAGTATTGGCTGCCTGCACTGCTCTTATAAATCAGGATCAGCGATACGCGCCTTTATGTCTGCGTTACAAGGCCGATGCCCTGCGCGACCTCAATCAGCATGATGCGCTGGAAGCCCTTCTCAAGAGCATTCTTGCCGACCGCGCTACCCCTTGGGCTTACGCGGCACTGGGCAATCTGCTGTTCAAGCGTAACAAGGTCAGTGAAGCCCAGTTGGTCTTTGAGCAAGCGTTGAAAGCGTTTTCGACAATGCCGGCGCTCTACGATGGGCTCGCCGATGTATTGGTGGCTCGCGGTGATTCCAAGCGCGCGCAGGAGGTGCTGGAGGCTGCCGTGCGTTTGTCACCTCTGGCTGTGCGACGTCAACGGTTACTTGGCAAGTTGGCCCTCGATAACCAAGATTTCGAAAGTGCTTCCAAGGCTTATCGGCATGCAGTGGCTCAGGGACAACATTCCCGGTTCAAGGATCCCGAAGCCAATCTGGGATTCGCTCAGGCATTGATCAGCAAAAATGGCGATCAGGGCCTTGATTCACGATCCAGAGTAGAGCTGAACCAGACGCTGAGTGAGGTCGCCAAAGAGCATGGCAGCGATCAGGGCCTTCAGGTGCGAACCCGCTTGATGAAAGCCACCAGCCTGCAATTGTCAGATCCTGAAGCCGCAGCGAAATTAACCGAAGATGCAATGGGCCGTCTGCAAGGCATGGAGCAGTTTCTGAGTGCCGACGCGGCGTTGGTCGTTGCTGCGCAATTACAAAAGCTGGGGCAAGAGGATGCCGGTGCTGGCGTGCTTAAAAGCTGTGCCGAGATCTACGGCGATGATCCGGTGGTTATGCAAAGTATCGCCAAGCAAACCGACGACCCTGCGATTCTGGGTGCTGGCAAAGCAGCAATGGACCTCAATCTACAGGGCGTTCGCAGCTACAAGGCTGGCAGCCTGCCCGAAGCTCGTGATTTTTTCCGCAATGCTCTGGCCTTGCAACCGAAGAACATCAGTATCGCGTTGAACCTGGCGCAGTCGTTGCTGCACGCCAAGGGATCGGCTCCTGACGCTGCCAGCATACAAGAGTGTCAAAGCTGCCTGAAGATGGTCGGCAATATGCCCGACAGCGATCCGCGATATGACAGGTTTCAGAAATTACACAGCAGGGCATTCGGCGCATGAGCGAAATGGATACCGGTCTTGATTTTTCCATGGTCATTGCATCGACAGTGCATGACATGAAGAACTCCCTCGCGACGCTGATGCAGGCGCACGGCCAATGGTCAGGCCGGCTTACCGATGCGCAGCGCGACACTCCCGAACACGGCGTGATCGACTACGAATTCGCCAATCTGAATGGAATGCTGGTGCAGTTGCTTGGCTTGTACAAATTGGGTGTCAACCAGTTGCCATTGCGCCCGGATTATCACGAACTCGATGACTTTATCGAAGCTCAGCTTGCACTGCATCATGAGGTGCTAAGCAGTCGCGGGATCACCGCGACATTTGAAGTGAACAGCTCGAACCCGCTGGGCTTCTTTGATCGTGAATTGATCGGCTCGGTAGTGGCCAACATCATCATCAACGCTATCCGTTTTGCCCGCCGAGCGGTGGTGGTCAATATCGGGGAAGCGGCCGACGGGCTTGTAATAACGATCAACGATGACGGCCCCGGCTACCCACTATTTCTGATCGAGCGTCAGTCCGACTACGTGCAGGGCATCAATCAAGTCAGTGGTAGCACTGGCTTGGGCCTTTATTTTGCCGCGCGTATCGCCGAGAGCCATGAGCGGAACGGCATTCGCGGCCGAATCGAAATCGCAAATGGTGGCAGCCTCGGAGGCGGATTATTCAGCATTTACCTGCCGTGAACAGCGGGTCGGCAGTAGCCAGCTGGCCCTTCGCTACGCTTAAGTTTGTCTGGCTCCAGCCGATGATTGAGTAGGTGCAGATTTAAGGAAGGCAAACGTGAACTTGTTTATCAACCAGCTCCAAAACAAGAAAGACTTCCGCAAGGCCGTATATTCCGGTGACATCTTTCTGAATACCAATCTTCAGGCCCCCATCGACCTTTGCGATTTTGCCCGCCATAGCATTACCGCAGCGTTCAAGGGTGAGACCGATCATCAGGCACTGCACACGATGATGCCTGTTGAGGAGTTCGTGACGCTGGTCACGCGCCTCAAAGGTCAGTTCACTAACTGCCTGGAGGTCAAGGAGATGATCCGCCGTTTCGTTTTGGAAATAGGCGCTGATCCAGCTGAATACCTCTTTGATGTGCCACGAATTCGTGTAGTGCCGAACTATAACTATTTGCACGCAGGCGTCAGTTACGCTTACAAGCCGCATCGCGACACTTGGTACGGCGGCTCGGATTGCCAGATCAACACCTGGATGCCGGTTTATACGATCCAGCCGGAGCAGACAATGATGATCAATCCTGCGTATTTCGCTGCCCCGGTGAACAACTCTTCAGCCGACTGGAACCTGTCGAACTGGATTAACGTGCAGCGTTCGTTGGCCAAGGACAACGTGAAAGAGGAAGTGCGCGTTCATCCGGTTCCTCTTGAAGATATATCCACTGCTTCGGAGATCCGGATTGCCGCCAATGCTGGTGAAATCATTACGTTCTCTGGCTCACATCTTCACGGCACAGTGCCTAACTACACTGCGCAGACCCGCTTCAGTGTCGACTTTCGTCTGGTTCATATCGCAGATTTGCTTGCCGGCAACGGTGCAGTGAATGTCGACAGTGGTGCCAAGGACGCGGAAGCCGGCTTCAAAGAACTCATTCATGTCAGCGATTTTTCGCATTTCCAGGGAGTCAACCAATGACCAAGCGGCGCCTAACAGGACCCGAGGCCGAGTACAACGAAAAACGTGCCGACGTCCTCAAGCGGGTAGATTCCCAGTACGTGGCTGATGCACCTTTTGTGTTTGCCAACCGAATTGCCGTAACCGCTGCATTGTCGCGAATCGAGTTGTTCAAGATGGTCCAGGATATTCCGGGTGCCATCATTGAGTGCGGCGTGTACAAGGGTAATTCGCTGATGTTGTACATGCAGCTGTCGATGATCCTTGAACCCTACGCGATCAATCGCTCCATCATCGGTTTTGATACTTTCTCCGGGTTTGCAAGTATTGATGCTGAACAAGATCCGACCGACATCAATGAGAACATGTTTTCTGATACCGATGAGTCGATCATCCAGGACATGATCGATGCCAATGATCTGGTACGCCCGGTCAACCGCATCCCGCGTTGCGAGATCATCAAAGGTGACATCATGGAGACCGTCCCGGCGTTCCCCAAGACGCGCCCGGACCTGGTCGTGGCCATGCTTATTCTCGACACCGATCTCTATTCCTCGACGAAAGTGGCTCTGGAAACCTTCCTGCCGTTCATGCCTAAAGGTGCCATCGTGGTGCTGGACGAAGTTGCCTATCGTAACTTCCCCGGTGAAACGAGCGCGCTGCGTGAAGTACTGGATCTGAACAAGGTCGAACTCAAGCGTCTGCCGTTTGACTCGTGTGTCGGGTACTTCCGCATCTGATTCAACTGTTCTGGCTCCCCGACCTCTGCGTCGAGGAGCCGCAGACCAATGCCCAGCGAATTAAAATTACCAACCAGTCCGCCCGGCATCACGCACGTGTGCCCCTTCAGCATCCAGTCCCGCAGCACCTGCCGCTTCGCCGGGAAACTACGGGCTCTGTATTCAGCAGTTGGACGTCCCAGAGTCAGTGGCTTTTTGGGGCATGTTCGCTGCTCCATTCGCCTGAAGTCTTGTGGACGAGCATTGAGTGCTTGAAATTCCGAACGGCTGGTGCGTATTTTGTACGCCTTGCCGCTGAGTCGGCCTGCACAAAAACGAAGGATTCGAGTCATGACCAGCGATGGCCACAATTCACTCGCGCAGCGATTGATGGGCATTGATGAAGTTGAGTGTGTTACTCCCGATTTGAATGGCATCGCCCGCGGCAAGGTGATGACCGGCGAAGGGTTTCTGCAAGGTCGCAGATTGCAAATGGCCCGAGGCGTATTGCTGCAATGCATCATGGGCGGCTATCCGCCGTCGCGCTTTTACGGCAGCGATGATGGCGACGTGGCGATGATCGCCGACCCGCAGCAGATTCATCGCCTGCCATGGAGTGCAGAACCGCGAGCCTTGGCTATCTGTGATGCCGAAGAGCTGAGTGGGCAGCCTTGCAGCCTGTCGACACGGGGGCAATTGAAGGCGGTGATCGCGCGCTATGCCAGGCACGGTCTGTCACCAGTGGTGGCGACCGAGCTGGAATTTTTTGTCTTCGCTCCCAATCCGGATCCGACCCACGCGTTTGTGCCACCTGCTGGTCTGGACGGACGCCGGGAAGAGGGTTTTTCCGCTTTCAGCATCAGTTCAAATAATGGCTTGCGGCCATTTTTCAGTGAGGTTTATGCCTGTATGGCCGCGCTGGGTTTACCCCGCGATACCTTCATGCATGAAATGGGTGTCAGTCAGTTCGAGATCAACCTATGGCACGGCGACCCTTTACTGTTGGCCGACCAGACGTTCCTGTTCAAGCACCTGCTCAAGGAAGTGGCGCTCAAACATGGCTTGATCGTGGTGTGCATGGCCAAACCGTTGGCGCACACGCCGGGCAGTTCGATGCATATTCATCAGAGCGTCGTGGACATTGCGACGGGCCGCAACGTCTTCACCTCGGATGATGGTTTGCCGACCGACCTGTTTCGGCATTTTCTGGGTGGGCAGCAGGCCTGCATGGCGGATTTCACGGCATTGTTCGCGCCCAATGTGAATTCCTATCAGCGGCTGTGTCATCCATTCGCCTCGCCCAATAATGCGTGCTGGTCCCATGATAATCGCGCCGCCGGTTTGCGCATTCCCGCCAGCACGCCAGAAGCGCGGCGTGTAGAGAATCGCTTGCCGGGTGCGGATGCCAATCCGTATCTGGCGATTGCCGCAAGTCTTGCTGCAGGTCTGTATGGCATCGAGCATGGCTTGGAACCGGAAGCTGCCGTGCAGGGGGAAATCCATGTGCCTGACCATTTGTCACTGCCATGTACCCTGCATGCTGCATTGGAACGTCTGAAACGCAGTCAGTTGGCCAAGGAACTGTTTGGTCATGAATTCATCGAAGGCTACATCGCTTCGAAGACGATGGAGCTGACCAGCTTTTTCGACGAAATTACCCCCTGGGAGCGGCGTGTTCTGGCCGCCCAGGCTTAAGAACCGCTGTTTTGCAGTCACCCCGTGCGGGTGACTGTTTATTTTTGGAAAGTCGATGCGCCAAATCTGGAAATCTTTTCAAGGGCTGTACTTTGCTTCGCTGATGATGTTGATCGGCTCGGGCCTGTTAAGTACCTACCTTGCGTTGCGACTGGCGGCTGATCAGGTCGACAGCCTGTGGGTTGGTGCGCTGATGGCGGCCAACTATTTCGGTCTGGTGCTGGGCGGCAAGATTGGTCACCGCCTGATCGGCCGGGTCGGCCATATCCGCGCGTACGCAACCTGCGCCGGGATTGTCGGCGCAGCCGTGCTGGGTCACGGTTTGATTGATTACCTGCCCGCGTGGCTGTTTCTGCGGATGATTGTCGGCCTGGGGATGATGTGCCAATACATGGTCATCGAAAGCTGGCTCAACGAGCAGGCAGAAGCCAAACAGCGGGGCAAGGTGTTCAGCGGCTATATGATCGCTTCGTACCTCGGCTTGGTACTCGGCCAGTTGATCCTCGTTATCCATCCACAATTGGGTCTTGAGCTGCTGATGCTGGTCGCGCTGTGCTTCGCATTGTGTCTGGTGCCCGTGGCCATGACCCGCAGCATCCACCCGGCGCCCATGCATCCCGCGCCGTTGGAGCCACGTTTTTTCATCGGGCGTGTGCCGCAGTCGTTGACCACCGTGTTGGGCGCTGGATTGATAATCGGCTCTTTTTACGGCCTGGCGCCGGTGTATGCGGCGGAGCAGGGGTTGTCGACCGAGCAGGTCGGTTTGTTCATGGGCTTCTGTATTCTGGCCGGGCTGTTGGTGCAGTGGCCGCTGGGCCTGCTGTCAGACCGCTATGACCGGGCGAGGCTGATGCGTGGTTTTGCCGGTGTGTTGGCTGTGGCTGCGTTGCCGTTGGCGGTACTGCCGAGCGTGCCGATCGAAGCGCTGTTCATCATTGGCTTCGTCGCCTCGCTGGTGCAGTTTTGCCTGTATCCATTGGCTGTGGCTTTTGCCAATGACCACGTTGAGGGCGAACGTCGGGTGTCACTGACGGCGATGCTGTTGATGACTTACGGTATCGGCGCGAGCATCGGTCCGTTGGCGGCAGGCGTCTTGATGAAGATGTTTGGCGGCAACATGCTTTATGCATTTGTCAGCTTTGCCGGGCTGGTTCTGGTTGTGCTGATCCGGCCGAAGGCTGTGACGCACATACACCAGGTCGACAACGCGCCGCTGCACCACGTGGCAATGCCGGACAGCATGTCCAGTTCGCCACTGGTGGTAGCGCTCGACCCACGGGTTGATGAGCAGGTGGTTCAGGATCAGATGCAGACCACGGTTGAGCCGGACGTTACGCCCCAAGAGTCTGTCGAGCCAGCAACTGAAACCGCTGCTCAGGGCGAGCCTGAAACGGCCACTAAACCGCAGGCAGTGGCAGAGCTGGAAGGCGAGGAGATCAATCGGCCTTGAGGCAAACGGTGCCGTCTGACTGGCAGCGGTTCCGCTGATTCGAGGGCACGAAAAAGGCGATTGCGGATGAGCGCAATCGCCTTTTTTATGCTGCCGGTCTTGCCTGGGAAATCGCTGCTCAGAAGTCGTCGTCTTTATCGAATCGGCGCGCTTCACGCTGCAGCTGATAGACAAAGCGTTCAACCTGGCGCTGCACCAGCCCGCTCATATTATGGAAACGCACGCCGGCGAAGGTGATGTTGACCCTTTCTTCGAAATGCAGGTAACGCAACTCCACCGGTGCGGTCATGGTGCCAAATGGCAGTTGCGCAGCAAACCGCTCGTAGACCTGGCCCAGTTGGATGCGTTCCGAGATGTCGCCTTCAAAGCGCAGCTTGCAGCCGGTCGCGGAGATATCCAGAAGCTTACCGCTCAGAGGTGCCTTGAGCTTGTCACCGCCAATTTCGACGTTAACCAGTGATGCGAGCTTGAGTGCTGCACGAAAGGCGTTGCGACGTTGGTGATAAATGACTTCCTCGGGCAGCGTGCCGCGGTAAAGCCGCTGTCCATCGTTGTCCGATATGGTCAATTGACCGCTGCTTTCCCACGCGATACGTACGCCGTCATGAAAGCCTTCGACACGAAAGGGCTCGCCGTTGGTGAGGAAACGTTCACCGTCGCGGGGGATCATTTCGTCCAGGGCCATGGTATTGGCTTCGCGATCTAGCTCGATCAGGTAGCTTTGAAAACGCTGGGTGCGCTCATGAAAGGTAATGATCAAGGGATCATGACTTTCAAGTAACTGCCGCAGGTTGGCGGCAATTTCCAAAGGTGTAGTTAAAACCTTTGGGGGCTGCGGAGCATCTTCCGCGCTTGAGCCATTCACTTTTTTCCATCTCCAGGCAAAATACGACAGCAACGCAATGACAGGCATTTTGCCAGCATGCAAAGCGCCTTGATACAGAAATTACGCTTGGCTTAACGGTCTTGGCTTGGCGCGCCCGGATGTCGAACCGCGGCTGTCATACAGTGTTGGCGTATCGCCCGTCAGGATTCTCAGCTGATGCGCCGTAGCAATTTGCTGATGCTGAATCGAGCCACCATTACTTTCGTTTGCCGCCTGACATTGCACAATCAACGCGCTCAGTTCATCGCCGGCCTTGACCAGTTCTTCGCCGACTGCCGAATGACTCGCCAGCTCAACCAGTCCTTTGCGGTCCGGACTCAAGCCCATGGCGACCAACAACTGACTGCGCTTGCGGCCATGTTGCTCCAGCAGAATCACCATTGCCTGCTTCTGCGCGAGGATATGTTCCATCTCGACCATGTCGCGACCGTGAAGGGCAATCGATTCGGCCTGCAAAAGCTCCAGCAACTGCCGAGCGGGTACGAAATCATCGGTGATCAGTTGCAGCAAAGTAGTGTCTTGCATCGCATGCTCTGGTTTTTAAGCGTCCAGAAAATCCACCGCGAGCACCGGGCTAGCGTTGGGCTTCGAAATTGAGCAGCTTGCTGGCCACCCGGTTGCTGTCCACCTGATAACTGCCGTCTGCAATTGCCTGCTTCAATTCCGCCACTCGGGCGCTGTTGACAGCCGGCTGATCGCGCAACGTATCGGTGATTTTCTTCAACTGCTGAGCCTCGCCGCTCAAATGAACGGATTCTCCGGTTTTGCCAGCTTCTACTGCTGCGCCGGTAGAGGCAGATTCGGTCTTGCCGGTTTCCTTGGTGCTGCTGGTGCGCGATGTACTGCCCACCGATGGCGCGTTGTTCAGCCTGCTGAAATCAATGACCATGATAAAAAACCTCTGGGTATTTGGACGCTTGCCATGGTTTCGACCAAATCCACGAAAACTTTAGTCCGAATGTGAAATGCATGTGAAGCGCACGTGAGAATAGACCTCACATCACGGGACTTGTTTCGCAGTCTAGAAAAAACCAGCGTTCTCTACCAGCAGTCAGTTATTGCACATGGCTATTCACATAGGCACTTCCACTTGTCCGGGGCCGGTAATGCTGGCTTTTATGACCCGTTTCGAGTTGAGGTTGCGCACGCGTATTTGCTCATTGAGCCCCCCATCCGACAAGGCTTCGCCGGGCATGCGTACCGCCAGAGTGCCGCTGCGCGCAATTATCACCACCTGATCGCCTTTATGGATGAGTTGCGGCTGTTCCAGATACGTCGGGGAAAGAACCTGATCCATAACCGCCGGTCGGACAGTTTTTTGCCCGACGGCTTGGTCCAGCGATGTGAGGAAACCTTGCCCGAGTCGACCGATGTCGCGCTCGCGCAGGGCGACATCCTCTTCGCTGACCAGACTGTCGCGCTTGAGGGGTCGCACGGCCGTCACGACGTTGCGAAACAGATGCACTTGGGCGGGGACGAATACCGTCCAGGGCGATGTGCCTTCGCAGCGAACCTTGACGTTGACCCGGCCCACGGGCTTCGGGCTTTCCAGTGATGCTGTCAAATCCTTGTCGCAAAAAGGCATACGCGTGCGTGGATCCAGCTGCTTGACCTCGATTTCCGAGCGGCCTTCGATTTGATTGGTCGCCAGATAGTCTTCAACAGTGAATTCAAGAAACCCCTGTGTGACGCCGATAAGCTGTTCAGGCAGTGTGAAAGTGTCGGCGCGGCTGAAACCGGCCAGGCTAAACAGGCACAGTGCTGCCATTACACAGAATAAGCTGCGTTTTCTGAAAGATGTGTGTCGGGAAATTGTCGTTTCTGTGTTCATAACGTATAAAAAGCAAGGGCCGTGCCGCTTCCCAAATGGGGTGAAGTGGTGATCGGTTGCTTTTGAAGGGGAGTCGGAGCATGGCCGGTGTAATGGATTCGGTGAACCAGCGCACGCAGCTGGTTGGGCAGAATCGCCTTGAGCTGTTGTTGTTCCGTCTCGACGGCAAGCAACTGTATGGGATCAACGTGTTCAAAGTGAAGGAGGTGCTGCAGTGCCCCAAACTTACCGTGATGCCCAAATCCAACCGCATCGTGCGTGGGGTGGCGAGTATTCGCGGCGGAACGATTCCAATCCTCGATCTGGCCATGGCGACAGGTTCGTCAGGGCAAATGAGCCTGGACAATACTTTCGTGATCATCACGGAGTACAACACCAAGGTTCAGGGCTTCCTGGTGCATTCGGTCGAACGCATCGTGAACATGAACTGGGAAGAGATCCATCCGCCACCCAAGGGGACGGGTCGCGACCACTACCTGACGGCCGTTACGCGGATCGATAATCAGCTAGTGGAAATCATCGATGTCGAGAAAATCCTTGCTGAAGTGGCACCGATTTCCGAGGCTGTTTCGGCCGGAGTGATCGATACGGAAACCCAGCACAAGGCCATTTCGCTCAAGGTTTTGACTGTCGACGATTCTTCGGTAGCGCGCAAACAGGTCAGTCGTTGCCTGCAGACGGTCGGTGTCGAGGTCGTGGCGCTGAACGATGGCCGTCAGGCGCTGGAATACCTGCGCAAGCTGGTCGAAGAGGGCAAGAAGCCCGAAGAAGAGTTTTTGATGATGATCTCCGACATCGAAATGCCGGAGATGGATGGTTACACACTCACTGCCGAGATTCGTAATGATCCTCGGATGCAAAAGCTCCATATCATTTTGCATACTTCTCTGTCCGGCGTGTTCAATCAGGCTATGGTGAAGAAGGTTGGCGCAGATGATTTCCTTGCCAAGTTCCGGCCTGATGATCTCGCGGCCAGGGTTGTGGATCGGATCAAGGCAGCAGATAACAGTTAGGGTTGCTGCTTCGGCACGGTCCGGCAACGTGGCTTGTGCTGAATGGCAACAGACCCTGGGGACGTCGTCCCTGGTGGTTCACATGATTTGAGAGGCGGCATCTTTGTCTACGGGTAATTTGGATTTCGAACAGTTCCGGGTTTTTCTGGAAAAAGCCTGTGGCATCCTGCTGGGTGAGAACAAGCAGTACCTTGTTTCCAGCCGTCTCAACAAGCTGATGGAACAACAGGGCATAAAATCCCTGGGTGAGTTGATTCAGCGCATTCAGGCCCAGCCTCGCAGCGGTTTGCGCGAGCAGGTCGTGGATGCCATGACCACCAATGAAACGCTGTGGTTTCGTGATACCTACCCATTTGAAGTCATGAAGAACAAGGTGTTGCCCGAGTCGATCAAGGCCAGTCCTGGCCAGCGCTTGCGTATCTGGTCCGCAGCTTGTTCGTCCGGTCAGGAACCGTACTCGCTGTCGATGACCATCGATGAGTTCGAGCGCAGCAATCCCGGACAGCTCAAGGCGGGAGTGCAAATTGTCGCTACCGACTTGTCCGGCCTGATGCTCACCAATTGCAAGTCGGGCGAATACGACAGTCTGGCGATTGGCCGGGGTTTGTCGCCGGACCGTTTGCAGCGTTATTTCGATGTGAAGACGCCGGGCCGCTGGGTGATCAAGGCACCGATCAAAAGTCGCGTCGAGTTTCGCGCCTTCAACTTGCTGGACAGCTACGCGAGCCTGGGCAAGTTCGATATCGTGTTTTGCCGCAACGTGTTGATCTATTTCTCTGCCGAAGTGAAAAAAGACATCCTTTTACGCATTCACGGCACGCTCAAGCGCGGTGGTTATCTATTCCTGGGCGCTTCCGAAGCGCTCAACGGTTTGCCGGATCACTACCAGATGGTTCAGTGCAGCCCGGGCATCATCTACCAGACCAAGTAGATCGGCCTGATCGATTAAAAAAGGGACCTTCGGGTCTCTTTTTTTGGGCCGGATCCTGTAGATGTCGTCTTGATCCTCATCACGCAACCCGTAGGACCGGCTTTAGCCGGGAGCAGGCCGATGCATTCGCAGCGGTTGCGTCGTCGCACCTTCCGCTCTCCCGGCTAAAGCCGGTCCTACGGATCCTGTCTATTGGCGCGAGTGCGGCAATGGCAAAATTACGGCGCTCTGTTTGCCGCATTTGCCCCGGATAGCGGAAACACCTTGCCGCTTTTCTGACATTGCCGTGCCATGACAGGCCTCGGGCCCTTGGTTTACGGGGATTTCAGAACTGGCACGCTGATTGCTTTGTCACTGATACGTAAATCTGGTCAACCGGTAAAGGTTTCCCGACATGAGCATCAGCTTCGATAAAGCGTTAGGTATCCATGAGCAGGCTCTCAACTTCCGCGCCAAGCGTGCCGAAGTGCTGGCCAACAACATCACCAACGCCGATACGCCAAATTACAAGGCTCGTGATCTGGAGTTCTCTTCCGTGCTCGCCGCTGAAAGCGACAAGGCCAAGAACGGCACGTTTGCGCTGAACAAGACCAACAGTCGCCATATCGAAGCTGAAGGCGTGGGCAACACCGACGGTTCGCTGTTGTACCGCACGCCTTCGGCGCCATCGCTGGATCAGAACACCGTGGACGCCCAGGTCGAGCAAGCCAGCTATACCGAGAACGCTATCGGTTTTCAGGCCAGCTTCACCCTGCTCAACAGTAAATTCAAAGGGCTGGTTGCAGCCCTTCGCGGAGAGTAATTCATGTCTCTAGCCAACGTTTTCAACATTGCCGGCAGCGGCATGAGTGCGCAGACCACTCGCCTGAACACCACCGCCAGTAACATCGCCAACGCTGAAACCGTGTCTTCGAGCATGGATCAGACTTACCGCGCGCGCCATCCGGTGTTCGCCACCGTGATGCAGGGGCAGGGCAACAGCGGTGGCGGTTCGTTGTTTCAGGATCAAGGCGAAGCCGGGCAGGGCGTGCAGGTCTCCGGAATTATCGAAGATGCTTCCAACCTCGAAGCGCGTTACGAGCCAAATCATCCTTCCGCCGACAAGGACGGGTACGTTTACTACCCCAACGTCAATGTCGTCGAAGAAATGGCTGACATGATTTCTGCCAGTCGGTCTTTCCAGACCAACGCGGAAATCATGAACACCGCCAAAACCATGATGCAGAAAGTCCTGACCCTCGGTCAGTGATAAGGGGCGAAACAAATGGCCGTTGAAGACGTATCGTCAACCAGTTTCATCAATGCACTGCAAAACCCGACGCCGACTGTTAGCAACTCGGGTGCCGCGCTGGGCAAGGATTCATTCCTGCAGTTGCTGGTGACGCAGATGAAGAACCAGAACCCACTGGATCCGCAGGACAACACGGCGTTCGTCGCCCAGCTGGCGCAGTTCAGTAGCCTGGAAAGCATGCAGAACCTGACCTCGACAGTCGATTCGATTGCCACCAGCTACAAGTCGTCGCAAGCCTTGCAGGCATCGTCTCTGGTTGGCCGCTCGGTGATCGTGGAAGCAGGTTCCACAGTTGTCGATACCACCAAGGGCATGACCGGTTCGGTTGTCGTTCCCGCATCGTCTACCGCCACGACGGTCAAGATTTACGACACCAGCATGAACCTGGTCGACACGGTGGACCTGGGTACCCAGCCTGCCGGCAAGACCAGCTTCACGTGGGATGGCACCAACAGCGACGGCGAAGCGGCCCCCGCTGGCACTTACAGCTTTGTCGCGAACGGCAGTATTGATGGCAAGGGCACTTCGTTGGCTACTTACTTGCCGGCCACGGTCAATAGCGTGACCACTTCCACCAATGGTGGGGAGATGACGCTTAATCTGGCGGGCGGTAGCAGCATCGCTTTGTCCAAAGTGCAAACAATCGGAATTTAGAGCCGACTAGACGGCGCAGGAGTGTTACATGTCATTCAATATCGGTCTTAGTGGGCTCTATGCGGCAAACAAAAGTCTCGACGTCACCGGCAACAACATTGCCAACGTCGCGACCACCGGCTTCAAGTCTTCCCGTGTGGAGTTTGCCGACCAGTACGCGCAATCCATTCGCGGCACGTCCGGCCAGACCAACGTCGGCAGCGGCGTAACCACCGCCGCCGTGTCGCAACAGTTCACCCAGGGCTCCCTGACCACCGGTACGGCCAACAGCCTGGACCTGGCGATCAATGGCAATGGTTTCTTCATGCTCAGCAACAACGGTGAAAAGCTCTACACCCGTGCGGGCGCATTCCATACCGACAAGGAAGGTTTTGTCGTTAATAGCTCTGGGCAGAATCTGCAAGGCTACAACGTCGATGGCAACGGCAACGTGGTGGTGGGTGCGTTGAGCAATCTCAAGGTCGACTCGTCGAACCTGGAGCCGAAAACAACCACTTCGATCACCAACAAGGCCAACTTTAACTCGTCGGAAGCGATTCCAACGGTGGCCACGTTCAGTCCGACCGACACCAAGAGCTACAACGTCAAATACAGCACGCCGATTTACGATACCCAGGGCAATGCCCACACCCTTGATCAGTATTTCGTGAAGACCGGTACCAATTCGTGGTCGATGTACTCGCTGGTTGACGGTCGCAACATCAGCGACCCAGGCACTGATCCAGTGGACGTAGCGGCTGACAAGGTTGATCTGTCGTTTGATTCCAGTGGTGCGTTGATTGTCAAAACGCCTACGACCGGTACGGGCGCGGCGCCTACTGATGGCGCGAACATCAAGTTCGATGCCACCGCTGGTACGTTCACTATCTCTGGCTGGAAGCCGGCAACGCCCGTTGTCAGCGGCACCACCACGACTTGGGTAGATAATGGCGCGAGCAGTTCAGACATCACGCTTAACATGATGACCGCCACCCAGACTGCTTCGGCATCGGGTTTGATCAGCCAGGATCAGGACGGCTATGCCACAGGCCAGATCAGCGCCATGAGCGTTGATGCCACCGGCAACCTGTTCGCGACCTACACCAACGGCAAGTCCAAGGTGATCGGCCAGGTTTCGCTGACCAACTTCGCCAACGTACAAGGCCTGGCACCTGCCGGCGGCACCAACTGGCGCGAAACCTTTGCTTCGGGCGTGCCGGTCAGCGGTGTGCCGGAGTCGGGAACGCTGGGCTACCTCACCGGCCAGGCGCTGGAGGATTCCAACGTCGACCTGACCGGCGAACTGGTTAACCTGATCAAGGCGCAGAGCAACTATCAGGCGAATGCGAAAACCATTTCGACTCAAAGCACCATCATGCAGACCACTATTCAGATGACCTGATAATGGGGTTGGACTGATGGATAAAGAACCCCTCTTCGGAGGGGTTTTTTTATCGCTGCGAATGACAGGTCTCAATAAAGGATAAACACTGATTCATATAGAAATAGGTGTCTGAAGTTATAGAGCTGTCGCACAATTTATATGGAAATTTCCTACTTGCATTGCTGAGACAATAAAAACTCCTTAATAAGCGCCGCGCTTGCGGTTCGGGAGTTTTCATGTCGTTCAATGTTGCTATCAGCGGTATCAACGCTGCCAATAAAAGGCTTGAAGTGGCCGGTAATAATATTGCCAATGTCGGGACGCTCGGTTTCAAGTCGTCTCGCGCAGAGTTCGCGGCACTTTATTCATCAGCACATTTGAGTAATGGACGCAACGCCACAGGTGACGGCGTGCGTTTGGCCAATGTGTCGCAGAACTTCAATCAAGGCACTTCCATGACCACCCATGGCCGGCCGCTGGATATGCGGATTCAAGGTAACGGATTCTTTGTGGTCAGTGATGGCGGTGCCCTGGCGTATACCCGCGCCGGGGCTTTCTTGAAGGACGCCGAGGATTTTGTGGTGGACAGCGAAGGCGGGCGCTTGCAAGGCTACGCGGCCAATGAGAAAGGCGAGATTATTGATGGGGTGCGTACCGATCTGAGGATCGACACTTCGGCCATGGCTCCCAGGTTCACGACGCGGATCTCGGACACGATCAACCTGAACGCGTCATCGCAATCACTGGGCGCGTTACCGAAGTTTGACGCAGGTGATGCAGCCACTTATACCAAGGTGACGCAAACAACCATCCAGGACAAAGGAGTCGGTGCTATACCGCCCGCTGACCATCAACTCAGCCAATATTTCGTCAAGACGGACGACGATCAGTGGTCAATGTATGTATTGATCGATGGCCGCAATCCGGTTGATCCTTCCAGTACCAGCGCGCTGCACGTCACTTTAAATAAAGCAGCGGATGGGACAATCAAATATTCCGGCAATACCGAACATATCAGAAAACTCTCCGATACGGAGTTCACATTGATTGGCTGGAAGCCCGCGCAACAAACAGGAGATTCGTGGAGTGTCAGTCCTGCGCCAAATAATGGCGCGGTTTCTCTGTCTCTGGAGGATGGCGCGCTCAGTGCGCTGGATGATAATGATCCAGTGATGGTGCGTCCTGTTCCGGTATTCGATGTTTCCGATATCAAAACCTACAACAACACGTTCCCCACTGGCATCTTCGACAGCCAGGGCAACAAGCATGAACTCATGCAGTATTTCATCAAGGACGGCGTGAACAGTTGGCAGATGCAGCTTCTGGTCAACGACCGCAGTCCCATGGACCCTGGCTCGAAACAGCCGCTGACGGCGAATATTGTGTTCAACACCGACGGGTCATTGCGGTCGATCACCGGTTCTCCGGGGTTGACGGCCAGTGGCGACGGCAAGCTTCAGCTGCAAGGCTGGGTGCCGGCCAAGGTGCGGGATCGAGGTACCAGTCGTGAGCAATGGATATCCAATGGCGCGGTTGCCGGTGCGGGCGGCATCACCCTTGATATGAGCAAGCTCAGCCAATACAGCGCTGCAACGGCGCGGACTTCGCCACAGGCCGATGGTCACGCCGCTGGCGGATTGATGGGCCTGAACCTTGAGCACGACGGGACTCTGCGGGCTTCGTTCAGTAACGGGCTGACTCGCAATATCGGGCGGGTCATGCTCGCCAGTTTTGCTAATGAGCAGGGTTTACAACCGCAAAGCGATTCGCGCTGGACCGAAACCAATGCGTCGGGCATCGCCAATTACGGCACCGCCGGGGTCGGTACGCTGGGCAGTATTATCGGCGGGGCGCTGGAGGGTTCAAACGTCGAACTCAGCGACGAACTGATCGAGTTGATTCAGGCACAGACCGCGTATCAGGCGAACTCCAAGGCGATCTCGACGGAGGTCACGTTGCTGCAAACCTTGATTCAATCCACTTGATAAATGGCGATGAGCACTGTCGCAATCAGATTGAGCAGTCCGATTTGATGAATGCGCCGTGCAAGCGAGTCCAGCCCTTTCCGGGGCTGGTTTGCGCGCAGACCACGCGGTCTGCGCCTTGCCACTTGTAATAGCGGGCGGTCTGGGCCTGGGCGCTTATAGGGCCCAGCACCAGCACCAGCACCAGCAGCGTTGCGATGATCAGTGTGAAACCAATGCGGCTGTTCATGAGTACCTGCTGCGCTGAAGAGTGCGCTGTGATCAAGCCTATCACCGCGCGGGTGGGTGCGAGGAAATTTCATGGATGCGATGCTGGCGGTTCACCGAAGTTTTTTTGGCGGCGCCTCCGGTGGTTTTGGCCAAATGCGGCAGTCCGCCGCCGCGTCGGCAGAACGAATTTTGCCGGAGATAGCGCCTGCGCCCGATATTGCTGGCCAATCAGTGCTTTGTACCAGTCCTGACAAGTTGGTTCGATAATTGCTTTGTCCCTATCAGAACAGCTACAGGCGGCAAGCGTCTGTCAGAGGAGGAAGACTGTGGACAAGTTGCTTTACGTCGCAATGAGCGGTGCATCCGAAAACGCCATTGCGCAAAAGGCTCATGCCAACAACCTGGCAAACGTCTCTACCAACGGTTTCCAGCGTGACCTTGAACAGGCGCGTTCGATGCCGGTGTTTGGTGAGGTTCAGCCGTCGCGTGCCTACGCCATGAGCGAGCGTCCCGGGACTGACTTCAGTGGCGGCGCAATGATCGACACGGGTCGCGACCTCGACGTTGCCGTCAAGGGCGATGGCTGGATTGCCGTGCAGACACCTGATGGTGGCGAGGCCTACACCCGCACTTCGAGCATGAACATCGATGCTCTCGGCGTGTTGCGTGATGGCAGCGGTTTGCCGGTTATGGGCAACGGCGGTCCTATCGCCGTGCCGCCTCAGCAGCAGATCGAGATCGGCGCCGACGGCACGATCAGTGTTCGCTCCCTGGGCGAAACGCCAACTGTCATGGCGCAGATCGACCGCATCAAGCTGGTAAGGCCCGACATAAAGAACATGGAAAAAGGCCCTGACGGCCTGATGCACACCAAGAGCGGGGCTGCCGCGCCGGCAGACGCCACCGTTCAGGTTGAATCAGGTTTCCTGCAGGCGAGCAACGTGAACGCCGTTGAAGAGATGACTTCGGTACTGACCCTGTCCCGTCAATTTGAATTGCACGTCAAGATGATGAAGACCGCCGAGACCAACGACGAGTCCATGGCTCGCGTCTTGCAGATAGGCTAACCATTGACAGCTTGCGTCGATAATCCGACGCACGAGGAGAGAAACAATGCTTCCTGCACTATATGTCGCCAAAACCGGTCTGGCCGCTCAGGACACCAACCTGACGACCATCTCCAACAACCTGGCCAACGTGTCGACCACCGGTTTCAAAAGTGATCGCGCTGAATTTCAGGACCTGCTGTATCAGATCAAACGTCAGCCAGGCGCCCAGTCGACCCAGGACAGCGAATTGCCGTCCGGCCTGCAATTGGGTACCGGTGTACGGATCGTTGGCACCCAGAAGAACTTCACTGCTGGCAGCCTGCAAACCACCAACAACCCGCTCGACCTGGCGGTAAATGGTCGTGGGTTTTTCCAGGTCATGCAGCCTGATGGCACCATCGCCTACAGCCGCGACGGTACCTTTCACCTGGACTCCAACGGCCAGATCGTGACCTCCAACGGCTATGCGCTCGAGCCTGCGATTGTCGTGCCGCAGAACGCCCAGACCTTTACGGTCGGCCAGGACGGTACAGTGTCGATCACGCTTGCGGGCGCCGTTGCTACGCCGCAGGTCATCGGCAACATCCAGACCTCGGACTTCATCAACCCGGCCGGTTTGCAGGCTCAGGGCGGTAACCTCTTTCTGGAAACCGCTTCCAGCGGCGCCCCGCAAGTCGGCACACCTGGCCTCAACGGTCTTGGTCCGGTTTTGCAGAACACCCTGGAAAACTCCAACGTCAGCACCGTTGAGGAGCTGGTCAACATGATCACCACCCAACGCGCCTACGAGATGAACTCCAAAGTGATCTCGACTGCCGACCAGATGCTGCAAAACATCACGCAAAACCTGTAAGGCCTTGATGGATCTGTCCGGCCTGTTGCATCACCTGCTCAATCCGATAGGGCGCCTGATAAGCGTCTGCTACACCGCGAGGTTTTAAGTGTCATGAAACGGCTTCCTGTTCTGCGGCTTTCTCTGTTGGTCGTTCCATTCTGTGGAATCGCCCTGCTGACGGGTTGCGTTGCCCCGGCTTCCAAGCCTAATGACCCTTATTACGCGCCGGTGTTGCCGCGCACACCGTTGCCTGCTGCGGCGAACAACGGCTCGATCTATCAAGCGGGTTTCGAGCAAAACCTGTATGGCGACCGCAAGGCTTACCGGGTCGGTGACATCATCACCATCACCCTGTCCGAGCGGATGGCGGCGAGCAAGGCGGCCAGTTCCGGGATCAGCAAAAGCAGCAGTAACAGCATCGGCCTGACCTCGCTGTTCGGCGCCGGTTTGAGCACCAACAACCCGCTGGGTGGTGGTGATCTGAGCCTGAACGCCGGGTATAACGGCAACCGTGTCACCAAAGGCGACGGCAAGTCTGCACAAAGCAACAGCCTGACCGGTTCGGTCACTGTGACCGTTGCCGATGTGATGCCCAACGGCATTCTGTCGGTGCGTGGCGAGAAGTGGATGACTCTGAACACCGGCGACGAGCTGGTGCGCATTGCCGGCCTGATCCGCGCCGACGATATCGCCACCGATAACACCGTTTCCTCCACGCGTGTGGCGGATGCGCGCATTACTTATTCAGGTACCGGTTCGTTCGCCGATTCCAGTCAGCCGGGGTGGTTCGATCGGTTCTTCCTCAGCCCGTTGTTCCCTTTCTGATAGCGGGATAGACATGATCAAGCTCAAGCAACTGATAGCCGCCGTACTGCTGCTGTCCGCCACGTTCGGTGCACACGCCGAACGTTTGAAAGACATCGCCAGTATTTCCGGCGTGCGGACCAACCAATTGATCGGCTACGGCCTGGTGGTCGGCCTCAACGGTACCGGTGACCAGACCACGCAGACGCCGTTCACCTTGCAGACCTTCAACAACATGCTGGCGCAGTTCGGCATCAAGGTGCCGACCGGTTCCGGTACGGTGCAGTTGAAGAACGTTGCCGCCGTGGCGGTGTATGCCGACCTGCCGCCGTTCGCCAAGCCGGGGCAGATGGTCGACATTACTGTCTCGTCCATCGGTAACTCGAAAAGCCTGCGCGGCGGTGCGTTGCTCATGACGCCCATGAAAGGTGTCGACGGCAACGTCTACGCCATTGCCCAAGGCAACCTGGTGGTGGGCGGCTTCGATGCCGAGGGTCGTGACGGCTCGAAGATTACTGTCAACGTCCCATCGTCCGGGCGAATTCCGGGTGGCGCATCGGTAGAGCGTGCCGTGCCAAGCGGTTTCAATCAGGGCAATACCTTGACCCTGAACCTGAACCGCTTCGATTTCACCACCGCCAAGCGCGTGGTCGACAAGATCAACGATCTGCTCGGGCCTGGTGTTGCCCAGGCGCTGGACGGCGGTTCGGTGCGGGTGACTGCGCCGCTGGATCCAAGTCAGCGCGTGGATTATCTGTCGGTGTTGGAAAACCTTGAGGTCGATCCGGGCCAGACTTCCGCCAAAGTCATCATCAATTCCCGCACCGGCACCATCGTCATCGGCCAGAACGTCAAAGTATCGCCGGCCGCCGTGACCCACGGCAGCCTGACCGTGACGATTACCGAAGACCCGATTGTCAGCCAGCCGGGTGCTTTGTCCGGCGGTCAGACCGTGGTCGTGCCGCGCTCGAAGATCAACGCGCAACAAGAGCTGCATCCGATGTTCAAGTTCGGCCCTGGCACCACGCTGGATGAAATCGTTCGCGCGGTTAACCAGGTGGGCGCTGCGCCCGGCGACTTGATGGCCATTCTCGAAGCATTGAAGCAGGCCGGCGCGTTGCAAGCCGACCTGATCGTGATCTGAGGAACTGCGCATGGATATGCCTAAGAGCCCGATTTCTTCGGCCAGCGATTCAGGGGCCTACACCGACCTCAATCGTCTGAACTCGTTGAAAAACGGTGACAAGAATAGCGAGGGCAACCTGAAAAAGGTGGCTCAGGAGTTCGAATCGCTGTTCGTCAGTCAGATGCTCAAGGCCATGCGTTCAGCCAACGAAGTGTTGGCCAAAGACAACCCGATGAACACCGCAGCGACCCGTCAGTACCAGGACATGTACGACCAGCAGCTGGCGGTTTCCATGTCCACCAAAGGCGGCGGTATCGGCCTGCAGGATGTGTTGATGCGCCAGCTCTCGAAAAACAAGAGCGTGCCACCGGTAGCTGCGGACGCCGCGACCACCGACGGCGCGAAGGCTGAGGGTGCAGTCGCGCCCGCCAAGACCGCACTGGCCACCAGCGTTTATCAGCGTCCTTTGTGGGCCACGCGTTCGGCGGCGGCGGATCAGGCGGCAGCCGCTGCGGCGGCCAACGGCGAAGGCCGCAACGACATGGCGATGCTCAATGCGCGTCGCCTGTCGCTGCCGACCAAACTGACCGATCGGCTGCTGGCCGGCATTGTTCCAAACACCGCCAACGCCTTGTCACCCACCGCGCGCACAGCTGCTAATGTCGCCGGCGGCAGTGTTGTTGGCAAAGGCAATGGCGACTGGACGCTGGACCCTAATTTCGCACCGGCCACGCCCAGTTATGTGCGCAGCATGGCGCAGCCGCCACTGGCTCCGGCCAAGCGCGCGTTCAGCAACGCCGATCAGTTTGTCGCAACCATGTTGCCATTGGCCAAGGAAGCCGCAGCCCGAATCGGCATCGATCCAACGGTGCTGGTTGCCCAGGCGGCACTGGAAACCGGCTGGGGCAAATCCATCATGCGTCAGCAGGATGGCAGCAGCAGTCACAACCTGTTCGGTATCAAGGCGCAAGGCAGCTGGAAAGGTCCAGAAGCCCGGGCGATCACCAGCGAGTTCCGTGACGGCAAGATGGTCAAGGAAACGGCGGACTTCCGTTCCTATTCGTCCTATGCCGACAGTTTCCACGACTTGGTCAGCCTGCTTCAGAATAACGATCGCTATAAAGAAGTCGTGAATTCGGCCGATAACCCGGAACAGTTTGTAAAAGAATTGCAGAAGGCTGGTTATGCCACTGACCCGGACTACGCCAGCAAGATTTCGCAAATCGCCAAGCAGATGAAGAGTTACCAGACTTACGCAGCCGCAACGGGCTCTTCCACTACTTTATAAGGCTTGAACCATGTCACTGATTTCAATTGGGCTCTCAGGGCTGACCGCAAGCAGTGCCGCGATGAACACCATCGGTAATAACACGGCAAACGTGGATACCGCCGGATACTCGCGTCAGCAGGTCATGACCACCGCTTCGGCGCAGCAGAATCTGGGCGCCGGTTATATCGGCACCGGTACGACGTTGTCCGATGTGCGGCGGATCTACAACAGCTATCTCGATACCCAATTGCAAACCAGTACCGCGCTCAGTGCCGACGCGACTGCCTATTCGGGCCAGGCCAGCAAGACCGACACGCTGCTGTCCGACACCGCGACCGGTATTTCCCCGGCCCTCGCGTCGTTTTTCACCAATCTGCAAGGGGTCTCGACCTCGGCGACCGACACGACTGCGCGTTCGTTGTTCCTGCAGCAGGCGTCGGCGCTGGGCGCGCGATTCAACTCCATCGCAGCGCAACTGAACACCCAGAGCTCAACCATCAATACCCAGCTGACAACGCTGGCCGATCAGGTCAACAATCTGTCGACTTCGATTGCCAAGCTCAATAAGCAGATCACGTCCAGCTCTGCCACCGGCACCACGCCGAACAGTCTGCTGGATGCGCGCAATGAGTCGGTCCGCCAGCTCAACGAGCTGGTCGGCGCCAAAGTGGTTGAAAACAACGGCAACTACGACGTCTATATCGGTACTGGTCAGGCACTGGTGAACGGCAGCACCGCCAATACCATGACCGCTGTGCCGAGCGCTGCCGACCCGGCGCAGTACAGCGTCAAGATTTCCTCCGGCTCGACCACCACTGACGTGACCTCGGTCATCACCGGTGGCAGCATCGGCGGCCTGCTGCGCTACCGCAATGAAGTCATGACGCCCGCCATCAACGAGCTGGGCCGCGTGGCGCTGGTGCTGTCCGATCAGGTCAACAGCCAGCTGAACCAGGGTGTCGACAGCAACGGGGCGTTTGGCAGCAATCTGTTCAACAGCATCAATGACCTCAGCCAGATTACCCAGCGCAGCATCGGCAAGACCGGTAATACGCCAGGTACAAGTAACCTGAACGTCACGATCACTGACACCAGCAAACTGAGCGCCAGCGATTATTCGGTGACATTCAGCGACAACGATAACTACACGATTCGCAGCCTGCCCGATGGCACCGCCGTCGGCGCCGGCAAGATCAGCGATCCGAGCACCACGCCAGCCGGTTTGGGTTTTCAGGTGTCGCTGCCTGCGGCAACCGTGCCGCCCAGCACACCTTTTGCAGCCGGTGACTCGTTCACGTTGACGCCGACCCGCAACGCCGCTGCAGCGCTGACGACGGTTATCACCGATCCGAAAAACCTCGCTGCCGCCGCGCCATTGACGGCAACAGCAGGTGCCAGCAACTTGGGCAGCGGTACCTACACCCAACCGACGCTGACCACCCAGGCCAATATCTACGACTCGGTTGGCACTGCGGATCTGCGTAACGCCATCAAAGACACCGCGCCGCTGAAATTGTTGTTCGGCCCTGTTACCTCGGGCTCGCAAAGCTATCAGTTGCTGGATGCGACGGGTGCTGCAGTGCTTGACAAAAACGGCGTCGCGGTCACTGGGACCATCGTTCCCGGCCAGAGCAATGTGCTGAGCCTGCAGGTGGGCTACACCGACTCGGCAGGCGCCGCTCAGGCTTACTCGTTTGACATGACGATTGCCGGCGCGCCGAGCAATAAAGACACTTACAACATTGCCCTCACCGGCGCTGGTTCGGCCGATAACCGCAATGCTATTGCGACAACCGCCTTGCAGACCAAGCAAACGGTCGGCGTCGGCGCGAACGGTTCCACGGGTCTGAGCCTTGCGGGCGCCTATGGCTCGCTGGTATCGACCGTCGGGACCTACGCCGCACAAGGCAAGACCGATACCACTGCAACCGCCGCGCTGCTGACCCAGTCAAAAAGCGCGCGTGACGGAGTATCCGGCGTTTCCCTCGATGAGGAAGCCGCCAACCTGGTCAAATATCAGCAGTACTACACCGCTTCGTCGCAGATCATCAAAGCGGCACAAGCCATTTTCAGCACGCTGATCAACAGTCTTTAAGGAGTCGTAATTCATGCGTATTTCAACTGCCCAGTTTTACGAAACCAGCTCTGCCAACTACACGCGCACTTACGCCAATGTCATCAAGACCGGTGAGGAAGTCGCCAGTCAGATCAAGTTGAATTCCGCTGCCGATGATCCGGTGGGCGCCGCGCGGGTTCTGCAACTTGCCCAGCAGAACTCGATGCTGACCCAGTACGAGTCGAATATCAGCGCCGTCAGCACCAACGTGACCAAATCGGAAACGGCGCTGAGGAGCATCCAGACTGCCTTGCAGAGCGCTTCCGAACTGATCGTCAAGGCGGGCAACGGCACCTATACCGATGCGGATCGTGCCTCCAACGCTGCCGAACTCAAAGAGCTGCAATCGCAGATCCTGAGCCTGATGAACAGCCAGGATTCCAACGGCCAATACTTGTTCTCCGGCTCCAAGTCCTCCGTGCCTCCGTACTCGCAAAATCCTGATGGCACCTACGCTTACAACGGCGACCAGACGGCGATCAATCTGGCCGTCGGCGACGGCTTGAGCATCGCCGGCAATACCACCGGTTGGGATGCCTTCGAGTCTGCAATCAACACTACCCGGACGTCGGCCACCTTGACGTTGCCGGCTGTTGATGACGGCAAAATCAGTTTGTCTGGCGGGATTGTGACCTCCAACGCGAACTACAACAGCCAGTACGTCAGCGGTCAGCCTTACACCGTCACGTTTCTGAGCAGCACCCAGTACAAAATTACCGATGCCGCGCTCAATGATGTGACCGTAGACGCCAGCGGCACTGGCACTTTTTCCTCAGCCGATGCGGCTAATCAGGTGATCAGTTTTCGCGGCGTGGACCTGTCGCTGAACATCAATTTGACGGCGGCGGAGCGGGCCTCGACGACCGCCGCTGATAATGCGTTGAAGGACCATACGTTCGTCCTGGCGGCAACCCCGGACCAGATCAGTACCACCGCGAGCCCGGGTAATTCGGTGCCCAATGCTGTAATTACGGGTGCTACGGTCGGGACTTCGACCGCAGATCTGGCCGCTTACAACAACAGCTTCCCGCCAGGCGGCGCAATCATCAAGTTCACCAGCGCGACTGATTTCGACCTGTACGCGTCGCCAATGACCAGTTCCAGCGCCAAGATTTCCAGTGGCAGCACCAGCCCGGCAACCAGTGCTTCGGGCATCACGTTCCAGGTCAGCGGCACCCCGGCTGTGGGCGACACGTTCGTGGTCAAAGGCGGTACGCAGCAAACGCAAAACATCTTGAATACCTTGTCCTCGGTGATAACCGCCCTCAATACTCCAGCGGATGGCAATCCCGTGGCCAGCCAGAAATTGCGCGCTGCGCTGGACTCTGCGTTGGGCAACGTCGCCAGCGGTAGAGAGCAGGTGTCCAGCGCAATTTCAGCCGGAGGGGCACGTCAGGCCAGTGCGGATGCGCAAGGCACCACCAACGATTTGCTCAAGGGCAACAACACTGTTGAGCAGGGCAAGATCGTCGACTCCGACCCGGTGGATGCGATTGGTCGCCTGACCATGCAACAGACGATGCTGACCGCTTCCCAGCTGGTGTTCACTCGGGTTTCCCAGTTGAACCTGTTCAGCAAGCTTTAAGCGCAAGGCCGCAAGGACGCGGCATGTTACCGAGCATCAACCGTCTTTTTCAGCGGTTAATGGGCATCGTCCGCCAGACCGGATGCCCGCCGCTCGCGAGTAAGCCCTGTGAATTCAGCACCCCGCGTCAGTATCGTCATCCCCGCTTTCAATCCGCGTTTCTTCCAGGCGGCTTTAGCCAGCGCCCTGAGTCAGACCTGCGCCAATCTGCAAGTTATCGTTTGCGACGACAGTCCTGGCAACGACATTAAAGCCATCGTCGATTCCTTTGCGGGACTTGCCACGGATCTGCGCTATGTGCGCAACGCGCAACACTTGGGCTTGGTGGGTAACCTCAAGGCTTGCCTGGATGAGGCCGACGGCGAATACATCAAATTTCTCTGCGACGATGATCAGCTCTTCCCCGCGTGTATCGCGCGTCAGGTTAACGCCTTTGTCGAGCAGGAGGATGCCAGATTGGTGTTCGGTCAGCGTCTGTTCTGGGACGCCGACAGCATGCAGCTGCCGTCGCGTCTGGAAAACAGTGCGCTTGCACCCGCCAGTAGCATCTTCAAAGGCGATGACTTGTTGGCGATATTCGAGAACTTTCCGGTCAACTTTCTCGGTGGTTTTAGCAACGCGCTGTTTCTGCGTGCTGATGTTCTGGAGTTACTGCCAGCGTTGACCCAGCCGGGCCATTGTTTCGTCGCGACCCTGGACTTCGCGCTCTACGTCTGCTTGATGCGGCGTGGCAATGTGGTGGTACTCAACGACGTTCTGGGTGTAGAGCGCCTGTACCCGGAGCGTCTCAGCCGCCAGCAGCCAATGAAGGATGCGGCGCTTGAGGAAAGACAGTGGCTATTGCAGATGCTCAAAGCCCGAAGCGGGGAATCGGCACCCGCAGCAGGCTGGGTTCGTTACCTGCCGCTGACCCGCGCCGCAGAATCGCCACGGGTCTGGGATGAGCTGCCGCTCAGTCGGTCCCTGGGCACCAAACAGACCACGCTCCCATGGCGGGTAGGCGTAGAGAGCCTGAGTTTCACCGAACTTTATACCCAGTGGCTGGCTTGCCGGACGTTGTCCGAACCTCAGAAACTACGACTGGCCGATACTCTGGATTCATGGCCATGGCGGCCGAAAATAGTGCCGGTAATTATTGACGAGACACCCGATGGAGCTGGCGTGGCAGTCACTCTGCGCAGCCTTGTCGGGCAACTCTACACACCGGACTTGATACTGGTACTGTCGACTGCCTACAGCGAAGTTTCGGTCGATGAAAACATCCTGAGGATGCCGTTTCAGGCGGGCTGGCAGCAGCTCAACGAGGTGCTCGGGCAGCTCGACGGCGCCGACTGGGTTTATCTGCTGCGTGCGGGGGATCGTCTAGTGGAGCCAGCGTTGCTGGTGCTCGCCGAGCGCATCGTGGCCTTTGACGACGCGCGTTGCATGTACAGCGACGAGGGTAGACTGCGCGAAGGCGAATCCTCGGACCCGGCGTTCAAGCCGGATTTCAATCTCGATCTTATGCGCAGCTATCCCTACGTCGGGCGCATTCTGGCGTTTGAGCGGTCGGCGTTGCTGGCGGCGGGAGGCTTTGATTCGAGCTTTGGTGAGCTGGCGCCCCACGACCTGCTTTGGCGTTTAGTGGAAAGCCACGGTACGCAAGTGGTGGAGCACATCAGCGAACTGCTCGTTGAGTGCCAGTCGGGGCTCTCTCAATGGCTGGCGTCTCCCGACGTTCTTGAGCAGAACACTGCGCTTGTGCAAGCGCATCTGCAGCGTCTGGGTGTTGTCGCTGAGGTACGCCAGGGCCACATCGAGTTGATTAACCGGGTCGATTATCAGCATGCGAGTCGCCCGCTGGTTTCGATAATCATTGCTGCCAAGGATCAGCTTGGCGCCATGCAGCGTTGCGTCGATAGCCTGTTGGAGAAGACGGCTTACAGCGAATACGAAATTCTGTTGGTGGACAACGGCAGCGAACAAGCCGAAACCCTGGCCTGGCTGAGGGGCATCGCGCAGCTGGGCAGCAGCAAGTTGCGCGTGCTCAGTTCCCCGCAACCGAGCGGTCTCGCCGGGCTGCGCAACTTTGCCGCGCAGCATGCCGATGGTGATTATCTGCTGATGCTCAACCCAACGGCGGTGATTACTCAAGCGGGATGGCTGGACGAATTGCTCAATCACGGGCAGCGTCCCGAAGTCGCAATCGTTGGTGCCAAGCTCTTCAACCCGGACGGTCGTATTCTCCATGCGGGGGTAATCCTCGGCCTGCAGGGACCGGCTGGCGTACCGTATTACGGCGAGCTGATGAATGTCTCTGGCTACATGCATCGATTGCATGTGGTGCAGGATCTGAGTGCCGTAGGCGGCGATTGCTTGCTGGTTCGCAAGGCGGTATTCGACGAAGTCGGCGGGCTGGACGAGGAAGGTTTTGCGCACAGCCTGAGCGAAATCGACTTGTGCCTGCGTATCCGCCAGCGCGGCCATCTGGTGGTCTGGACGCCTTATTCGCAGCTGGCGATGGGTTCGCAGCCAGCGGTGGGTGCTGACCCTGTCATCCAGGAACGGCAAGCCAGGGACCGCGAAGGGTATTACAAGCGCTGGCTGCCGATCATTGCCAGAGATCCGGCATACAACACCAATCTCGCGCTAAATACGATGGGCGGTTCGAGTTTCAATCTTGAACCCGGTCTGCGAACCGGCTGGAACCCGTTTGTCAGCAAGCCGCTGCCGGTGGTGGCCGGGTTGCCGATCAATGCTTCGGCGGTCGGCCATTATCGCGTGACCCAGCCTATGATCGAACTGCAAGCGGCAGGCCGGGTGACGGGGCGGATTTATTACGACATGCCTACCATCATTGAGCTTGAGCGCCTGGCACCGGATGCGATCATCTTGCAGTGTCGCTACAGCGAAGGACCCATCAATGAAATCATCCCGCTGAAGATGTACTCTGCGGCTCGCCGCATCTATGAGCTCGATGACTACGTTGTGCAAACCACGAAAAAGAACGCCCATACCCGTAACAAGCCTGGAAGTGAAGAGATGGAGCGACTGGTGCGCAAAGGCATCGGCCTCTGTGATCGCGTTGTCGTGACGACTTATCCCTTGGCCGATGCGTTGTCGAGCATGCACAACGACATTCGTGTCGTGCCAAACATGCTTGCGCCCCATCTATGGGACGATTTCCATTGCAAACGACGGGTTGCCAGCAAGCCTCGGGTTGGTTGGGGTGGCGGCACCAGTCACAGTGGCGATCTGGAGGTCATTGCCGACGTTGTTCGCGAGCTGGCCAATGAAGTTGAATGGGTGTTTTTCGGCATGTGTCCCGCGGAGCTTCGGCCTTATGTGCACGAGTTTCATGGGGTTATTGACCTGGATAGCTACCCGGCCAAGCTTGCCAGCCTGAACCTCGATCTGGCGCTAGCACCGCTGGAGTTTCATATCTTTAACGATTGCAAAAGCAATCTGCGTCTTCTCGAGTACGGCGCCTGCGGATATCCGGTGATATGCACCGACACCGCGTCGTATCGCGGTTATCTGCCCTGCACACGAGTGGTCAGTAACAGCACCGAAGAATGGGTGCAGGCAATTCGCATGCACCTGGCCGATCCCGATGCCAGCTATCGCATGGGTGATGAGTTGCGTGAAGTGGTGTTGCGCGACTTCATGTTGCGCGGCGATAACCTGGAGCACTGGGTCAACGCCTGGCTCGGCGACTGACCCCTCGCTGTTTTTCCTCTGTCGTCGCTCGGGTATCCGAGCTGGCGCGTTTCCTGCAAGTTCCTCTTGGGATCGCCATAAATCGGGCATAGCGGCTTGGCCGCTTGCAAGCGTTGGGCGCTGGTTGTCTGGCTGGCAGTAGATGCACTAATGCCCGGTACGGTCAGCGCAGAACAAGAGGGAAGTAGATGAAGGCAGTAATTCTGGCGGGTGGCTTGGGCACAAGGATCAGTGAGGAATCGCACCTCAAGCCCAAGCCAATGATCGAGATCGGCGGCAAGCCAATTCTTTGGCACATCATGAAGCAGTATTCGGCTCATGGTATCCATGACTTTGTGATTTGCCTTGGCTACAAGGGCTACGCGATCAAGGATTTTTTCGCCAACTACTTTCTGCACACCTCGGACGTCACCTTCGACATGTGCAACAACCGCATGGACGTGCATCAGAACTACAGCGAGCCGTGGCGCGTCACCTTGATCGATACCGGCGAAGACACCATGACCGGTGGCCGTTTGCGCCGGGCCAGCCGCTACGTAGAGGACGAAGAAGCCTTCTGCTTCACCTATGGCGACGGCGTTTCCGATCTCAATATCAGTGCGCTGGTGGACTTTCATCTGTCCCACAAACAATTGGCCACGGTCACCGCCGTGCAGCCTCCGGGTCGCTACGGCGCACTGGAGCGCGATGGCCATCTGGTGCGCGGTTTCACGGAAAAACCCCGTGGCGACGGTGGCTGGATCAATGGCGGCTTCTTTGTGTTGTCGCCCAAAGTGCTGTCGCTGATTCCCGACGACGAGACAGTCTGGGAAGCCGAACCTTTGATGGGCCTGGCTGAGCGCGGCGAACTGGCTGCGTTTCAGCACGACGGTTTCTGGCATCCGATGGACACCCTGCGCGACAAGAATTACCTCGAACAACTGTGGCAGAGCGGGGAGGCCCCGTGGAAGCAGTGGGTCTGAGTTCGCAATTCTGGAGTGGCAAGCGGGTATTGCTCACTGGCCACACCGGATTCAAAGGCAGTTGGTTAACGCTATGGCTGCAAAGCCTGGGCGCCGAGGTCAGTGGTTTTGCCCTGGCACCCTCCACCGAACCCAGCCTGTTCGAACTGGCGGGCGTGGCCGACGGCATCAACGATCAACGCGGCGACCTGCGTGATCTTGGCGCCTTGCTGGAGCTGATCGCCGAGACGCGGCCGGAGATTGTCTTGCATCTGGCCGCCCAGCCATTGGTGCGCGAAGGCTATCGCGATCCGCTGGGCACCTATTCCAGCAATGTCATGGGCACCCTCAATCTGCTCGAAGCCATTCGCCAGATCGGCGGCGTGCGCGCCTGCGTGCTGGTGACCACCGACAAGGTCTACGCCAATCAGGAATGGCTCTGGCCCTATCGCGAGAATGAACCCCTGGGCGGGCATGATCCCTACAGCAGCAGCAAGGCTTGTTGTGAGTTGCTGGCCCAGTCCTATGCGGCGTCGTTCTTCGCTGCGGATCGGTATGCCGAACACGGCCTGGCCCTGGCCACCGCGCGCGCGGGCAATGTGCTGGGCGGCGGTGATTTCGCCCCGGAGCGCTTGATTCCGGATGTGCTCAAGGCCTGGTCGGCCAATGAGCCGGTGACCTTGCGTTACCCGCAGGCGGTGCGCCCGTGGCAGCACGCCCTGGAACCACTGGCGGGTTATCTATTGCTGGCCGCAGGTTTGTACGAGCATGGGCCGGCATTTGCCGGTGCCTGGAACTTCGGCCCCGGCGAAAACGATATGTGCAGCGTCGGTGAAGTGGTGCAGCTGCTGGCCAGCCGCTGGCCTCGCGGACCGGGCATGCGTATCGAACCCAGCGAACTGCACGAAGCCGGCCTGTTGCGTCTGGACAGCAGTCGCGCCCATCAGCTGCTGGCGTGGAAGCCGCGCTGGTCGCTGCAACAATGCCTGGAACACACGCTGGATTGGCACCTGGCCTGGAAGTCCGGCCAGAACATGCGTGAGATAACCCTGGCTCAGTTGAGCCTGTATCGGGGGCAGCCGTGAGCGAATTCCTGTTGAAGGCATTGCCGTTACCGGGACTGTTCAGCGTGCAGCACAAGCGCCACGAAGATACTCGCGGGCATTTTTCCCGGTTGTTCTGCGAGGGCAGCCTGAGCGGCTTTGACCAGCCGTTTCATATTCGCCAGATCAATCATTCCTGCACGCGCGAGCAAGGCAGCGTGCGTGGCCTGCACTATCAGAACGGCGACCATCCGGAAGCCAAGCTGATTACCTGCCTGCGCGGCGAAGTCTGGGATGTGGCGGTGGATTTGCGCGCGGATTCGCCAACTTTTCTGCACTGGCATGCCGAGCATCTGCGCGCTGGTGATGGCCGCAGTCTGCTGATTCCGGCGGGCTTTGCCCATGGTTTTCAGACCCTGACCGATGATGCCGAATTGTTGTACCTGCACAGCGCTGACTATGCGCCGGAGCATGAGGGCGGCCTGTCTGTATATGAGCCGCGTCTGGCGATTGCCTGGCCGCTGGCTGTCAAAAATCTGTCGGCAAGGGATGCTTCTCATCCACTGCTGGATTCCCGGTTTAGCGGAGTGCACGTATGAACTGTCGCGGTTGCGGCACCCTGTTGAATCTGCCGTTGATCGATCTCGGCACTGCGCCGCCTTCCAATGCGTATCTGCGCCCGGAACAGCTGGAAGTCGCCGAGCAATGGGTGCCTTTGAAAGTTCAGGTCTGCCAGTGCTGCTGGCTGGTCCAGACCGAGGATTACACCAGCGCCGAAAGCCTGTTTGATGCCGATTACGCTTACTTCAGCTCGTTCTCCAGCACCTGGCTGGAACATGCCGAGCGTTATGTGGCAACCATGGTCGAGCGCTTTGGCCTGACGGCCGAGAGTCGCGTGGTGGAAGTCGCCGCCAATGACGGTTACCTGCTGCAATACGTGGCCAAACGCGGCATTCCTTGTCTGGGCATCGAACCTACCCGCAGCACCGCCAAGGCCGCGCGGGAAAAGGGCCTGGAGATTCGCGAACTGTTCTTTGGTCGTGAGACCGCGTTGCAGCTGGTCGAAGACGGCTGGGCAGCCGATCTCATGGCGGCCAACAACGTGCTGGCTCATGTGCCGGATATCAACGATTTCCTGGCTGGCTTCGCGGTACTGCTCAAGCCGGAGGGCGTCGCCACCTTCGAATTTCCGCACCTGCTGGCGCTCATGGCCGGTGCGCAGTTCGACACGCTTTATCACGAACACTATTCCTATCTGTCACTGACCGCCGTACAGACGTTGTGCGAGCGCAATGGGCTGGAAATCTTTGATGTCAGCCATCTGCCGACGCACGGTGGCTCGCTGCGGGTATTCGTGCAGCGCGCGGACGGCAAACGTCGCGCGCAGCAGCCCGCCGTGCAACAGGCACTGGCCGCCGAATTGCTGGCTGGCGTCACCCGCCCCGAGTTCTACGCGACCCTGGCACCGGCCGCCGAACGCATCAAACACGAACTGCTGCGCTTTCTGCTGCAGGCCAAGGCCGAAGGCAAGCGCGTCGTAGGTTATGGCGCGGCCGCCAAGGGCAATACCTTGCTCAACTATGCCGGGGTCAAACCGGACCTGCTGGCCTGGGTGGCGGATGCCAACCCGCACAAGCAAGGCAAGTTCTTGCCGGGCAGTCGTATTCCGGTGGTGGGCCCCGAGCGCATCGCGCTGGAAAAGCCGGATTATGTGCTGGTCCTGCCGTGGAATCTGATAGATGAAATCACCCGGGAGTTTGCCTGCGTCAGCAGTTGGGGTGGACGTTTTGTCGTTGCGATTCCGGAGTTGAGTTTTCGATGAGCAGAATTCATTACACCAAACCCAGCGTTGGCGAGCTTGAAGCGTCTTATGTCCTGGATGCCGTGCAGAACGGCTGGGGCGAGCGCTGCTACGACTACCTCAATCGTTTCGAAAAAGACTTCGCCGAACACATAGGCGCGAGCTGGGCAATTGCCACTTCCAGCTGCACCGGTGCGCTGCATATGGGGATGGCGGCACTGGGTATCGGTGCCGGCGATGAAGTCATTCTGGCCAATACCAACTGGATCGCATCCGCCGCGCCGATTACTTATCTGGGCGCGACGCCGGTATTCGTCGACGTGTCGCCAATCAGTTGGTGCCTGGATCCCGCTAAAGTCCGGGAAGCGATTAGCCCGCGCACCAAAGCCATCGTCGCTGTGCATCTGTACGGCAATCTGTGCGACATGGACGCGTTGTTGGCGATTGGTGAGGAATTTGGTATTCCAGTGATTGAAGACGCCGCCGAAGCCATCGGCTCCCAATGGCGGGGCAAACCTGCCGGATCACTGGGCGCGTTCGGCGCGTTTTCGTTTCATGGCACCAAGACCATGACCACCGGCGAAGGCGGCATGTTCGTCACCTCGGATCGAGCGATCTATGAGCGCGTGCTGACGCTGTCCAATCATGGCCGGGTCGCGGGCAGCTCGCGGCAGTTCTGGCCTGACTTCATTGGCTTCAAATACAAGATGAGCAACCTGCAGGCGGCCATCGGCTGCGCCCAGGTCGAACGGATCAATGACCTGATCGAACGCAAGCGGGCGATCTTCGATACCTACGCCCAGGCCCTCTTGCAGATTCCGGGCCTGAGCATGAATCCGCAGCCGGACCATTCGCGCAATGGCTACTGGATGCCCACCGTGGTGTTCGCCGAGTCGACTGGCGTGACCCGGGACATCCTCATCGAAGCGTTCAAGGCTGACGATATTGATGCGCGGGTGTTTTTCTGGCCGCTGTCGTCGTTGCCGATGTTCGAGCATACGGACCCAGACCAGGCACCCGTGAATACCCCGACCGCATTTTCACTGTCGGAACGGGCAATCAATCTGCCCAGTTATCACGACATGACGGATGCCGATCAGCTGCGAGTCATCGCCGTGCTTCGCGATCTGTGCAGCGGCAGAGGCCTGTTGTGAACATTTATCTGCTGGGCGCGGCAAATCCGGAAGCCGTGCGCATGATCGGCTCGGTCAGTCGCGCCAATGCGAACGTTGAGTTTGCGTTTCTCGACAACAACCCGGCCAGGCACGGCACGCTGTTTTTTGGTGTGCCGGTCATCGGCGGTTCCCAGCGTGTGCCCGAGTTGAAAGGGCCGGACGCGCGCTTCGTCAATCTGATCACTGGCTCCACTGCGCTGCGTTATGAAACCACCTGTGAGTTGGTCGAGCTGGGCGCGACGCTGACCAATTTCATCCACCCCGGCATTGACCTGAGCATGACCCGAATGGGCGTCGGCTGCTATTTGCAGGCGGGCGTGATCATGCAAGCCGATGTCGAGCTGGGTGACAACACTAGCATCAGTTCCGCCTGCGTTATCGGGCATGAGGGCCGGATCGGCCACTCGGTGTTCCTGGCACCGGGTGTCTGTATCGCCGGTTGCGTGGAAATCGGCGATGGCACGTTCATTGGTATCAATGCCACGGTCCTGCCACGTCTGCGCATTGGTCGCTGGGTCACCATTGGCGCCGGAGCCTTGGTGACCCGGGACGTGCCGGACTACGCCGTGGTGGTGGGTAATCCCGCCAGAATAATCAGATCGAATGCGGCGTCCTATCAGGATGGCCGGGTTTTCAGTTCAACGCCGCACCCTATTTCGGAGCGTTTCCAATGAATCCCCACGAGCAGTTTCGGGAAGAAGTAAAACAAAACATTGATGGCCTGGAACAGGACAAAGCGCTGCAGGCCACATCACTGGACTGGGTTGGGACCACGGCCAAACACAAGTACACCTACAACTTCAGCTGGATGGGGCGCCCGATCATTCAGTTCCCCCAGGACATGGTCGCCATGCAGGAAATCATCTGGGCATTGCGGCCGGATGTCATCGTGGAAACCGGTATCGCCCACGGCGGCTCGCTGGTGTTCTACGCATCAATGCTGCAGTTGATCGGGCATGGCGATGTATTGGGCGTGGATATCGATATCCGTCAGCACAACCGCGAAGCCATCGAAGCGCATCCGATGAGCCACCGGATTCAAATGATCCAGGGTTCCAGCATCGATCCGGCCATCGTCGAGCAGGTCAAACAGCGCATTGCCGGCAAAAAAGTCCTGGTAGTCCTGGATTCGAACCATACCCACGAACACGTTCTGGAAGAGCTGCGTCTTTATGCCCCGTTGGTCTCGGTTGGCAGTTATTGCGTGGTGATGGATACGGTGGTTGAGGACATGCCCGAAGACGCGTTTCCGGATCGGCCATGGGGCAAAGGTGATAACCCGAAAACCGCCGTCTGGGCCTACCTGAAAGAAAATCAGGATTTCGAAATCGATGCCGCCATTCACAGCAAGCTGCTGATCACGGTTGCCCCGGACGGTTATCTACGCCGGGTGCGTTGATCGCGGGTTGGTTTGTCGTCTGAATCCTTTTTGTTTATTCATCGGTTGTATGGGGAAGATTTATGCAAGGCATGTACGGCTCGGAAAACGCTCTGCCACTGAACGAACTGCTTACCGTGGTTTTGATAAGCCACAATCGGCCAGCATTTCTGCGTCGCGCTGTTCAGTTTTACAGCGCATTGCCTTGCAAGGTATTGATACTGGATTCCTCCGCCGAGCGTACTGAAGGCGTGGCAGGGGTTTTTGAATCCATGGAGTACGAGCATCTCCCGCACATCGGTTATTGGGGGATCCAGGCCAAGCTTGATTACGGCGTCAGGAAAATCACCACCCCCTATATGGTTTTCGCCGCCGACGACGACTTCATCGTCCACCAGGCGTTGGAACAGTCGGTCAGTTTTCTGCAGGCCAATCCGGATTATGGACTGTGCCACGGCTATTGCCTGATGTACCTGACTCAAGCCAATAGAGTCAGGTATTACCGGCGCGACAAGAAGGTTTGTGAGGATTACGCTTCAGATGTGGCGCAGGATCGTATTCTGGACTTCATGGGCCAGTACATCCCGCCGTTCTACGCCGTTCACCGTACTTCGCTGCTGCGCGACTGGTACGACGCAATGCCTGACGGAACCATTTTCCAGTGGCAGGAGATCGGCCATGCCTGGTACATGCTGGCGCGAGGCAAGGCGCGGATCCTGCCGATCCCTTACGTCGTGCGGGAGATCAACTACATTTCCTCGGAACACGCCACCGAGATTTTTCATACCCTGACGTTTACCGATCCCAAGTCGGTCGCTGACCGTGAACGATTTGCCGGTTTGCTGGCAGCACTGCCCATCCGGCTCCGGGAAGGCGACACGCAGCAAGCCGTCGAATCCGTCCTGGAAAGTTTCGAGGCACTGGCCGACAGCCTGCGATATGGTCGAGCCTTGACCGCCGAGCTGATTGTCGAGTCAGGCTGGGGTAGCGCAACGATGCAGGCTGAGCGGCGCTTTGGGCCCCGGCAGTACGTAGAAATGCCGTTTTACAATCAGAGCTTTTTTGATTTACTGAGCGACTTTGAGTTCATGCTGCACACCATGCCAGCCGGCAAGCTGCAACTGGAAGGCCTTGAAGGGATCTGGACGCGCCAGCAAGAGCTGATGCGTCCACGCAACAACGACACGCCGGAGAGTGTTGTCGATCGACTGTGGCTGGCGCTGGATTGCAATATATTCAACCGTGAGGTGGTCAGCCGCCTGGCGAACCAGTTGAATGTCATTGGTGACGACGATGAGGCACGGAAACTCCTGACCTGGGAAGCGCGCCTGAACACATTGCCTGACCCTGATAATCGTCAGACCTTCGATGCCACGCGCTCCGGTCGTCTGCTCAAGTGGCTGGACGCACGCAACCCTGATTCCAGCGAGTTGCAGCTGATCAGCGACGCTGTGCGCGCCCATGATGGCGGCCCCCGGTTCGGGCTGCTGGTGTTGAACCTCGACGGCGATGTGGCCGCTCTGCAGGTCACGCTGGACAGCTTGCTGGAAGGCCACTGCAAAGCCTTCAAAATTGTGGTGTTCACCACGGCAGAACCGCCTGCGGCAACCACCGCGGACAACACCCTGCACTTTGTGAAAGTCAGCCAGGCGAACTACGTCGACAAGCTTAACCAGAGCGTACGCCAGCTCACCTGCGAGTGGCTGCTGTTGGCAAATGCGGGCGATCAGTTCACCGCAAGCGGTCTGTTGCGGGCAAGTCTGGAATTGCTGGCGGCCCCACAATGCCGCGCGGTCTATGCCGATGAGATTCATCGTCAGGACAACGGTGCGCTCGTCGATGTGTTTCGCCCGGATTTCAACCTGGACTTGCTCCAGAGCCTGCCGGGCTTGATGGCTCGACATTGGTTGATTCGTCGCGACGTTCTGGTCGAAGCAGGTGGCTACTCGGCTGAGTTCGCCAACGCGCTCGAATTCGATTTGCTATTGAGGATCATCGAGCAAGGCGGCATGGCCTGGCTGGCGCATATGAGCGAGCCATTGCTGATCTGTGACGCTCCAGTGCTGGAAGAGAATGTCCAGGAGCGGCTGGCGCTGAGTCGCCATTTGACGGCCCGTGGTTACAAGGCCCTGATCACCTCGGAGCTGGCAGGAACCTATCAGATCGATTATCGCCACAGCGAACGCCCGCTGGTTTCCATCATTGTCCACGGCCAGTCCGAACTGGTCGATTTACAGCGTTGTGTGACCAGCATTCTGCAGCGCACCCGTTACACAAAATTCGAAGTGCTGATCGGCGAAAACGCTCGAACGACGCCCGAAACACTGGAATGGCTGGCGGCTCAACAGCAACCGAACGGCCGGATCAGGCTGATCGAATCCGAGGATGTGTTCGGTGCATCCGCGCTGATCAACCACCTGGCTCGTCAGGCCAAGGGTGAGTACCTGGTCCTGCTGGCCTCCGATAGTGAAGTGGTCAGCCCTAACTGGGTAGGCAGCCTGCTCAATCAGGCCATGCGCCCTGAAGTCGGCGTGGTCGGCGGCAAACTCATCGATTCGAAAGGCAAGGTAACCCAGGCCGGATTGATTCTGGGAATGAACGATGGGGTGGGTTCGGCATTCGTGGGCGCCAAGGATGTTCCAGGCTATATGCATCGCCTGAGCCAGACCCAGAACTACTCGGCGGTCTCCTCGACCTGCATGATGATTCGCAAGGAACTTTTCGACGCCGTTGAAGGTTTCAACGAGGATGCTTTTGCTGAGGCGTTCGCCGATATCGATCTGTGCCTGAACATTGGCCAGGCCGGTTACCTGGTGGTTTGGGTGCCTCAGGTGCAGATTACTCATCCGGGCGAACTCTCTGATGCACCGCAGGCGCTTGCTGCCTTGCGGGATAAGTGGGCGGATTTGTTCGACAACGATCCGGCTTACAACAAGAACCTGAGTCTGACCGGCAACGGTTTCGACCTCGGCGCCCCGAGTGCAGTGAACTGGGCGCAATTGCTCGCGTAGGTTCGATACCGGTCAGAGGATTCAAGGATGTTCAACGGCAAATCCATTTTCATCTCCGGCGGTACCGGCTCGTTCGGCCGCCAGTTCATCCGCACCCTGCTTGAGCGCTACGAGCCCAAGCGGGTGGTGGTGTTCTCTCGGGATGAACTCAAGCAGTACGAAATGCAGCAGGAATTCTCCGCGCCGTGCATGCGGTTTTTCCTGGGCGACGTGCGCGATGCCGACCGCTTGCTGCAAGGCATGCGCGGCATCGATTACGTGGTGCATGCCGCAGCGCTCAAGCATGTGCCGGCTGCGGAGTACAACCCGACGGAATTCATCCGCACCAACGTCAATGGCGCGGAGAACATCATCGCCGCCGCCATCGCCAATGGCGTGAAAAGCGTGATTGCGCTGTCCACCGACAAGGCGGCCAGCCCGATCAACCTGTACGGCGCAACCAAGTTGCTGTCCGACAAATTGTTCGTCGCCGCCAATAACATTGCCGGGGATCAGCCCACGCGTTTTGCGGTGGTGCGTTATGGCAACGTGGCCGGTTCCCGGGGCTCGATCGTGCCGTTCTTCAACAAGCTGATTGCTGGCGGCGCTACGGAACTGCCGATCACCGATCCGCGTATGACCCGCTTCTGGATCACCCTGGATCATGGCGTGGATTTCGTGATGCAGAGTTTTGCCCGCATGCATGGCGGCGAAGTGTTCGTGCCGAAGATTCCGTCGATTCGCATCGTCGATCTGGCCCAGGCCATGGGCGCCGAATTGCCGCACAAGCATATCGGCATTCGTCCCGGTGAAAAACTTCATGAGTTGATGGTGCCACTGGACGACGCGCGCATGACTCTGGAATTTGCCGATCACTACACCATCGTGCCGTCGATCCGCTTCAATAATATCGATGCGGATTTCAGCCTCGACGCGAGCGGCGAGCAAGGCAAGGCCGTGGCCGATACCTTCGAATACCGTTCGGATATCAACCCGCACTTCCTGTCGGTCGGCCAGATCGGCGAACTGCACGCTGATATCCAGCCATGATTCCCTATGGTCGGCAGAGCCTTGATCAAGCCGATATCGACGCGGTGGTCGAGGTGCTGCAATCAGACTGGCTGACCCAGGGGCCAATGCTGGAACGCTTCGAAGTCGCCATGGCCGCCCGTGTTGACGCAGGCTTTGCCGTGGCAGTGTGCAATGCCACGGCGGCGCTGCACATGGCCTGTCTGGCGGCGGAACTCGGGCCGGGTGACTGGCTCTGGACGACACCCAATACGTTTCTTGCTTCGGCCAATTGCGGGCGCTATTGCGGCGCTGATGTGGACTTTGTCGACATCGATCCGCTGACCTGGAATCTCGATGCCGAGCTGTTGGCGCGCAAGCTCGCAGTCGCCGAGCGCGACGGACGACTGCCCAAGGTTTTGGTGGCCGTGGCGTTTTCCGGGCAGAGCTGCGACATGCGCAGCATTGATCAATTGGCCACGCGCTACGGGTTCACGGTGATCGAGGACGCGTCACACGCGGTGGGTGCCGCTTACGCCGGGCGTCCGGTGGGTTGTGGCGAGTTTGCCGCGATGACGGTGTTCAGTTTTCACCCGGTAAAAATTATCACCACCGGGGAGGGTGGCATGGTCATGACCAACCGCCCCGAGCTGGCTGAGCGCTTGCGCCGTCTGCGCAGCCACGGCATGACTCGTGACCCGGCGCACATGGATGAGCCCAGCCATGGCCCGTGGTATTACCAGCAGGTCGAGCTGGGCTTCAATTACCGGATGACCGACATTCAAGCTGCGTTGGGTTTGTCACAACTGCGCAAGCTGGATGCGTTCATTGCCCGACGTCGCACCCTTGCCGCTCGCTATCAAGTGGCGCTGGCCGATCTGCCGCTGACCTTGCCCAGCGCCCAGGCCGAGGCTGAATCGGCCTGGCATTTGTACGTCGTGCGCCTGCACACCGAGCGCCTTGGCCTGACCCATAGGGAGGTTTTCGAAGCCTTGCGTGCAGCCGGGATCGGCGTCAATCTGCACTACATTCCCGTCCACTTGCAGCCGTATTACCGGGAGCTGGGGTTCAAGTCAGGCGATTTCCCCGAGGCCGAGCGCTATTACGCGCAGGCCATCAGCCTGCCGATCTTCCCGGCCATGAGCGAAACCCAGCAGGACTACGTGATCGAGCAGTTGCAGCGTTTGCTCACCACCGGCAAGGCGTAACGCTCGGCCCCCACTGAACTGATGGTAGAAATGCGATATGCGTGAATTGACTGAACAGGAAGAGTTTTGCGTCCGGGATCCACAGTGTCCAGCCGACCACGTCACTGGGTTTCTGCTGGAAAAGCGTGCGTGAGCGCAGTAGCCATTATTCCGGCGCGGGGCGGCAGCCAGCGTATCCCGCGCAAGAATCTCAAGCTGTTCAATGGCCAGCCGATGATCGTCTGGTCGATTCGTGCGGCTGTGGCCAGCGGGGTATTTGACCGGATCGTGGTCAGCACCGACGATCCGCAAATCGCCGCCATCGCCCTGGCTCATGGCGCCGAAGTGCCGTTCATGCGTCCCGTCGAGCTGGCCGATGCGTTCACTGGCACCAGCGCGGTCATACAGCACGCAATCGCCGCGCTGGCAGATCAGGGATCGAGCTTCGATTTTGTGTGCTGCATCTATGCCACCGCTCCGCTGTTGCAAGCGCGTTACTTGCGGCAGGGGTTGGAAATGCTGCAGTCCGCTCCGGCAAAATCATACGTCTTCCCAGTGTGCAGTTTTGGCTTTCCGCTGCAACGTGCCTTGCTGATCGAGCCCGACGGCGGGTTGGCGCCGATGTATCCGCAGTTCCGCGAAACCCGTTCGCAGGATCTTCCGGTCGCGTATCAGGACGCCGGTCAATTCTATTGGGGGCGCAGCGACGCCTGGCTGCGCGGCGACGTGGTGTTCTCTGCCCTGAGTCTGCCGATCACCTTGCCGCGCCATCTGGTTCAGGATATCGACACCGAAGAGGATTGGCGCCGTGCGGAGTTTCTCTACGCGGCGCTCAAGGCGGGCGGGGGGCTGGAAGGGTGAGAGTGCTGATTCGTGCCGACGCATCGCTCAATATAGGCAGCGGTCATATTGCGCGGTGCATGGCCCTGGCTGATGTGCTGCGCAATAGCGGGGCAACAGTGCGCTTCGCCTGTCGCCTGCTGTCGGGGCATTTGTCGAGCCGCCTGCAGGCTCAAGGTTATACCGTTTATGGTTTGCCGGAGCGCTACGCGCAGGAGCAACCGGGTATCGACATCGAGGCGTTATTGCCCTGCCAGGAAGATATCAACGCGCTGGCTCAGGCGCTGCCTGCTGAAGAGCGCTTTGACTGGCTGATTGTCGATCACTACGGGCTTGCCGCCGACTGGGAAACCGCCGCGCGTCGATTTGCGCCGCGGGTCATGGCCATCGACGATCTGGCCAATCGCCCTCACGTGACTGATGTGCTGCTTGATCAGAATTGTTCCGGCACGCCCCAAGCCTACGCGCCGTGGATCACCGCCCAGTGCCAGGCGTTGCTCGGGCCGCATTTTGCTCTGCTGCGCGACGAATTCCAGCGTGAACCGATCGAGATCCGGCCCAGGGTCAAGCGTGTCATCGTCAATTTCGGCGGTTTCGACGCCGCCGGCCAATCGTGGATCGCAATGCAGGCTTTGCTGGCTTATCCGCAGCTGGACGTGGATTTCATTGCCGGGATCGACAATCCCGACTGGCTCGCCATGCAGGCGCTGGCTGAAGGACGCCTGAACTGGCGCCTGCAAATTCAGGTCAGCGATTTTTCGCGCTTGATGGCCGAGGCGGATCTGTTCATTGGTGCCGGTGGCGGCACGACGTGGGAGCGCGCCGCGCTTGGGTTGCCGACTATCTGTGTCGCAGTGGCGGCCAACCAGAAAGCTAATGCCGAACAGCTGGCTGAGGCGGGTGCACATCTTTATATCGGCACCCGGGAAAAGGCCAGTGTGCAGACCTTGCGTCAGGCGATTGAGTGCCTTATGCACAATCAGGACCTGCGCCAAAGTCTGGCGTCACAGTCCCGAAAATTAGTCGACGGGAAGGGCGCCCGTCGCGTCGCGGCAGTGCTGAGCGCTGCTGTCCCCGGTTTTAATGCGAGTGAACAGCGATGACAGGTTTCAAGATTGGCTCACGTTCCATCGGCGCGGATGCTCCGCCCTTTGTGATTGCCGAAATGAGTGGCAACCACAATCAGTCCCTGGAACAGGCGCTGCGCATCGTCGAGGCCGCTGCCAAGGCCGGAGCCCATGCGCTGAAACTGCAAACCTATACCGCCGATACCATGACGCTGGATATCGACGAGGGCGAGTTTTTCATCAAAGACCCCGATAATCTTTGGGCGGGATCTTCGCTGTATGCGCTGTACGAAAAAGCGCATACGCCCTGGGAGTGGCATGCGCCGATTTTCGCCCGTGCCAAAGAGCTGGGAATGCTGGCGTTTTCCACTCCGTTTGATGAGAGCGCGGTGGACTTCCTCGAAAGCCTGGATGTGCCGGCCTACAAGATCGCCAGCTTCGAAAACACCGACCTGCCGCTGATTCGCCGGGTCGCGGCGACCGGCAAACCAATGATTATTTCCACCGGAATGGCCAGTATTGCCGAGCTGGATGAAAGCGTGCGTGCGGCGCGGGCGTCGGGTTGCCGCGACCTGGTGCTGCTCAAGTGCACCAGCACCTATCCGGCATCCCCGCAAAACAGCCACATTCGCACCATTCCCCATCTGCGTGAGTTGTTCGGCTGTGAAGTCGGCTTGTCCGATCACACCATGGGTGTCGGCGTTTCGGTGGCGGCGGTGGCGATGGGTGCGACTGTCATCGAAAAGCATTTCACCCTGGACCGCAATGACGGCGGCGTGGATGCCAGCTTTTCCCTGGAACCTGCGGAAATGGCCAGTCTGGTCATCGAAACCGAACGCGCCTGGCAAGGGCTGGGGCATGTGCAGTATGGCGCGACCCTAGCGGAACAGAACTCGCTGCAATATCGCCGTTCGCTGTATGTGGTGCGCGATATGCTGGCCGGCGAAACCTTCAGCAAGGACAACGTGCGCGCCATTCGTCCCGGTCGCGGGCTGGCGCCCAAACATATCGATGCAGTGCTGGGGCGAAAGGCTCGGTGGCCTCTGAGCCGAGGCACGCCTCTGGCGTGGGATAGCGTCGAGTAGGCGGCACATTGACGTGACATCTTGAAGTCGGCAGGTGATTTTCGGCACGCTATCAGCCGTTATTGATGGCATGCTCAGCGGTAAAAGCGCATAAAACTTAGTGACCTATGAGTCACAACGCGCATCTTCACTGTATCGTGCTCGCGGGCGACGACGACGTATGGCTGATTTCACGGTTCTCCGGGATCGGTCAAACCTCCCCGCAGCCCTTTATTCAAGGGCAAAAAAGCCTTCTGATTACAATGCCCCGCCATCGAGCGCGCGGTGATATTCAGCTATTTATTATTGGGAAGCCATGATGATTGGCATAAAAAGCATAGCGAGTTACGTGCCCGCGGCCGGCGTTGACAACTACGCGCAGGGTGCCAAATTCGGCAAGGATGACGAGTTCATTCTGGGCAAGATCGGCTCGGCTTTCCTGCCACGTAAAGAAGAGGCTCAGGAAACTTCCGATTTGTGCGTCGAGGCGGTCAACGCCCTGTTCGCCAACAATCCGCAACTCAAGCGCGAATCCATTGATGTGCTGATCGTCGTCACGCAGAACGGCGATGAAGAAGGTCTGCCGCACACCGCTGCCATCGTTCAGGACAAGCTGGGCTTGTCGACCAATGTCGCAGCCTTTGATATTTCCCTGGGTTGCTCGGGTTACGTCTACGGCATCTATGCGCTCAAGGGTTTCATGGAAGCCACCGGTCTGAAAAACGGTCTGCTGGTTACCGCTGATCCTTATTCAAAAATCGTTGACCCGGAAGACCGCAACACCACCATGCTGTTTGGTGATGCAGCTACGGCCACCTGGATGGGTGAGGACGCCCAATGGCAGCTGGGCAAGGCCAAATTCGGCACTGACGGTTCCGGTGCGCCGCACCTGAAAGTCAGCAATGGCGTGTTCTTCATGAACGGTCGCCAGGTGTTCAACTTCGCGCTGCTCAAAGTCCCGGCGCACCTGCACGAATTGCTCGACGAATCCGGCCTGCAATCCACGGATATCGACGCCTTCTGCATCCACCAGGGCAGCGCGGCGATTGTCGATGCGGTCGCGCGACGTTTCGAGGGCGAACCTGAGAAGTTCATCAAGGATATGCTCGAGACCGGCAATACCGTGTCTTCCAGCATTCCGCTGCTGCTGGAACGGCACGCCATGGATTCAAGCTGGAAGCGAGTCGCCCTGAGCGGTTTCGGCGTGGGCTTATCCTGGGGCTCGGCGATCATTTATCGCCCGTAATCGCATAAAGCAGCAAAAATGGCGCGCAAGGTGAGTTAATCTTGAGCGCTATTTTTTTGCCTTCGTTTCAGGTGAGGCTTCATGACCGACAGCTTTGAGCGCAATGCCGCAGTGCTGCAGAACCGCTGGCCGGATGTCTTTGCCCGCTTGCTGGCAGAAGACGACGTGCTGCTTGAGGTTGAGCTGGTCGAAGGGCGGCAATCGACCCTGAGTCTCAACGGAATTCAGCTTACCAGCCGCCATGACCGAATCGCCGAAGCGCGTTTACAGGCCGCCAGTTTGCCGCCGGACAATGACGTGCTGCATATATATGGCACCGGGCTTGGCGATTTGCAGCGCGTTCTGCTGGAAGAACATGGCGCTGCGCGTTTGCAGGTGCATATCCTCAATAGCGCGCTGTTCGCCCTGGTGCTCAAGTTGACCGATCAGGATGACTGGTTGAGCGACCCTCGCATTGAATTGGGCTATGCCGCAGACCGTCCGGAAATCCAGTTGCCGTTTTTTGCCTTGCCCGCCGAGCTGGAGCTGGCCGACGAACACAATGCGCGTATTCGTGATCGGCTGGTCAGCGAAGTGCACCTGCACTTTAATAATCGCGAATTCGATCCGCAGGCGCCGCAGATTCTGCAGCGCCTTGAGGAGAGTTTCGATCTGGTCAGCCGTGATCCTGACGTTGCCGAGCTGTTCGGTTCGCAATCGGGCCGGGAAATCTTTGTAATTGGCACCGGCCCAAGCCTTGAGCAGCACTTCGACAAGTTGCTGGCCGTGCGTGGTCAGCCGCAGCGCCCGTTGTTCATCTGCGTCGACACTGCTTACCAGCCACTGATTGCCCGAGGTATCCGGCCTGACCTGGTGGTGACCATCGACCAGCGCATTTCTGATCGACATCTACCCGCGGCGGATTCGGCGGGTATCCGGCTGGTTTATCTGCCGTTAAGCGATCCCCAGGTTGTATCGGCATGGCAGGGTAAGCGTTATGTCGGTTTGTCGCCGAGCCCGGTGTATGCGCAACTGCGCCAGCGGGTGCAACGAGGCGTGCTGGCCGCCGGTGGCAGTGTCATTCATCCGGCGGTGGATCTGGCGGTGAAAATGGGCGCGGCGCAGATCACGCTGTTTGGTGTGGACTTCGCTTTCCCGATGAACCAAAGCCATGCGGGCTGGCTTGAGGGAGAGCTGGGGGGGACGGTCGATCAAGCCAGACAGTGGGTGCTCGATGGTCATGGTCAGCGGGTGAAGACCCAGCTCAACTTCCGGCGTTACCTCGGGGAACTCGAGCGCTACATTCAGGCGCATCCACAGGTTCGCTTCTTTACTAGCAGTCGGTCGGGCGCGATGATTGCCGGCACCGTGTTTAATGCAGAGTTCAGCCAATGAACGAGATCGATTTGTGCGTACTCGCCACTGTCGAATGTGCCGGCCGGTTCCGCCTTGGCCGCAGCGTCGAGGCGGCTCTGGATATGCTGGAAGTGTTCGAAACTGCAGCCGGTTTGTTTGAGCGCAGTTCTCCGGCGGTCCGGCAGCAGTGGTCGCAATTGCTGATGGCGATGCTGGCGTGCCAGCAGTCACAGGACTGGTTGGGCCTTGCCGACTACATGCAGTACGAATTAACGGAACTGGTTCACAGTTAATGGCTTGCGGTATCTACGGCGCAGCGGGCGATATATAGAACTTCGCCTGTTTGTCCGCACTCCTGACGCGTTTTTTTAATCTTTACAAATGGTAAAGCCCTTGTTTTCCGGGGAGGTGGCCGCTTGATGGCATTATTTTTATAAATTGCCCTAAAGCAAAGTCCGATCCCGACGATAACTATTACGAAGGTTCTCTGTGCCAACCCGGCTGTTGCCAGGGCCGGAAGCCGCAGCACCCAACCAACGAGGAATTTCATCATGGCTTTAGGCGTAAACACTAACGTTGCTTCCCTCTCCGTTCAGAAGAACTTGGGCAAAGCATCCGACGCTCTGGCAACTTCCATGACTCGCCTGTCTTCCGGCCTGAAAATCAACAGCGCCAAAGACGACGCAGCTGGCCTGCAGATCGCAACTCGCATCAGCAGCCAGATCCGCGGCCAGACTGTAGCAATCAAGAACGCCAACGACGGCATCTCGATGGCTCAGACCGCTGAAGGCGCTCTGCAAGAGTCCACTAACATTCTGCAACGTATGCGTGAACTGGCTGTACAAGCACGTAACGGCACCAACGGCACGGCTGACCAGACTGCGACCAACGCAGAATTCGCTCAGATGTCTGACGAATTGACCCGTATCGCTGCAAGCACCAACTTGAACGGCAAGAACCTGCTTGACGGTTCGGCTGGCACCATGACACTGCAAGTTGGCTCGAACACCGGTACCGCTAACCAGATCGACCTGACTCTGAGCAGCAAGTTCGACGCCGCTTCCATGTCCGTAGACAGCGGTACGCTGGCTCTGACAGGTGCTGACTCCGCAGCAACTGCCTCGGCAATCGACAACGCTATCACCGCAATCGACGCTGCATTGGCAACGATCAACGCCACTCGTGCAAACCTCGGTGCTTCGCAAAACCGTCTGACCAGCACCATTTCCAACCTGCAAAACGTTAACGAAAACGCCACTGCTGCACTGGGTCGTGTACAAGACACTGACTTCGCCGCAGAAACTGCTAACCTGACCAAGCAGCAAACGCTGCAACAGGCTTCCCAAGCTGTTCTGGCCCAGGCTAACCAGTTGCCTTCCGCTGTACTGAAACTGCTTCAGTAATTTTCGGAATGAGTTTTGGCGGAGGAGTGTGCTAGTCGTGCTCTTCCGCTTTTTACGTTGAGGAGGTGTTGGGAATGGACATGAGCGTGAAGTTGGGCTTGTCTTACCAGGCCATCAAGCCGGCGCCAGCTGTAGCTGAGCAAGCAGTCGTCGCTCCTCAAGCAGTTGCGGTGCCTGCGCCGGCGCCTGCTGCGGATTCGTCCGCAAGTAAAGACTCATCGAAGGAATCCGACGCTCAAAAGTCGGAGAAGCTCAAGACAGCGGTACAAGAGATTGAAAAGTTCGTGCAGTCGGTAAGACGCAATCTCGAATTCTCCATTGATGAAGCCTCCGGAGAAATCGTGGTCAAAGTGATCGCCAGTGATACGGGAGAAGTCGTCAGACAGTTACCCTCGGCGGAAGCTTTGAAAATTGCTGACAGCCTTCACAATGCGCACAGCTTGTTGTTTGATGCCAAGGTTTGATGGCATGAATCGTGTAGGTTGTAGTTCTGCGTTGTGTCGTCGTCAAAAGGCCGACGAAACCTGAAGGAGAAGCACATGGCAAGCCCAATCAGTACTTCCACGGGCCTCGGCTCGGGTCTGGCAATCAAGGATATCGTCACTTCCCTGGTTGATTCGGACAAATACGCCAAGCAGACCCAGATCACCAAACAGACCGCGCTGACAACAACCAAGTTGTCCGGTGTCAGTACACTGAAGTCGGCGCTCGATGCGTTCCAGACCGCGATGACTAATCTCGGCAAAACGGATACGCCAGCGTTCAATGGCTTTGCGGCAACTTCCTCTCTTACCGCGAACATTACCGCGACCACTACCAACTCGGCGGTGGCAGGTTCGTATGCGATGGAAGTCACCAAACTCGCGACCAGTTCCAGCGTCGCTTCTGCTTCGTTCGATGCGACTGCAGCTAGTGCTATTCCGAGTGGTACCCTGACTATCACTCAAAATACCACTAACACTGCCTTCGATATCCCGGCGGGCTCCACCTTGCAGCAGGTTCGCGACCTGATCAACGCCAAGACTTCGACCAGTGGCGTATCGGCGAACATTATTTCTGACGGTGCCGGTTCGCGCCTGGTGTTTGGCTCTACCAAGACCGGCGCGGGTACGGATATCACCACCAGCAGCACTATCGCCGGCCTGACGATTGGCTCCGGCGATGTACTTGACCCTAATTCGGCGACAAGTGCAGGCCGGATTGGTGCTGTGGCGGCTGATGGCGAGATGTTGATCGGTGGTCTGAAGGTCACCAGTTCCACCAACACCTACACCACGGCGCTGACGGGTGTGTCCATCACGGCGGTTGCGGTTGGCAAGTCCACGGTCACCGTGGCAGGCAACACCGACGGTTTGAAAACATCGTTGCAGACGTTTGTCGATGCGTACAACAACGTGGTCAAGACCATCAACTCCCTGACCAAGGCCACCGCTGATGCCAACGGCGACCTGACCGTGTCGGCGGCAATGACCGGCGACTCCTTGCCGCGCGATCTGCTGGCCGCCTTGCGTGAGCAGCTGATCACGCCTGGCCCTGGCAGCAAGTTGTCGACCCTGGCGCAGTTGGGTATCCAGACTGCCCAGTCCGGCGGTACGCTTACATTCGATGCCGGCAAGTTCACCAAGGCAATGAACGACAAAAACCTGGGCAGTGAAGTGCAGCAAATGTTCTCCGGCACTAACGCGGAAAATGGCTTGCTGGCGCGTATGAAGAAAGCCATCGAGCCGTATAACAAAACCGGCGGTACGCTCGACGAACGCACCAAATCGCTGAACAAGACCAGTACCGATCTGAAAGCGCAGCAGACTGCTCTCGATATTCGTGTAGCTAACCTGACGTCAACGTTGACGGCCAAGTACAACGCAATGGATTTGCTGGTCGGGCAGATGAAGTCGACGCTGTCGAGCATCACCTCGTTCTTCGATACTCTGAATGCTCAGGCATCCGGCTGACATTCACTGAGTCATCCAGCCCGGCTGCGATTAATCGCACGCCGGGTTTTTGGCTTCTGGTCTAAAGTTTTCCGACAGTGCGTCGATACATTGTATATACGAATTCTTCCAGCTTTGACGAGGTTGATCATGAACCCGATGTTAGCCCTTCGGCAGTACCAGAAAGTGAATGCCCATGCGCAAACGTCCGAGGCCAATCCTCATCGTCTGGTGCAAATGCTGATGGAAGCCGGGTTGGATCGCATTGCTCAGGCCAAGGGTGCCATCGGCCGCAAGGATATTCCTGCAAAAGGTGTACTGATCGGCAAGGCGATAGAAATCGTCGGAGGCCTGCGTGAAGGCCTGGATATGGAAAAATCGGCTGATACGCTGACCCGTGTGGACAACCTGTACATCTACATGATGCAGCGCCTGGCTGAAGCCAATATAAAAAGCGATCCACTGATCCTCGACGAAGTCAGCAGCTTGCTGGGCACCGTCAAGGAAGGCTGGGACGCAATCGCTGCTCACTAAGCTGTGCTGAGGAGACCAACATGAGTGCTGCACTCAAGCGTATCGAAGAGACCAAGGAAGCACTGGTAGGCGCTTTGGCTGAGCGTGACTGGGATGCAATTGGCAAATTGGACCTGGCGTGCCGCGCCTGTGTGGACGACATGATCAGTGAAGCGACGCCGAATGCGCCGGAACTGCGCAGCAATCTGGAAGAGCTGCTGACGGTCTACCGGCAGCTGATCGACACTGCAACCGACGCGCGTCAGTCAATCGTCGACGAGATGTCGCAGATCCAGCAAGCGAAAAACGCGGCGAAGGTTTACCATCTGTTCGGTTGAAGCTTGTTGATCGAAAAGAAGTGCGCCATAAATTTGACTGTGTACGGTTTTTTGACTTAACTAGTGATGTTTGCCATTTTCTGGCGTCTCAGTACTCGTACCGGCTGAGAATTGCCAAGCTTGCCCTATTGGGGCATAGAGTTGACTAGGGAAGTTGCTATTGCATGTGGCGTGAAATCAAGATTCTGCTGATCGATGACGATAGCCAGCGCCGCCGTGACCTGGCGGTCATTCTTAATTTTCTTGGCGAAGAAAATTTGGCCTGCTCCAGCCAGGACTGGCAACAGGTTGTCGGCTCTCTGACCTCTACCCGAGAAGTGCTTTGCGTGCTCGTTGGCAGCGTAAGCGCGCCTGGAAGTCTACAAGGGCTTCTTAAGACAGTGGCTGCATGGGATGAGTTCCTTCCTGTCTTGCTGATGGGCGAAAATTCTTCCGTGGACCTCACTGACGATTTGCGTCGGCGCGTGCTTTCCTCCCTGGAAATGCCGCCCAGCTACAGCAAATTGCTCGACTCCCTGCACCGTGCCCAGGTCTATCGTGAAATGTACGATCAGGCCCGTGAGCGCGGTCGTCATCGTGAGCCCAATCTGTTTCGCAGTCTGGTCGGTACCAGCCGTGCGATTCAGCATGTGCGCCAGATGATGCAGCAGGTTGCCGACACGGACGCCAGCGTGTTGATCCTCGGTGAGTCCGGGACTGGCAAGGAAGTCGTCGCACGCAACCTGCACTACCACTCCAAGCGTCGCGACGCACCGTTTGTGCCGGTCAACTGTGGCGCGATTCCAGCCGAATTGCTGGAAAGCGAACTGTTCGGTCACGAGAAGGGCGCCTTCACCGGGGCGATCACCAGTCGTGCCGGGCGTTTCGAGCTGGCCAACGGCGGCACGCTGTTCCTCGACGAAATCGGCGACATGCCGCTGCCGATGCAGGTCAAGCTGCTACGGGTTCTGCAAGAGCGCACCTTTGAGCGCGTGGGCAGCAACAAGACCCAAAGCGTCGATGTGCGGATCATTGCCGCAACCCACAAGAATCTTGAGTCGATGATCGAGATCGGTAGCTTCCGTGAAGACCTTTACTACCGTCTGAACGTGTTCCCGATCGAAATGGCGCCGCTGCGCGAGCGGGTCGAAGACATTCCCTTGCTCATGAACGAGTTGATCTCGCGCATGGAGCACGAAAAACGCGGCTCAATCCGTTTCAACTCCGCTGCCATCATGTCGCTGTGTCGTCATGGCTGGCCGGGCAACGTGCGTGAATTGGCCAACCTGGTGGAGCGCATGGCGATCATGCATCCCTATGGCGTGATTGGCGTCGCCGAGTTACCGAAGAAATTCCGCTACGTCGATGACGAAGACGAACAACTTGTCGACAGTCTGCGCAGCGATCTCGAAGAGCGCGTGGCCATCAACGGTCATACGCCGAACTTCGCGTCCGGCGCGATGTTGCCGCCGGAAGGCCTGGACTTGAAGGACTATCTGGGTGGGCTGGAGCAAGGCTTGATCCAGCAGGCACTGGACGACGCCAACGGTATTGTCGCGCGCGCAGCCGAGCGTCTGCGGATTCGTCGTACGACCCTCGTCGAGAAAATGCGCAAATACGGCATGAGCCGACGTGAAGGCGATGAACAGGCAGATGATTGACGCTTGTTGAATCGCGAAAAAATCAAACCTCTGAATTTTCAGGGGTTTTTTTTCGGCACGAGGATTGCTAAGTCTCTTGGAACATACCGTTTAATGACGGTTCGCCACGCGAGAGATGACTTATGCCCCACGCCGCCAAGATGACCCCTGACCTTGCCCATGCAGTGCTGCCGTCCCTTGAGCTGGAAAGTCGTCAGGGGCTTGAGCAGGCGTTTTCACTGTTCAATCAGATGTCGGCGCAGCTGACGGATTCCTACAGCTTGCTGGAAGCGCGGGTCACCGAGCTCAAGGGCGAACTGGCAGTGGTCAGCGCGCAGCGCATGGAGGAGCTGGCGGAGAAGGAGCGTCTGGCGTATCGCTTGCAGAATCTGCTCGACCTGCTGCCTGGCGGGATCATCGTGATCGATGGCATGGGCAGGGTGCGCGAGGCCAATCCGGCGGCCATCGATTTGCTCGGGCAACCACTGGAGGGCGAGCTGTGGCGGCATGTCATCAGTCGCTGCTTTGCTCCGCGCGAAGACGACGGCCATGAAGTTTCCCTCAAGGATGGCCGTCGCCTGTCCATCGCCACCCGCTCGCTGGACGCCGAGCCGGGTCAGTTGGTGCTGCTTAACGACCTGACAGAAACCCGCCATCTGCAGGATCAACTGGCGCGTCACGAGCGCTTGTCGTCGCTGGGCAGGATGGTGGCCTCCCTCGCACACCAGATTCGCACGCCGCTGTCCGCCGCTCTGATCTACGCCAGTCATTTGACCGAGCAGGAACTGCCGCTGGAAACCCAGCAGCGCTTTGCCGGCCGACTTAAAGAGCGACTGCATGAGCTTGAACATCAAGTGCGGGACATGTTGGTGTTTGCCCGTGGCGAATTGCCGCTGACTGACCGACTCACGCCGCAGCAGCTCTTCGCTGCATTGCAGGACGCTGCGTTGACGCACACTCAGGATGTGCAGGTGCGCTGGCAGTGCGACCCTTCGGAGGGTGAGTTGCTGTGCAATCGCGACACGCTGGTGGGCGCGTTACTGAATCTGATCGAAAACGCGGTGCAGGCTTGCGCCGGTCAGCCGCGCTTGAAAATCCATGCCTACAGTCGAGGCAACACGCTGCGGCTGTGCGTCAGTGACAACGGCAGCGGTATTGACGCTGCCGCTCTGGCGCATATCGGCGAACCCTTTTTCACCACCAAGACCACCGGCACCGGCCTTGGCCTGGCGGTGGTGACGGCGGTCACTCGCGCCCATCGCGGCGCTGTTCAGTATGCCTCGCGGGTGGGTCGTGGCACTTGCGCGCTGGTCACCTTGCCTTTGATGAGTGCGCCATCCGGCGTCGTGGACAATAACTGATGACGATCAAAGTGCTTTTGGTTGAAGACGACCGTGCGTTGCGTGAAGCGCTGGGGGAAACCCTGGAATTGGCCGGGCATGAGTATCATGCCGTCGGATCGGCTGAAGATGCCCTGGTCGCCGTCGCGCGTGAGCCGTTCAGTCTGGTGATCAGCGACGTCAATATGCCAGGCATGGATGGTCATCAGTTGCTCGGCCTGCTGCGCGCCCGCCATTCGCAATTGCCCGTGCTGCTGATGACCGCGCATGGCGCGGTCGAGCGCGCCGTGGATGCAATGCGCCAGGGTGCGGCGGATTATCTGGTCAAACCTTTCGAGCCCAAGGCCATGCTGGCGTTGGTCGCCCGCCATGCGTTGGGGCGTCCTGGCCCGGATGACGGCGCTGGGCCGATCGCGGTCGAACCGGCCAGCGCGCAGCTGTTGAACCTGGCCAGTCGCGTGGCGAAAAGCGATTCCACGGTACTGATATCCGGCGAATCAGGCACTGGCAAGGAAGTGCTTGCGCGTTACATTCACCAGCATTCGCCCCGTGCCGACAAGCCCTTCATCGCCATCAACTGCGCGGCGATCCCGGACAACATGCTCGAAGCCACGTTGTTCGGCCATGAGAAGGGCTCGTTCACCGGTGCCATCGCGGCACAAGCCGGCAAATTCGAACAGGCCGACGGCGGCACTATCCTGCTTGATGAAATTTCCGAAATGCCCATGGGCCTGCAGGCTAAATTGCTGCGAGTGCTGCAGGAGCGCGAAGTCGAGCGTGTAGGTGCGCGCAAGCCAATCACTCTGGATATTCGCGTGTTGGCAACGACCAACCGTGATCTGGCCGGGGAAGTTGCAGCCGGTCGGTTCCGTGAAGATCTGTTTTACCGGTTATCGGTATTTCCGCTGGCCTGGCAACCGTTGCGCCAGCGAACCGCCGATATTCTGCCGCTGGCCGAGCGTTTGCTGGCCAAACACGTCAATAAAATGAAACACGCAGCGGTGCGCTTGTCTGCCCAGGCGCAGGCATGTCTGGTGGGTTACGCTTGGCCAGGCAATGTCCGCGAACTGGATAACGCGGTGCAACGAGCGCTGATTCTGCAGCAGGGCGGCATCATTGAAGCGGAAGATTTCTGCCTTGCGGGGCCAGTCTCCTGCGCACCGCTGCCAGCGCTGAACGTCGCCACTGCGCCGGTTTCGCCAGTTATCCAAGGGGCTGCATCGGGCGATGGGCCTGGTGGCGATGGGGGCAGCGCGTTAGGTGATGATCTGCGTCGGCGCGAGTTTCAGATGATTATTGACACCCTGCGTGCCGAGCGCGGTCGTCGCAAGGAAGCTGCCGAGCGGTTAGGCATCAGTCCGCGGACGTTGCGCTACAAATTGGCGCAGATGCGCGATGCCGGCATGGATGTCGAAGGTCATTTATTTGCGACGTAACATTCGCGCTACAAAAGTCATTCACTCTGTACGCAGCCCTGCCGCCCAGCGTAGCCGGGGTTTTCAACCTGCTCGTGCGATGGATTAAAGACTGTGACCCACGACTTTTCGAGGGGTGACTGCCTGGTCATTATTCTGCATGAAATGCATTGATGGCCATTGGCTGCTATCTAGCTGGCACCCTTGTTGCTTTGACATCCATGACCGCTGAATCAGTGTCAAAAATTTGCGGCCCTCACGAGAGATATTTCCATGAGCCAAGGTGTTGAATTTAATCGCTTGATGTTGGATATGCGCTCCATGCAAATGGATGCCATGGCCGCCCCGAAGGCTGCCGCCACGCCGGAAGTCGGCTCCAGCAGCTTTGCCGACATGCTTGGTCAGGCCGTGAACAAGGTTGCCGACACCCAACAGGCGTCCAACCAATTGGCCAGTGCCTTCGAAATCGGCAAGAGCGGTGTCGACCTCACTGACGTGATGATTTCTTCACAGAAAGCCGCCGTGTCCTTTCAGGCGCTGACTCAGGTTCGTAACAAACTGGTTCAGGCATATCAAGACATCATGCAGATGCCGGTTTAAGGACATATTGAGTCATGGCAGAAACTCTCGCCGATAGCGTTCCGGCCAAGGCAGGCGCCCCAGCGGGCAAGTCGCCCGTGTTCGGTCTGGCTTTCCTGGACAATCTTTCCGAGATGCCCATGCTGCGTCAGGTCGGCCTTATGGTCGGTCTCGCTGCCAGCGTGGCGATTGGCTTTGCCGTGGTGCTGTGGTCACAGCAGCCCGATTACCGTCCGTTGTACGGCAGTCTTGCCGGCCTCGACGCCAAGCAGGTCATGGACACCCTGACGGCCGCCAACATTGCCTATACCGTGGAGCCCAACTCCGGCGCGCTGTTGGTCAAGGCCGACGACGTGCAACGGGCGCGCATTCAGCTCGCGTCGGCGGGCGTGGTCCAGCAGGACGCCAATGTCGGCTTCGAGATTCTCGACAAGGATCAGGGCCTGGGGACCAGCCAGTTCATGGAAGCCACGCGCTATCGCCGTGGTCTGGAAGGCGAACTGGCGCGCACGATTTCTGCGCTCAACAACGTCAAGGGTGCCCGGGTGCATCTGGCGATCCCGAAAAGCTCGGTGTTCGTGCGTGACGACCGCAAGCCCAGCGCTTCGATTCTGGTCGAACTGTACGCCGGTCGTTCGCTTGAACCGAGCCAGGTGGTGGCGATCATCAATCTGGTGGCAACCAGCGTTCCCGAGCTGAACAAGTCGCAGATCACCGTCGTTGATCAGAAGGGCAATCTGCTGTCCGATCAGGCCGAAAACTCTGAATTGACCATGGCCGGCAAGCAGTTCGACTACAGCCGTCGCATGGAAGGCATGCTCACCCAACGGGTGCAGAACATTCTGCAACCGATTCTGGGCAATGATCGCTACAAGGCTGAGGTTTCCGCCAACGTGGACTTCAGCGCGGTGGAGTCCACCGCCGAAAGCTTCAATCCGGATCAACCGGCCTTGCGCAGCGAACAGTCGGTCAACGAACAACGCTCCACCAGCAGCGGCGCCCAGGGTGTACCGGGCGCGCTGAGCAATCAGCCTCCAGGTCCGGCAACCGCACCGCAAACCACCGGGGGTGCCGCAGGCGGTGCCGCCGCTGCGATTGCGCCGGGTCAGCCGCTGCTCGATGCCAACGGCCAACAGATCATGGACCCGGCTACCGGTCAGCCTGCCTTGGCGCCTTATCCGGCCGACAAGCGTGTGCAGTCGACCAAGAACTTCGAACTTGATCGCTCCATCAGCCACACCAAACAGCAGCAAGGTCGCTTGACCCGGCTGTCGGTTGCGGTGGTTGTCGATGATCAGGTCAAGATCAATGCGGCCAACGGCGAAACCACGCGCAACCCGTGGAGCGCCGAGGATCTGAATCGGTTTACCCGTCTGGTGCAGAACGCGGTCGGCTTCGACGCCAGCCGTGGCGACACGGTGAGCGTGGTCAACGTGCCGTTTTCCGCCGAGCGCGGCGAAACGATTCCGGATATCCCGTTCTATTCGCAGCCATGGTTCTGGGACATCGTCAAACAAGCCATGGGCGTGATTTTCATCCTGGTGCTGGTGTTTGGTGTGTTGCGCCCGGTGCTCAACAACATCACCAACGGCAAGAGCAAGCAGCTGGCCGGTTTCGACGACGATATGGGCGGCATGGGTGGCATGGGCGGCGGGGACGAATTGTCCAACGACCGTGTCAGCCTCGGCGGCCCGCAGAGCATTCTGTTGCCTAGCCCGACCGAGGGTTATGACGCACAGCTGAACGCAATCAAGAGTCTGGTGGCCGAAGATCCGGGTCGAGTGGCCCAGGTCGTGAAAGAGTGGATTAACACTGATGAGTGATCGAGCCGTCGTAGCCAAGCTGAGCAAAGTCGAGAAAGCGGCAGTCCTGCTGCTGTCCCTGGGCGAAACCGATGCGGCGCAGGTGCTGCGTCATATGGGCCCCAAGGAAGTCCAGCGGGTGGGCGTGGCCATGGCGCAGATGCGCAATGTGCATCGCGAGCAGGTCGAAGAAGTCATGACCGAGTTTGTCGAGATCGTCGGCGATCAGACCAGCCTCGGAGTCGGTTCAGACGGGTATATCCGCAAGATGCTGACTCAGGCGTTGGGCGAGGACAAAGCCAACGGCCTGATCGACCGCATTCTGCTGGGTGGCAATACCAGTGGCCTGGACAGCCTGAAGTGGATGGAGCCGCGCGCGGTTGCCGACGTGATCCGCTTCGAGCACCCACAGATTCAAGCGATCGTCGTGGCCTACCTCGACGCGGATCAGGCGGGCGAAGTCCTCGGGCATTTCGACCACAAGGTGCGGCTGGACATCATTCTGCGCGTGTCTTCGCTGAACACCGTGCAGCCGGCCGCGCTGAAAGAGTTGAACCAGATTCTGGAGAAGCAGTTCTCCGGCAACGCCAATACTTCACGTACCACGCTGGGCGGCATCAAGCGTGCTGCGGACATCATGAACTTCCTCGACAGCTCCATGGAAGGCACGCTCATGGATTCGATCCGCGAAGTCGACGAAGACCTCTCGGTGCAGATCGAAGACCTCATGTTCGTCTTCAACAACCTGGCGGACGTGGACGACCGTGGCATTCAGGCGCTGCTGCGCGAAGTTTCTTCGGATGTGCTGGTGCTGGCCCTCAAAGGCTCGGACGAGGCGATCAAGGAAAAGATTTTCAAGAACATGTCCAAGCGCGCTGCCGAACTGCTGCGCGACGATCTGGAAGCCAAAGGGCCGGTTCGCGTCAGCGACGTGGAAACCGCACAAAAAGAAATCCTCACCATTGCGCGCCGTATGGCCGAGGCCGGGGAGATTGTGCTCGGCGGCAAAGGTGGCGAGGAAATGATTTAAGGTCTTTTTAATGTCCAGCTCCAGTAAAGAAACGGCCAGCGAGCTTATTCGCGCCAAAGACGTCGGCGGTTACGACCTCTTTTCCCTGCCAAGTTTCGATCCGCAACAAGAGCCCGACCCCGAACCTGAGGTCTTGCCGGTCGAAGAAGAGCCGGCTGAGATGGAAGAAGTGCCGCTGGATGAAGTCCAGCCGCTGACCCTTGAAGAACTGGAAAGCATTCGTCAGGAGGCCTACAACGAAGGCTTCGCTACCGGCGAGAAAGAGGGCTTTCACAGCACGCAACTCAAGGTCCGCCAGGAAGCCGAAGTCGCCCTCGCGGCCAAGCTTGCCAGTCTTGAACAGTTGATGGCGAACCTGCTCGACCCAATCGCCGATCAGGACACGCAAATCGAAAGGGGCGTGGTTCTGCTGGTCGAGCATATTGCCCGCAAAGTCATTCAACGTGAACTGACCGCTGACTCCAGACAGATCGGCAATGTATTGCGCGATGCCCTGAAGCTGTTGCCTATGGGCGCGCAAAACGTGCGCATCTTCATCAATCCGCAGGACTTCGCCCAGGTCAAGGCGCTGCGCGAGCGCCACGAGGAAACCTGGCGCATCCTGGAAGATGACAGCTTGCAAGCGGGTGGTTGCCGGATCGAGACCGAGCACAGCCGGATCGATGCCAGCATCGAGACACGAATTTCCCTGGCAATGGCCAAGATGTACGACCAGATGCACGAGCAGGCGCTGCATCCGGCTGCGGCAGATGTGAGCATTGATCTTGAGCAGGCGGCTGCGGCCTCTAAAATCGCCAATCCTGACACCGAGAGCTCCGACACCGCGAACGCCGACAACGAGAAGCCCGATGCGCCTTGATCGCACCAGCTTCGGCAAGCGTCTGGAGACTTACGCCGAAGCCATCGACCTGCCGGCCCAGCCCGTTGTGGAGGGCCGTTTGCTGCGCATGGTCGGCCTGACCCTCGAAGCTGAAGGCTTGCGGGCCGCCATGGGCAGTCGTTGCGTGGTGATCAACGATGACAGCCATTCGCCGGTCGAAGTCGAGGCCGAAGTCATGGGCTTTTCCGGCGGCAAAGTATTTCTGATGCCGGTCGGCAGCGTTGCCGGTATCGCCCCCGGCGCGCGGGTCGTGCCGTTGGCCGATACCGGTCGCCTGCCGATGGGCATGGCCATGCTCGGGCGCGTGCTCGATGGCGCGGGCCGGGCGCTGGACGGCAAGGGCGGGATGAAAGCCGAAGACTGGGTGCCGATGGACGGCCCGACCATCAACCCGCTCAAGCGCAACCCGATCAGCCAGCCGCTGGACGTGGGTATTCGTTGCATCAACGGATTATTGACAGTCGGACGCGGCCAGCGACTTGGCTTGTTCGCCGGTACCGGCGTCGGCAAGAGTGTGTTGCTTGGGATGATGACGCGCTTTACCGAGGCGGACATCATTGTCGTCGGCCTGATCGGTGAGCGGGGGCGCGAGGTCAAGGAATTCATCGAGCACAGTCTGGGTGAAGAAGGTCTCAAGCGTTCCGTCGTCGTGGCTTCACCTGCGGATGATGCGCCGCTGATGCGTTTGCGCGCGGCCATGTATTGCACGCGTATCGCCGAATATTTTCGCGACAAGGGCAAGAACGTCCTGTTGCTGATGGACTCCCTGACCCGTTTCGCCCAGGCCCAGCGGGAAATTGCCCTGGCGATTGGCGAGCCGCCAGCGACCAAAGGCTATCCGCCGTCGGTGTTCGCCAAGCTGCCCAAGCTGGTCGAGCGCGCGGGCAATGCCGAAGCGGGTGGCGGGTCGATCACGGCTTTTTATACGGTGCTCTCGGAAGGCGATGATCAGCAGGACCCGATTGCCGACTCGGCGCGGGGCGTGCTCGACGGGCACATCGTATTGTCGCGACGTCTGGCCGAAGAGGGCCATTATCCGGCCATCGATATCGAGGCTTCGATCAGCCGGGTCATGCCTTCGGTGGTCAGCCCTGAACACATGGGGCAGGCCCAGCATTTCAAGCAGCTATGGTCGCGGTATCAGCAAAGCCGGGATTTGATCAGCGTCGGCGCGTACGTGGCAGGTGGCGATCGGGAAACCGACATGGCCATTGCCCTGCAACCGGTGCTGGTGCGTTATCTGCGTCAGGGTCTGAACGACAATGAAAGCATGCAGGAAAGCAGTGCGCGGCTGGCGGCAGTCTTCAATCCGGCTGCGGGCGGCTGATAAGTCATGGCCAAGAGTCGCGCCGAGCGTCTGGCGCCCGTGGTGGATATGGCCGAATCAGCCGAGCGCGCAGCGGCGCAACGGTTGGGCCACTTTCAGGGTCAGGTACGCCTGGCGGAAGGCAAGCTCGATGAGCTGGAAAATTTCCGTCTCAGCTACCAGCAGCAGTGGATCGACAAAGGCGGCACCGGTGTTTCCGGGCAATGGTTGATGAACTATCAGCGCTTTCTCAATCAGCTGGAAACCGCAGTCGGTCAACAACGCAAAAGCCTGGAGTGGCATCAGAACAACCTGAATCAGGCGCGGGGCACCTGGCAGCAGGCGTACGCGCGGGTTGAGGGATTGCGCAAGCTGGTCCAGCGTTATGTGGATGAGGCACGCAAACTTGAAGACAAGCGTGAACAAAAACTACTTGATGAATTATCCCAGCGGTTGCCGCGACACGAGCCGTTCTAGGCCCGGTTTCTGGCCGCATCGCGTGATGATTCACCCGTCGCGATTCAAATCCGGTTTGCTGTCGCTGACGGGCGGTGTTACACCTTCGTTACGTTACGAAGACCCCACTGAGGACTTTCCCCTATGTCGGTAACCTCCGAGCTCTCTCAAGACGAACAGCAACTGACCATCTTCATCACTGGTCGCTTCGATTTCGCTTCTCATCAGGATTTTCGCAACGCCTACGAAAATCGGACCAGCGTGCGCAATTTTGTCGTTGACCTGAAGGGCACCAATTACCTGGACAGCTCTGCGTTGGGGATGCTGTTGCTGTTGCGCGACCATGCCGGCGGCGAGCATTCACGGATACAACTGGTGAATTGCAGCTCGGATGTCATCAAGATCCTGACGATCTCCAATTTCTCTAAACTGTTCAAGATAGGCTGAGCCTGTGCAGCCTTCAACGGAAAGCCTGTGCATCCTGATCGCCGACGACAACACGACGGATCGCTACCTGCTGTCGACCATCATCAGTCGCCAGGGCCACACAGTCCTTTGCGCCAGTAACGGTGCCGAGGCCGTCGAGCTTTTCGAATCAGGGCGTCCGCAACTGGTATTGATGGATGCGGTCATGCCGGTCATGGACGGTTTCGAGGCGGCGCGGCGGATCAAGAAAATGGCCGGCGAGTCGCTGGTGCCGATTATCTTCCTGACTTCGATGACCGAGGGCGAGGCGCTGGCCCATTGTCTGGATGCCGGTGGCGACGATTTCATCGCCAAGCCTTACAACCAGGTGGTGCTGACGGCAAAGATCAACGCCATGAATCGTCTGAGAGTGTTGCAGGAAACCGTCCTGCAGCAGCGAGACCTCATTTCCCGTCATCACGAGTACTTGCTTAACGAGCAACGGGTCGCCAAGGAAGTCTTCGATCAGGTCGCCCATTCCGGTTGTCTGGATGCACCCAATATTCGCTATCTGCAGTCGCCTTACGCGCTATTCAACGGTGATTTGCTGCTCGCCACCTACACGCCTGCCGGGCACATGCATCTGTTGCTCGGGGATTTCACCGGGCACGGGCTGCCGGCGGCGGTGGGCGCGATGCCGTTGGCCGAAGTGTTCTACGGCATGACCGCCAAGGGTTTCGGGCTTGCCGAAACCCTGCGCGAGATGAATGCCAAGCTCAAACGCATCCTGCCGGTGGACATGTTTTGCTGCGCGACGCTGCTGTGCATCAACTTTCAGCAACGCCACGTCGAAGTCTGGAACGGCGGCCTGCCGGACGGTTATTTGCTGCATACCGCAAGCGGTGAGCGCACGCCGCTGGTCTCGCGGCACCTGCCTTTGGGTGTGCTGGACGCCAGTGACTTCGATGACAAGACCGAGGTCTACCCGGTCGCCACCGGTGACCGGATCTTCCTGCTCTCGGACGGTGTCATCGATACCAACGACAGCGAGGACCGGCTGTTTGGTGCCCAGCGTCTGCATGAAGTGTTCGACGCCAATCGCCAGCCGCATTTGTTGATTGGCGAGATCCAGCAGGCATTGACCGCGTTCGGCGGGCAGGCGCGCGATGACGTCAGCATGGTGGAGATCACCACGGTCGATCAGGCGACGCTGGGGCCGCAAACCGTCACGTACTCCGACAGCGGCGCATCGAGCCCGCTGGACTGGTCGGCGACGTTCGAATTTCGTGCCTCGACGCTGCGGCGCTTCAATCCGCTGCCTTATCTGCTGCAGCTGCTGCTTGAGGTGCATGGTTTACGCAGCCAGAGCGGTACGTTGTATAGCGTGCTTTCCGAGCTGTACAACAATGCACTTGAGCACGGTGTTCTGGGTCTGGACTCAAAGCTCAAAAGAGATGCGACGGGTTTTGCCCGCTATTATCGGGAGCGGGGCGAACGCCTGGTTGAGCTTGAAGAGGGCTTCATTCGCGTGCATTTGCGGGTCGTTCCGGCCGAGCGGGGCGGGCGGCTTACCCTGCAAGTCGAGGACAGCGGCGCCGGTTTCGACGCCGATACAATTCTGGCGTTGCCCCCGGTGGGTAATGAGTTGTACGGTCGCGGTCTCGGGCTGGTACGCCAATTGACCGAGCAAGCGTCCTGGTCCCGGGATGGTCGCACTGCCAGCGTGGAGTTTTCCTGGGAGGGAATGGCATAATCGCTGGGCCTTTCGCCCTTCAACGCGGCAACAGATTCAAGGTTCTTGATCAAGGAGTGAACAAGTGTCGGCTATTCATTTGGATTACAGCGTATTGAATACGTTGCAGGAAATCATGGAGGATGAATATCCAACATTGCTCGACGTATTCCTGGATGACTCGGAACATCGCATCGCGCGGTTGCAGCAGATGCTGCTGGGTTATGCGGGGGGCAGTGGTGCCTTCGACCTTCAGGAATTGAGCCTGATGGCCCACAGTTTCAAGGGCAGCAGCGGCAACATGGGCGCGCTGCGTCTGGCCGACCTGTGTCGCGAGCTTGAAGAGCGCAGTCGTCGCGAAGAAGTTTCAGGCCTTGAAGACTTGCTCGCCAGTATCGATCTTGAATATGTGACCGTACGGCGGCTGATCGACGTCGAGCGTCAGCTACATGGTGTCCTGCCATAAACTGGCCCGTATCTTGCTCAGGCATTTGGTAATACGCTCGCAACCAGCGATTCATGCGGAGACCGACATGCCCCTTGCCTCTAATCCACTCCTTCAAACCACCCCGATGGCGGCGTCCAAGACCAACGCTGCCAATAGCGTGGCCAAGGCGGCTGACAACGGCAAGGACGACAGTTCGAGCTTCTCCGACGTCTACGCCAAGCAGGCGCAGGCTAAATCCGCCGCCAACAACGATGTGCCGGTCAAGCCCGCGCGGGACAAGACGGCCCCCGCCAAGGACAAGGACGTTGCCGCAAAAGACCCGGCAGCCAAAGACGATGCCGCCGTGGATCAGACGGCGGTTGCCGATAGCGGCAATACCTTGCCTGCCGACGCTGCCGCTGATGCCGGTGACAAAGACGCCAAGGCTGCCGACGATGCAGTCGCCGCCTTGCCGGTGGAAACACCTGTGCCTGAAGTCGCCCTCGACCCCGCGCTTGATCCTGCGTTGCAGGCCATGGTCCAGCCTGCCGTCGTGCCGGTGAAAGACGCGCCGGTTGCTGATCCGACAACGGTTTCTTCCGCCACCACCGCGATGGTGGCGGCATCCGCTACAACACCTTCGGCAGCGGCGGTATCCAGCCCTGATTTGGCGAATGACGCGTCGTTCGATCCCGAGGCGGACCCATTGGCGGGCTTGCCCGCTCTGCAATTTGCCCTGGAGAACGCCAGCGCCAAGGCCCACGCCGCCGCGCAGCAGAGCAATGCCAGCAACCATCCTGACAAGGCCGGCAAGTCCAGCGCCAACGATTCCGCCGACTCCGCCCAGAACATCGCCAATAACCTGACGGCCCTGGCCGATCAACTGCCCACTGATGAAGCCAGCACGGAAAGCAGCGACAAATCTTTCAGTGGCTTGCTTGATGACGGGCTCAAGGATGTGAAAAGTAGCGGCGGTGATACCCGCATGGATAACTTCGCCGAGCGTCTGGCGGCAATGAGCCAGGCTGCCCAGGCGCCGCGCGCGGCCCTGACGCCGACTGTTCCGCTGATCAACCAGCCACTTGCCATGCATCAGAGTGGTTGGAGTGAAGGCGTCGTTGATCGGGTTATGTACCTGTCGAGCCAAAACCTGAAGTCGGCGGAAATCCAACTGGAACCGGCCGAACTTGGACGTCTGGATATCCGCGTCAACATGGCGACGGATCAACAGACCCAGGTGACTTTCATGAGTGCCCACGTAGGCGTCCGTGAAGCGCTTGAAAACCAGATGTCGCGCCTGCGTGAGTCGTTCAGTCAACAAGGGTTGGGCCAGGTGGACGTCAGCGTGTCTGACCAGAATCGCGGTTGGCAGCAACAGCAGCAACAGAGTCAGGACCAGGCCAGCAACAGCCAGCGCAGTTCCGGCACCAGCGGCAGTTCTTCAAGCCTGGACGGTTCGGGTGATGGCGGTCAGGTCGATGCCGGCGTTGCAGTCAGCCAGCCTGCCACGCGGGTGATCGGCAGCAGTGAGGTCGATTACTACGCTTGATTGATGCCGCATATATCTGCTCTGTTAGAGCGAGGCTTGCCCGCGAAGGTGTCAATTCAGACGAGATTTTTTCGCTGGAATGCCGATTCGCGGGCAAGCCTCGCTCCAACAAAATCCTCGCTGTTAACCCCCGCACAGCTCTTCCCTCGCAACTCTGGCATAACACTTGCTCTCCCTCTGTCACGCATCAACGAACCCCCCGAATAGTGACGGATTATTGGCATGGCGAAGAGCGACGACGTTAAAGACCCCGCCTCCAAAGGCAAACTCAAGCTCATCATCGTCCTGATAGTGGCTTTGTTGCTCGCTGTCGGCCTGTCGGTTGGCGCGACCTGGTTTTTCATGCACAAGGCTGACAGCAAGCCCGATCCAGCGGCTGCGGCTGCGGAGACCGGCGTCAAGCATCCCGCGATCTTCGAAGCCATGACCCCGGCATTCGTGGTCAACTTCAACTCCAATGGTCGCCAACGCTACATGCAGGTCAGCATCACCATGCTGGCGCGCAATCAGGCCGACCTTGAAGCGTTGAAGGTGCATATGCCGGTTATCCGCAACAATCTGGTGATGATGTTTGCCGGTATTCCGTTCGAATCCCTGGCAACTCCGATTGGCCAGGAAATGCTCCGTCAGAAAGCGACGGCCAGCGTTCAGGAAGTCGCACAGAAAGAGCTCGGCAAAACCGTGATCGAGCAGTTGCTTTTCACTAATTTCGTACTGCAGTAGGACCACGACATGGCCGTGCAAGACCTGCTGTCCCAGGATGAGATCGATGCGCTGTTGCATGGCGTGGACGATGGTCTGGTTCAGACCGAACAAGTAGCCGAACCGGGTAGCGTCAAAAGCTACGACCTGACCAGTCAGGACCGGATTGTGCGGGGTCGCATGCCGACCCTGGAAATGATCAACGAACGCTTCGCCCGTTATACCCGGATCAGCATGTTCAACCTGCTGCGCCGCTCGGCTGATGTGGCGGTCGGCGGCGTACAGGTCATGAAGTTCGGTGAGTACGTGCATTCGCTGTACGTGCCCACCAGCCTCAACCTGGTGAAGATCAAGCCGCTGCGTGGCACTGCACTGTTTATCCTCGATGCCAAGCTGGTGTTCAAGCTGGTGGATAACTTCTTCGGCGGCGATGGCCGACACGCGAAAATCGAAGGCCGTGAATTCACGCCGACGGAATTGCGGGTCGTGCGCATGGTGCTGGATCAGGCCTTCATCGACCTGAAAGAAGCCTGGCAGGCGATCATGGAAGTGCATTTCGAGTACATCAACTCGGAGGTCAACCCGGCCATGGCCAACATCGTCGGGCCGAGCGAAGCGGTGGTGGTCTCCACGTTCCACATCGAACTCGATGGCGGCGGCGGCGATCTGCACGTGACCATGCCGTATTCGATGATCGAACCGGTGCGGGAAATGCTCGATGCGGGCTTCCAGTCCGATGTCGACGATCAGGACGAACGCTGGGTCAACGCCCTCAAGCAGGACGTCATGGATGTCTCCGTGCCGCTCAGCGCTACGGTTGCCCGTCGTCAATTACTGTTGCGCGACATTCTGCACATGCAGCCGGGAGACGTTATTCCCGTCGAGCTGCCGGAATCGCTGGTCATGCGCGCCAATGGCGTGCCGTCCTTCAAGGTCAAGCTGGGTTCGCACAAGGGCCATCTCGCCCTGCAAGTGATCGAACCAATAGAGCGACGTTGACCTTTTGTCTGCGTCGAAATTTTGCTGTGTAACTGAAACACTGTTCGCCGAGGACAACCGATGGCTGATGATAAAGATATGACCTCTGCTGAAGATCAGGCATTGGCCGATGAATGGGCTGCGGCACTGGGCGAATCCGGTGATGGCGGTCAGGACGACATCGACGCACTGTTGGCAGCTGATGCCGGCAATTCGTCGGCTTCCAGCCGTCTGGCCATGGAAGAGTTCGGCAGCGTGCCGCGCAGCAACGGTCAGGTGAATCTCGATGGCCCGAATCTGGATGTGATCCTCGACATTCCGGTGTCGATCTCCATGGAAGTCGGCAGCACCGACATCAACATCCGTAACCTGCTGCAACTCAATCAGGGTTCGGTGATCGAGCTGGATCGTCTGGCCGGTGAACCGCTGGACGTGCTGGTCAACGGCACGTTGATCGCCCATGGCGAAGTGGTGGTGGTCAACGAGAAATTTGGCATCCGCCTGACCGATGTCATCAGCCCCAGCGAACGTATCAAGAAGCTGCGCTGAGTGAACATGATCAAGCTTGCCGGAGCATTGCTGTTCCTGCCGCTCAGCGCGCTGGCGGCCGAGCCTGCGGTGCAGGCCGCCGGGCCACAGGTGGCCGGTTCGCTGCCGGTCGGGATGGGCGGGCAACTGATTCAGTTGCTGTTCGGGCTGTTGTTGGTGATCGGCCTGATCTTCGCGCTGGCCTGGACAATGCGGCGCGTGCAACGCAGTGGGCCAGGTAATGCCCAGCTCATTGAGTTGCTGGGCTCCCGAGCGCTGGGTCCGCGTGATCGACTGGTACTGGTGCAGGTTGGCAACGAGCAGATATTGCTGGGCGTTACGCCCGGGCGAATCACCCCATTGCACGTGCTCAAGGAGCCGGTGCAGGTTCCGGTCCGCGAGCAGGCCACTCCTGAATTCGCACGGCGCCTGATGGAAATCATGGGCAACAAGGATCAGAAGGATAAGAAGTAATGCCGCGCATTCTGTTGACGCTTCTGCTGGTGCTGGCGGCGCCTGTGGCGTTCGGTGCCGATCCGTTGTCGATCCCTGCGATCACGCTGTCCAACGGCGCCAACGGCCAGCAGGAATATTCGGTCAGCCTGCAAATTCTGCTGATCATGACGGCGCTGAGCTTCATCCCGGCGTTCGTCATGCTGATGACCAGTTTCACCCGGATCATCATTGTCTTTTCCATTCTGCGTCAGGCCCTGGGCTTGCAGCAGACGCCGTCGAACCAGATTCTCACCGGCATGGCGATTTTCCTGACCCTGTTCATCATGGCACCTGTCTTCGACCGGGTGAATCAGGACGCCTTGCAGCCTTATCTGGCTGAAAAGCTTACTGCCCAGGATGCCGTGGCCAAGGCTCAGGTGCCGATCAAGGACTTCATGCTGGCGCAGACGCGCACCAGCGATCTGGAGCTGTTCATGCGCCTGTCCAAGCGCACCGATATCGAGTCCCCCGATCAGGCGCCGCTGACCATCCTGGTGCCGGCGTTTGTGATTTCCGAACTCAAGACCGCCTTCCAGATCGGCTTCATGATTTTCATTCCCTTCCTGGTCATCGACCTGGTGGTTGCCAGCGTACTGATGGCGATGGGCATGATGATGTTGTCGCCGCTGATCATTTCCCTGCCGTTCAAGATCATGTTGTTTGTGCTGGTTGATGGCTGGGCGCTGATCATTGGCACCCTGGCCAGTAGTTTTGGTGGTGTATGACCTCTCTTGAGCAGGAGTGCGCGCGATGACGCCAGAAGTAGCCGTCGATCTGTTCCGTGAGGCGTTGTGGCTGACCACGGTGCTGGTGGCGATCCTCGTCGTACCCAGTCTGCTTTGCGGCTTGATGGTCGCCATGTTTCAGGCCGCCACCCAGATCAACGAACAGACCTTGAGCTTTCTGCCGCGTCTGATCGTGATGCTGATTACCCTGATCGTTGCCGGTCCGTGGTTGCTCAAGGTGTTCATGGAATACATCCTGGCGCTCTACACCAGCATTCCAACCGTGATCGGCTAGCGCTTGTGGATCCTGTCCTTGCACTGACCGACGGGCAAATAGGCTCTTGGGTCGCCAGCTTCATGCTGCCGATGTTTCGCATCACTTCACTGTTGATGACCATGCCGATTTTCGGTACGACGCTCGTGCCCAGGCGCATTCGTCTGTATTTCGCGCTGGCCATTACTGTGGTGATCGCCCCCGTGTTGCCGCCCATGCCGCAAGTCAACGCGCTGGACCTCAGCGCGCTGTTGCTCATCGGCGAACAAATCATCATCGGCGCCGGGCTGGGGTTGTTTCTGCAATTGTTCTTTCAGGCGTTCGTGATCGCCGGACAGATCATCTCGACGCAAATGGGCATGGGCTTTGCTTCCATGATCGACCCTACCAACGGCGTCTCCGCCGCAGTGATCGGGCAGTTCTTTACCATGCTGGTTACCCTGCTGTTCCTGGGCATGAACGGCCATCTGGTAGTCCTGGAAACCCTGGTTGAAAGCTTCACCACGATGCCAGTCGGCAGCGGACTGCTTGTGTCCAACTTCTGGGCGCTGGCCAACAGCCTCGGCTGGGTGATGGGCGCCGCGCTGACGTTGGTGTTGCCGGCGATCACCGCGCTGCTGGTGGTCAACATTGCCTTTGGCGTGATGACTCGCGCCGCGCCGCAATTGAACATCTTTTCTATCGGTTTTCCGCTGACGCTGGTGTTGGGCATGGGTATTTTGTGGGTCAGCCTGGGTGACATTCTCAATCAGTACCAACCGCTGGTGGCTGATGCGCTGCGAACGTTCCGCGATATGGTGAGGGCGCGCTGATGGCCGAGAACGAGAATGGTCAGGACAAGACAGAAGACCCCACGGAAAAAAAGAAGTCGGAGGCCCGAAAAGAGGGGCAGATTGCTCGATCCAAGGAGCTCAACACCCTGGTGATCATGCTGGTCGGTGCCGGCGGGTTGTTGTCCTTTGGCAGCGATATAGCGCAAATGATGATGGAGCTGATGCGCTCGAACTTCATCATCAGTCGCGAAACGCTCATGGACCAAAGCTACATGGCCAAGATGCTGCTCAGCTCCGGCAAGCTGGCGTTGGCAGCCATGCTGCCTTTTCTGGTGGCGCTGATGCTCGCCTCCCTCATCGCGCCGATTTCCCTGGGTGGCTGGCTATTCTCGGCCAAGACCATGGCCCCCAAATTCAGTCGCATGAACCCGATCTCTGGTCTCAAGCGCATGGTGTCGGTCACGGCACTGATCGAGTTGCTCAAGAGCTTCGGCAAGTTTTTGATTGTCCTGGTCGTCGCCCTGGTGGTCCTGAACAAGGATAAGGCGGACCTGATTTCCATTGCTCACGAACCCTTGGAAATGGCGATTATTCACAGCTTGCAGGTGGTCGGCTGGAGCACGCTGTGGATGGCCTGCGGTTTGATGATCATTGCCGCCATCGACGTGCCGTTTCAGATCTGGGAAGCGCACAAGAAGCTGCTGATGACCAAGCAGGAAATTCGCGACGAGCACAAGGATGCTGAAGGGCGGCCAGAGGTCAAGCAGCGCATACGCCAGTTGCAGCGCGACATGTCCCAGCGGCGCATGATGGAGTCGATCCCCACTGCTGATGTGATCATCACCAACCCGACCCACTTCGCGGTTGCCCTCAAATACGATCCGGAGCAGGGCGGCGCGCCGATGCTGGTGGCCAAGGGTACGGATTTCATCGCCTTGAAGATCCGCGAGATCGGCGCCCATCATCAGATTCTGATTCTTGAATCACCAGGGCTGGCGCGCTCGATCTATTACAGCACCGAGCTGGATCAGGAGATCCCGGCCGGGCTGTATCTGGCGGTGGCTCAGGTGCTGGCGTATGTCTATCAGATTCGCCAATACCATTCGGGTCGCGGCAAGCGTCCCGATCCGTTGGGGGACATCTCCATCCCGCCGGATTTGCAGCGCGATTCCTGATTCTCGCGGGCATTGAGCTCCAGCGTGGGAGAGGACTTGTCCTCGAAGGGCCGGCTGGGTCATCCCTATCTGCTGGTAAAGCCTCATCGCCTGCGCCACCGTCTTCGCGGACAAGTCCGCTCCCACAGGGATCGCATCTCAGGCTTTTGATTTCCGCTTTTCCGTGCAGAGATTTGGCAGACACCGCCAAACGCGCGTCGGGAGGCTGAGTGGAGGTGTCGTGGTGGGGTGCGCTCGGCATGGATGCCGAGCGAGCGCCGTTGCGCCACCACGGCACCGGAGCGAAGGAACCGCCGCGAAGCGGGGGCCGGACGTCAGCGCAAAATGGTTTCCCCCCTTTGCCGAAACAAAGGGGGTCGACCGTCAGGGCGAAACCTGATTCAGCAGCGCCGCAAGTGCTGTTGATGCAACTCAATTCAAGGCGCGTCGGCTTCAATAGGCGATTGGCGTGCGCCAAATCGATCGCGGGCAAGCCTCGCTCCAACGAAGTTACGACGGGTTGAGTCGCAAAGGCCAACACCACGTCCTACAGCTAATTCTCCAAATAATGGCCCTTTGTCCACTGTTGGAAAGCTTCTTGCAATAGGTCAACTCAGGTCGCCTTCGGCGTCAAAGTTTTGGTTTAGCGCAGGTGAAGAATCGGTGGATCGCTCTCAATTAATCAGTAGCGCACGCAGTAATCTTGCGGGTCTCGGTCGGGGCCAGTTGGGTGTGCCGTTGTTGCTGTTGGTCATGATGGCAATGATGATGTTGCCAATGCCGCCGTTCCTGCTGGACGTCTTTTTCACCTTCAACATCGCGCTGTCGATTGTGGTCCTGCTGGTCTGCGTCTACGCATTGCGCCCTCTGGATTTTTCGGTATTCCCCACCATTCTGCTGGTGGCGACGTTGCTGCGCCTGGCGCTCAACGTTGCCTCGACGCGGGTGGTGATGCTTCACGGTCAGGATGGTCACGCCGCAGCCGGCAAGGTGATCCAGGCCTTCGGTGAGGTGGTGATTGGTGGCAACTACGTAGTCGGTATCGTGGTTTTCGCGATCCTGATGATCATCAACTTCGTGGTAATCACCAAAGGTGCCGGGCGGATTTCCGAGGTGAGCGCGCGTTTCACCCTGGACGCCATGCCCGGCAAACAGATGGCCATCGATGCCGACTTGAACGCCGGGCTGATCGATCAGCCTGAGGCCAAGCGTCGGCGTCTGGAAGTTGCCCAGGAAGCCGAGTTCTACGGCTCCATGGACGGTGCCTCGAAATTCGTTCGCGGTGACGCCATCGCCGGTCTGTTGATTCTGTTTATCAACCTCATCGGCGGCGTTCTGGTCGGCATGCTGCAGCACAACATGACATTCGCCGAAGCGGGCAAAATCTACACGCTGTTGACCATCGGTGACGGTTTGGTGGCGCAATTGCCGTCATTGCTGCTGTCCACCGCTGCGGCGATCATGGTGACCCGTGCTTCCGGTTCGGAAGAAATGGGCAAGCTGATCAATCGGCAGATGTTCACCTCCCACAAGGCGTTGTCGGTTTCTGCCGGGATCATGATCGTCATGGGTCTGGTGCCGGGCATGCCGCACTTTTCCTTCATCAGCCTCGGGCTGGTGGCGGGCGGTGTCGCCTACTTGCTGTGGAAAAAGCAGAACGTGGTCAAGGTCCAGGCGTTGGAAGAGGTCAAGCGCCAGCAGGAGATGTTGCCATCGCCGACCCGGGTTCAGGATTCTAAAGAGCTGGGCTGGGATGACGTGACCCCCATCGACATGATCGGCCTGGAAGTGGGCTACCGCCTGATTCCGCTGGTGGATCGCAATCAGGGTGGTCAGTTGCTTGCGCGGATCAAGGGCGTACGCAAGAAGCTCTCTCAGGAGCTAGGCTTTCTCATGCCCACTGTGCATATCCGTGACAACCTGGATCTGGCGCCCAGTGCCTATCGTTTGACGCTCATGGGCGTGACGCTGGCGGAAGCCGAGATTTACCCGGACCGGGAGTTGGCGATCAACCCCGGTCAGGTGTTCGGCACCCTCAACGGTATTACCGCCAAGGACCCGGCGTTTGGTCTGGAAGCGGTATGGATTGAAATCAGCCAGCGCAGTCAGGCGCAGTCCCTGGGTTACACCGTGGTCGATGCCAGTACGGTAGTGGCGACGCACCTCAACCAGATTCTTTATAAACACTCTCATGAGCTGATTGGCCATGAAGAAGTCCAGCAATTGATGCAGTTGCTGGCTAAAGGCTCGCCGAAACTGGCTGAAGAGCTGGTTCCCGGGATTCTTTCGCTCTCGGCGTTGCTCAAGGTCCTGCAGTCGCTTCTGGCCGAACAAGTGCCGGTTCGCGACATTCGCAGCATCGCCGAAGCCATCGCGAACAACGCCATGCGGAGTCAAGATACCGCCGCGTTGGTTGCGGCAGTACGCGTCGGATTAAGCCGCGCAATCGTGCAAAGCATTGTAGGGATTGAGCCGGAGCTGCCAGTTATCACTCTGGAGCCAAGGTTGGAACAGATATTGCTCAATAGTTTGCAGAAGGCAGGTCAGGGTCAGGAAGAAGGCGTTCTGCTTGAGCCAAGCATGGCTGAAAAGCTCCAGCGTTCGTTGATCGACGCGGCGCAGCGGCAGGAGATGCAGGGTTTGCCGGTCATTCTTTTGGTTGCAGGCCCGGTTCGCGCCATGTTGTCACGCTTTGGACGACTGGCTGTACCGAACATGCATGTGTTGGCGTATCAGGAAATTCCTGACAATAAGCAAGTCACCATCGTAGCGACTGTCGGGCCTAACGGCTGAGGTAGTGAGTCATGCAAGTTAAGCGATTTTTCGCCGCCGATATGCGTCAAGCCATGAAACTGGTTCGCGATGAGCTGGGCGCAGAAGCGGCCATCATCGGTAATCGGCGGATTGCCGGTGGCGTAGAGCTGACTGCTGCGCTGGATTACAAGCTGTCTGCGCTGGCGCCTCGCGTGCCGAACATCGAGCTTGAAGACGAGCTGCGCAAAACCCAGTCGCGGATTGTTACCGCCCAGGCTGAACTGAACAATCGCGGCGACAGTGACCCGTCAGTCAATCGCCAGCTGTTCTCCGGCTTGCCGCTTAGCGCTGCCGACACGCATATCGAACCGACGCTCGAAGAGCCGCCGCGCCCATTCGTTCAAGCTCACGCAACCCCAGCGGAACCCGCCGGCGGCCAGCGCGCTTACGAAAACATGCGTTTCGAATTGAATGGTCTGCGTGAACTGCTGGAAGTCCAGCTGGGTTCGCTGGCCTGGAATCAACTGCAAGGCAGCCGTCCGCAACAGGCCAACCTGTGGCGTCGCCTGCAACGTATTGGTCTGTCCGGTCCGTTGTCCCGCGACCTGCTGGCAATGGTCGGCGAAATTGAAGAACCTCGTCAGGCCTGGCGCATGCTGTTGGCGCACCTGGCGCGGATGATTGCCACTCCGGAAATCGAGCCGCTCGAAGAGGGTGGCGTGATTGCCATGGTCGGCCCGGCTGGCATGGGTAAAACCACCACACTCGCCAAGCTGGCCGCGCGCTATGTGTTGAAGTACGGCGCACAGAACATCGCTCTGGTGAGCATGGACAGCTTTCGCATCGGCGCTCAGGAGCAGCTCAAGACTCTGGGCCGCATCCTCAACGTGCCGGTGACGCATGTCGATCCGGGCCAGTCGCTGGCTCAGGCACTGGAGCCGCTGTTGCGCAAGCGCGTGGTGTTGATTGACACCGCAGGCCTGCAAGCCAGCGATCCGGCCCTGCGCATGCAGCTCGAAAGCCTCGCCGGGCGTGGCATCAAGGCGCGTAATTATCTGGTGTTGGCAACGACCAGTCAGAAGCAAGTGCTGACCGCTGCCTACCACAGTTACAAACGTTGTGGCTTGTCCGGGTGCATCCTGACCAAGCTGGACGAAACTGCCAGCCTGGGCGAAGTACTCAGCCTGGCGATCAGTCATGAGCTACCTGTTGCCTACCTGACTGACGGGCCGCGAATACCTGATGATTTACACCTTCCGCGCCGGCACCAATTGGTTACCCGTGCGGTCAATGTGCAGATGCAGGAAGAGCCTAGCGAAGAAGCGATGGCGGATATGTTTGCCGACCTGTACCACAACCCCAGCAAGCGGGTGGGTTAGGTGAAACGAACTAATGGAATTTACCTGCATCGATGGTCTGCCACGCATTGTTCCTCAGCGAACGTGCAGCCCCCAATGTGGCTTCGGTCTACGCAAGACAAGGTAATGAAATAACATGGGCAGCATGCATCCCGTACAGGTGATCGCGGTGACCGGCGGCAAAGGTGGCGTCGGTAAGACTAACGTGTCAGTGAACCTATCGCTGGCCTTGGCCGAGCTTGGCCGGCGCGTCATGCTGCTGGACGCCGACCTTGGCCTGGCCAATGTCGACGTGTTGCTGGGGCTTACGCCCAAGCGCACCCTTGCCGATGTGATTGAAGGGCGTTGCGAATTGCGCGACGTACTCCTTCAGGGCCCTGGCGGGATTCGCATCGTGCCAGCCGCTTCCGGCACGCAGAGCATGGTGCACCTGACGCCGGCGCAGCATGCCGGTCTGATTCAGGCCTTCAGCGATATTGGCGATAACCTCGACGTACTGGTCATCGATACGGCCGCCGGCATCGGCGAGTCGGTGGTGAGCTTCGTGCGCGCTGCCCAGGAAGTCTTGCTGGTGGTGTGCGACGAGCCGACCTCGATCACTGACGCCTACGCGCTGATCAAGCTGCTCAATCGCGACTACGGCATGAATCGCTTCCGGGTCCTGGCCAACATGGCCCAGAGCCCGCAGGAAGGCCGCAACCTGTTTGCCAAGCTAACCAAAGTGACCGACCGCTTCCTCGATGTTGCCCTGCAATACGTCGGTGCGGTGCCTTACGACGAGTGCGTGCGCAAGGCGGTGCAGAAGCAGCGTGCCGTTTATGAAGCGTTCCCGCGCTCCAAATGCTCCCTGGCCTTCAAGGCTATTGCGCAGAAAGTCGACACCTGGCCGCTGCCGGCCAATCCGCGCGGTCATCTTGAGTTTTTCGTGGAGCGACTTGTTCACCAGACATTTGCGGGGCCTGTCCAATGACAGCCAGCGGCTACCAGATGTACAGCAAGACCTCCAAGAACTCGCAGTACGAGCTCATCGAGCGCTATGCGCCGCTGGTCAAGCGTATCGCCTATCACTTGCTGGCGCGCTTGCCGGCCAGTGTGCAGGTCGAGGACCTGATCCAGGCCGGCATGATCGGACTGCTTGAAGTGTCCACCAAGTACGACTGCACCAAAGGCGCGAGTTTCGAGACCTACGCGGGTATCCGGATTCGCGGCGCGATGCTCGATGAAGTGCGTAAAGGTGACTGGGCACCGCGTTCGGTTCACCGCAATACGCGCATGGTCAGTGACGCAATTCGCTCAATTGAAGCTAAAACAGGTCGTGACGCTAAAGATCACGAGGTTGCGGCCGAACTCCAATTGAGTCTCGATGATTATTACGGGATTTTGAACGATACCCTGGGCAGCCGGCTGTTCAGTTTCGACGACCTTTTGCAGGACGGCGAACATGAAGGGCTGCACGAGGACGGCGCAAGCGGTTCGCTTGAGCCATCGCGGGATCTGGAAGACGAACGTTTCCAGGCCGCGTTAGCAGATGCGATTGCCAATTTGCCAGAGCGCGAGCGACTGGTGTTGGCGCTGTACTATGACGAGGAGCTGAATCTCAAGGAAATCGGTGAGGTCCTTGGGGTCAGCGAGTCGCGAGTCAGCCAGTTACACAGCCAGTGCGCAGCTCGTTTGCGAGGGCGTTTGGGAGAGTGGCGAGCGCGTTGACAGGTGTGGCGCATCCGTAGGGTTGCGCTGTACGTGTAAGCCGGCTGTGCAAAGCGTTGTGTGGGGAGATGGACAAGGCGGGAACCGGTCATTGGCATTACTGCAAGCTGTTGGAAGGAGTTTTACCTTTCTGGCGGCACGCCGAACTGCTGCCCGGTTTCTTGACTGTTGATTTACCAAGCCCGTCGTCGTTTTAGTACAGCCGATGTGAGCTGTGCCGGTATTGATTGAACAGCGCGTTCAGGTGCTGAACGCGTTAAAGACTGCTTGGAGGTCGAATTGGACAAAAACATGAAAATCCTCATCGTTGATGACTTCTCAACGATGCGGCGGATCATCAAAAACCTGTTGCGTGATTTAGGATTCACCAACACGGCCGAAGCCGATGACGGGCTCACCGCGCTGCCAATGTTGCAGAGCGGTGCTTTCGACTTTCTGGTGACTGACTGGAACATGCCTGGCATGTCCGGCATCGACCTGTTGCGTCAGGTGCGCGCCGATGAACGACTCAAGCACCTTCCGGTGCTGATGGTCACGGCCGAAGCCAAGCGCGACCAGATCATCGAAGCCGCCCAGGCGGGCGTCAACGGTTATGTCGTGAAGCCATTTACGGCCCAAGTGCTGAAAGAAAAGATCGAAAAGATCTTCGAGCGCGTCAATAGCTGATGTTTGCCGCGAGGGTGCTATGGAGCATAAAGAGTCATCACAGGGCGACTTTGAGTCAACCCTGAAAAAACACGCGCATGAGCTGGTGATGTGCCTTGAAAAAGGCCGTTTCGGCGAAGCCGTGCAATTGATCCATGAGCTGAACCAGACTCGTGATCGCGGCTTGTATCAGGAAGTCGGCAAACTCACCCGCGAGCTGCACAGCGCAATCGTCAATTTCCAGATTGACCCGAACATGCCTCAGGCCAAGGAAGTGTCCCAGATCACGGATGCTACCGAGCGTTTGTCGTATGTTGTCAGGCTTACCGAAAATGCGGCCAACCGCACCATGGATCTGGTCGAGCAAAGCACGCCCCTGATGAATGGCTTGAGTACCGACGCCAAAGCGTTGAGCCAGGATTGGGGACGTTTCATGCGTCGGGAAATCGGCGCTGAAGAGTTTCGTGAGCTGGCTAAACGCGTCGACGGCTTTTTGACGCGTAGCGAGCGGGAAACCCACGAGGTTGCTGCCCACCTCAATGACATTCTGCTGGCCCAGGATTACCAGGACCTTACCGGTCAGGTCATCAAGCGCGTCACGCAATTGGTCACTGAAGTTGAAAGCAATCTGCTCAAGTTGGTGCTCATGGCCAGTCAGGTCGATCGCTTTGCAGGCATCGAACATGACGATGAATCCATCCTCGCAGAAAAAGATCCACAAAAAGGTCTCTCTCAGGGTGAAGGTCCGCAGATTCATGCCGATAAACGGGAAGACGTTGTGTCCGGACAGGACGATGTAGACGATCTGCTATCGAGCCTTGGCTTCTAGGTCTGTTGACGGTTAATTTTAGGGAGCACCCCAATGAGCTTCGGCGCCGATGAAGAAATCCTTCAGGATTTTCTGGTAGAGGCCGGCGAAATTCTGGAGCAATTGTCCGAACAGCTGGTCGAGCTGGAAAGCCGACCTGATGATGCAGACTTGCTTAATGCAATTTTTCGCGGTTTTCACACTGTAAAAGGCGGCGCCGGCTTCCTCCAGCTCCATGAGCTGGTGGAGTGCTGCCACATCGCCGAGAACGTCTTCGACATCCTGCGCAAGGGTGAACGTCGCGTCGACTCTGAATTGATGGACGTGGTGCTCGAAGCACTGGATGCGGTCAACGGCATGTTCAGCGAAGTTCGCGAGCGTACCGAAGTCACACCCGCCACGCCGGAATTGCTGGCCGCACTGGCGCGTCTGGCCGAGCCTGCATCCGCAGATGAAGTGGCTGCTGCCCCGGCAGCGGTCGAGGAAGCGCCTGCTCCTGCTTCCGATGAAATCACCGATAACGAATTTGAACTGCTGCTCGACTCGCTGAACGCCGTCAAGGCTCAAGCCGCCGAATCAGCCAGTGCGCCTGCGGCTGTTGCAGCGCCGGTTGCTGCTCCTGCTTCGGCAGCCGCCAGCGATGAAATCAGCGACCAGGAATTTGAATCGCTGCTTGATCAATTGCATGGCAAAGGCCAGTTCGCGGTCGACGCCGTCGCGACGCCAGCTCCTCCTGCGGCTCCGGCTGCCAGCACCGGTGCTGCGGCGAGCAATGAAATCACCGACGATGAATTCGAAGCCTTGCTGGATCAGTTGCACGGCAAGGGCTCGTTTGACGCCGCTGCTGCGGTAGCGCCTGCGCCTGCCGCTGCTGCTGTTGCAGCGCCGGTTGCTGCGGCCGCGTCGACCAGCAACGAAATCTCGGATAACGAATTCGAAGACCTGCTGGATCAGTTGCACGGCAAAGGCAAGTTCGAGCCTGAAGCCATAGCTGCCGCACCCGTCGCGGCAGTGGTTGCCAAGCCAGCGCCTGCGCCGGTTGCCGCCGCCAAACCTGCTCCTGCGGCTGCGCCAGCTCCGGCTCCGGCCAAGGCGGCAGCGCCTGTTCCGGCCAAGGCTCCGGCTGCGGCGAGTCCGGATAAACCGGCTTCCGAAGCGGAAACCACCGTGCGGGTTGATACCGCGCGCCTGGACGAGATCATGAACATGGTCGGCGAACTGGTGCTGGTGCGTAACCGTCTGGTACGCCTGGGCCTGAACAGCGGCGATGAAGCCATGTCCAAGGCGGTTTCCAACCTGGATGTGGTCACCGCCGATCTGCAGACTGCGGTGATGAAAACCCGCATGCAGCCGATCAAGAAGGTTTTCGGGCGCTTCCCGCGTCTGGTTCGCGACCTGGCCCGCCAGCTCAAGAAAGAGATCAACCTGGAGCTGGTCGGCGAAGAAACCGATCTGGACAAGAACCTCGTCGAGGCCCTTGCCGATCCGCTGGTCCACTTGGTGCGCAACGCGGTCGACCACGGTATCGAAACCCCGGAAGAGCGCGAAGCTTCGGGCAAGTCCCGTGGCGGTCGTGTGATTCTTTCGGCGGAACAGGAAGGCGACCATATCCTGCTGTCGATTTCCGATGACGGTAAAGGCATGGACCCCAATGTCCTGCGCGCCATTGCGGTCAAACGCGGCGTGATGGACAAGGACGCGGCCGATCGCCTGAGCGACAGCGACTGCTACAACCTGATCTTTGCACCGGGTTTCTCGACCAAGACCGAGATTTCCGATGTGTCGGGTCGTGGCGTGGGCATGGACGTGGTGAAAACCAAGATCGCCCAGCTCAACGGCACCATCAATATCTACTCCACCAAGGGCCAGGGCTCGAAGATCGTCATCAAGGTGCCGTTGACCCTGGCGATCATGCCGACGCTGATGGTGATGCTGGGCAATCAAGCCTTTGCTTTCCCGCTGGTCAACGTCAACGAGATCTTCCACCTGGACCTCTCGACCACCAACGTCGTCGATGGTCAGGAAGTGGTTATCGTGCGCGACAAGGCCCTGCCACTGTTCTATCTCAAGCGCTGGCTGATCAGTTCGGCTGCTCACGAAGAGCAGCGCGAAGGTCACGTTGTGATCCTGTCGGTCGGTACCCAGCGCATCGGTTTTGTCGTCGATCAACTGGTAGGTCAGGAAGAAGTGGTAATCAAGCCGCTGGGCAAGATGTTGCAAGGTACGCCAGGCATGTCGGGCGCCACCATTACCGGTGACGGTCGCATCGCCTTGATTCTCGATGTACCGAGCATGCTCAAGCGTTACGCCGCCCGGCGTATTTGATTCTGGTGTCGCGGGCGACGTGTGTCGCCCGCGTAACCTAATGGAGTGTTTATGGCAGTCAAGGTCCTGGTGGTGGATGATTCCGGTTTTTTCCGCCGCCGCGTCACGGAAATTCTTTCTTCGGACCCGAACATCCAGGTTGTCGGTACGGCAACCAACGGCAAGGAAGCGATCGAACAGGCACTGGCGCTCAAGCCTGATGTGATCACCATGGACTACGAAATGCCGATGATGGATGGCATTACTGCCGTGCGTCATATCATGCAGCGCTGTCCGACCCCGGTATTGATGTTCTCCTCGCTGACCCACGAAGGTGCCCGCGTTACGCTGGATGCACTGGACGCCGGCGCGGTGGATTTCCTGCCCAAGAATTTTGAAGACATCTCGCGCAATCCCGAGAAGGTCAAGCAAATGCTGTGCGAAAAAGTACACAGTATTTCCCGCAGCAATCGGCGCCTGGGCAGTTACAGCGCGCCGGCACCAACACCGGCACCGACAGCTTCGGCACCGGCCGCCACCGCCAGCAGGGCCGGCACGCCTGTCGCAGCACGCAGCACGCTGGCCCCGCGACCATTGGCCTCGTCGGCACCCGCCGCCGCAAGCAGCCACGCGCCATCGTCCCCAGCGCCAAAGCGCAAAGCCTACAAACTGGTCGCCATCGGCACGTCCACCGGAGGCCCGGTTGCGCTGCAACGGGTCCTGACGCAACTGCCCGCCAACTTCCCGGCGCCTATCGTGCTGATCCAGCACATGCCCGCAGCGTTCACCAAGGCTTTCGCCGAACGCCTGGACAAGCTGTGCCGTATCAGCGTCAAGGAAGCGGAAGACGGCGACATCCTGCGTCCGGGCCTGGCCCTGCTGGCGCCGGGTGGCAAGCAGATGATGATCGACGGCCGTGGCGCGGTGAAGATTCTGCCTGGTGACGAACGCCTCAATTACAAACCCTGCGTGGACATTACCTTCGGTTCCGCCGCCAAGTCCTATGGCGACAAAGTGCTGGCCGTGGTGCTGACCGGCATGGGTGCCGACGGTCGTGAAGGTGCGCGCCTGCTCAAGCAAGGCGGCAGTCACATCTGGGCTCAGGACGAAGCGAGCTGCGTGATCTATGGCATGCCCATGGCTATCGTCAAAGCTGACCTGGCCGATGCGGTGTACAGCCTGGATGATATCGGCAGGCATCTGGTCGAGGCGTGTATCTGATGGATATATTGAGTCTGATCGGCCTGACCCTCGCATTTGTAGCAATCATTGGCGGTAACTTTCTCGAAGGCGGACATCTGGGCGCATTGCTCAATGGTCCGGCGGCGCTGATCGTGCTGGGTGGGACGCTGGGGGCTTCAATGCTCCAGTCGCCAATGAGCGCCTTTATGCGCGCCATTCAGATTGTCGGCTGGATTCTGTTCCCGCCGCGCATCGATCTGGCAGGCGGCATCGACCGGGTCGTCAGCTGGAGCCTTACCGCCCGCAAGGAAGGGCTGCTCGGCCTGGAAACGATTGCCGATACCGAACCTGATTCCTATGCCCGCAAAGGCCTGCAATTGCTGGTCGACGGCGCCGAGCCGCAAGCGATTCGCAGCATTCTGGAAGTGGATTTCATCACCCAGGAAACCCGCGATATCCAGGCGGCCAAAGTCTTCGAAAGCATGGGCGGCTATGCACCTACGGTCGGCATCATCGGCGCGGTGATGGGCCTGATCCATGTCATGGGCAACCTGGCCGATCCGAGCCAGCTGGGCAGCGGTATCGCCGTGGCGTTTGTCGCGACCATTTATGGCGTGGCCTCGGCCAACCTGATTTTGTTGCCGATTGCCAACAAGCTCAAGGCGATCGCCCTGCGCCAGTCACGCTATCGTGAAATGCTGCTGGAAGGCCTGCTGTCCATCGCCGAGGGCGAAAACCCGCGCTCCATCGAACTCAAGCTGCAAGGTTTCATGGAGTAGCACGTTATGGCTCGCCGCCGTCAGCATGAAGAGCACGAAAATCACGAGCGTTGGCTGGTGTCTTACGCCGACTTCATCACCTTGCTGTTTGCCTTTTTCGTGGTGATGTACTCGATCTCGTCGCTGAACGAAGGCAAATACAAGATTCTGTCCCAGGCGCTGGTGGGTGTGTTTAGCGAGACTGAACGCAGCATGAAGCCGATTCCCATCGGCGACCAGCGCCCGGTGACCATCAAACCTGCCGAGCCGCTGGTCAAGGACAGCGACCAGACCGATGCCGGCATTGGCCAGAACTCCTCGGATCCCCTCAAAGCCATCGCCGATGATGTGCGCGATGCGTTCGGCGACTTGATCAAATCCAATCAGATGACGGTGCGTGGCAACGAACTGTGGATCGAAGTGGAACTCAATTCGAGCCTGCTGTTTGGCAGCGGCGATGCGATGCCCAGTGACAAGGCGTTCACGATCATTGAAAAGGTTGCGAAGATCATCAAGCCGTTCGACAACCCGATTCATGTCGAAGGTTTTACCGACGACCAGCCGATCAACACATCACAATTTCCGAGCAACTGGGAGCTGTCGTCGGCGCGTTCGGCCAGCGTGGTCAGGATGCTGGCCATGGACGGCATCAATCCGGCGCGCATGGCGTCGGTCGGTTACGGCGAGTTCCAGCCAGTGGCCCCCAATAGTACGGCCGAAGGGCGAGGGCGCAATCGCCGGGTCGTGCTGGTGATTTCCCGCAACCTGGACGTGCGTCGCAGCCTGACCGCGACGGGCACGGCGGCCAATGCGCAACCGGACGCCGCAATGCGTCGTGCTGGCACACAAACTGCAATCACGCCAGTCAAGCCAGCGGTGCGCAGCAATACCGTCAATTCTTCGTCACCCGCCCCCTAGTCATTCTCGTTATGGCCATTGCCATGGCGGGAGGAAAAAACACAATGAGAGTCTGGGCAGTAGCCAATCAAAAAGGTGGCGTCGGTAAGACCACCACTACGATCGCGTTAGCCGGATTGCTGGCTGAGGCGGGCAAGCGCGTGGTCGTTGTCGATCTGGACCCCCATGGCTCGATGACCAGCTATTTCGGGCATGACCCGGACTTGCTGGAGCACAGTGTCTACGATCTGTTTCTGAACAAGGGCGCCATCACCGACGGGCTGCCTGGTCAGTTGCTGTTGCCCACCAGTGATCAACGCATCTCGCTGCTGCCCTCGAGTACCGCGCTCGCCACACTGGAGCGTCAGTCGCCCGGGCAGAACGGGCTGGGCCTGGTCATCGCCAAGAGCCTCGCGCAGTTGTGGCAGGATTACGATTACGCACTGATCGACAGCCCGCCGTTGCTCGGCGTCTTGATGGTCAATGCGCTGGCGGCGAGCCAGCAGTTGGTGATTCCGGTGCAGACCGAGTTCCTCGCCGTCAAAGGTCTGGAACGCATGGTCAACACCCTGGCGATGATCAACCGCTCACGCAAGACGCCGTTGCCGTACACCATTGTGCCGACCTTGTTCGACCGGCGGACCCAGGCCTCGATGGGCACCCTCAAATTACTCCGTGACAGCTTTCCCGAGCATGTCTGGAAGGCCTACGTGCCGGTCGACACGCGTCTGCGCGATGCCAGCCGGGCCGGCGTCACGCCGTCGCAGTTCGACAACAAGAGCCGCGCGGTGCTGGCCTATCGCGCTTTGCTCAAGCACCTGTTGTCCGAGCAGCTTCTGGCGCAGGTGGCCTGACGTGGACCTTTGCTCATTCTTGCCGCGCAATGTGCAGAAGCATTCAAGTCGTGCGTCATTGCGGCCGATAACTCAATCAAGCGGTAATCGCGTCAATCATTGTGTGGCATGCGTATGAATCTCCGGCCTGTACAAATCGCAACACGACCGCAACTGGCGTTGCAGTCCTATCTGGATGCGTTGCTTCAGGACGCCACTGAAGAGCTGCTTGAGCTGCCTGAACTGTCCAGCATCGATGAGTTCGAGGCCGCGGTGCTTGAGGAGCAGGCTTATGACGCGCGGATGCTGGCAATCGCCGCGCCGATCGCCATTGCTGTCGCGGCTCCCGCGCCAGTAGCTGTTCCGGTTGCTGTCGCTGCGCCGGTTGTGGTGCCAGTCGTAGCCCGGGTTGATATCGCTCCGGTGCCAATCGTTGAAGAAATCACTGTGCCGGTGGTGGATTTGGTCGAGCCGGTGGCTGAGGTGTATTTGCCTTCGGCGCAACGTACGCCAACGCCGCCGCCCACTACTGACGGACGACCTGCCTGGGCGGAAGAACCATTCGAGTGCCTGTTGTTTGATGTTGCCGGTTTGACGCTGGCGGTACCGCTGGTGTGTCTGGGATCGATTTATCCGCTGGCCGGGCATGACCTGACGCCGTTGTTCGGTCAGCCGGACTGGTTCCTCGGAATTCTGCCCAGCCAGGGCGGCAATCTGAAAGTGCTGGATACCGCGCGCTGGATCATGCCGGATCGCTACCGCGACGATTTCCGGCAAGGTTTGCAGTACGTGATTTCGGTTCAAGGCTATGAGTGGGGTCTGGCGGTGCATCAGGTCAGCCGCTCGCTGCGCCTTGATCCCAGCGAGATCAAATGGCGCGCTCATCGCGGGCAGCGTCCCTGGTTGGCGGGCACGGTCATTGAACACATGTGCGCCTTACTGGACGTTTCCGAGTTGGCCGAGCTGATTGCCAGTGGCGCGGTCAAGCAAATGCAAAAAATCAAATAATCATGGGATGACGTTTTGACGTCGCCTGCACAGCACACACGCGAGGGGTTAGGGGTATGAATAAGTCGTCCGCACAAGGTTCCGAAGATCCTATTCTGCAGTGGGTTACCTTCCGCCTGGATAACGAGTCGTATGGCATCAACGTGATGCAGGTCCAGGAAGTGCTGCGCTACACCGAAATCGCTCCGGTGCCGGGTGCGCCGAGCTATGTGCTGGGCATCATCAACCTGCGCGGCAACGTGGTCACAGTCATCGACACCCGCCAGCGTTTTGGTCTGGAACCGGTCGAAGTCAGTGACAACACGCGTGTCGTGATCATCGAAGCCGACAAGCAAGTGGTCGGGATTCTGGTCGACAGCGTGGCTGAAGTGGTTTACCTGCGTCAGTCGGAAGTCGAAACTGCGCCAAACGTGGGTAATGACGAGTCCGCCAAGTTCATTCAGGGCGTCTGCAACAAAAACGGCGAACTGTTGATCCTCGTCGAGCTGGACAAAATGATGTCCGAAGAAGAGTGGTCGGATCTGGAGAACATCTGATTGATTCTTGAGGTTGCTGTCATCTTTCTGGGCATTCTCTGGGTCGTGACCCTGGGAATGTTCCTGGCGCATACCAAGCGCCAGCGCCGGCTTGACCTGGCACGCGAAGAAGCCGATACCTTGCGCGACCAGCGCTATCGGGATCTGTCCAGGCGTGTGGATAACTTCCAGAACGGCACGGTGAAGATGGGCGAAGCCTTGCACGAGTTGCGGGCGATTGTCGGGCCATTGCCCGACAAGCTCACCGCACTTGAGCAGCGTGACCCCTCCAGCTTGTCCTTCGCCCAGGCCGCGCGCCTGGTCGGCATGGGCGCCAGCATCGACGAACTCACCCAGGCCTGCGGCCTGACCCAGGCCGAAGCCCAGCTGATGACCAAGCTGCACGGTAATAATCACCGCTGAGTGTTGATCGCTTACATAAGGACGACGCTGAAACCTGTGGGAGAGGACTTGTCCTCGAAGAGGCCTGTACATCCGACGCTTTTTTGAACCTGAAACTAAGCCTTCGCGGGCAAGCCTCGCTCCCACAAGGACGGCGGTTAGCCTGTGGGATTGAAGCCGGATCCGTTGGAGCGAGGCTCGCCCGCGAACGCGTCATATCAGCAACGGCACTGACCTGTGGGAGAGGGCTTGTCCTCGAAGAGGCCTGTACATCCGACTCTTTTTTGAACCTGAAACTAAGCCTTCGCGGGCAAGCCTCGCTCCCACAAGGACGGCGGTTAGCCTGTGGGATTGAAGCCGGATCCGTTGGAGCGAGGCTCGCCCGCGAACGCGTCATATCAATAACGGCACTGAACTTGTGGGAGCGAGCTTGCTCGCGAAAGCGGTATACGGCTTCCAGAGATCGGCAGGATCTGCTTATCTCTTCGCGAGCAAGCTCGCTCTCACAGTCTTCACCACTTCGGCGTGATATCCCGCTCCACCGGCGGTGCATTCGGATCCTGACCTTCAGGGAATTTGCCTTTCAAATGCCAGGCAAAGGCGATGATCTCGGCAATCGTGCGGTACAGCGGTTCGGGAATACTGTCGCCCAGCTCCATGCGTGCCAGCAGTTTGACCAGCTCGGCATTTTCATAGATCGGCACTTCATATTCCCGCGCAATCGCCAGGATCGCCTCGGCGAGCTGGTCGTCGCCCTTGGCGCTCAACGTCGGGGTGTGCTGCCCGTCGTAGCTCAGGGCGATGGCCTGGCGTGGGGCATGTTCCAATTGGCTCATCAGGCGTTCTCGTCTATCCAGCGGCGTTCGAGGGTGGTACGCGCACCTTGCGGCGGGGTGCCCTGGCGGCATTCCAGGCTGCCGACGGTGAGGCCGCACGCCACCAGCCGCTCGCGAAGATGGCCAAGTTCGCGGCTGATCAACGCAGCGCTGTCAGCACGTTCGGCCCACAGCTGGCTCGACAGGTTGCCGCGAATCAGTTGCGCTTGTACTTGCAACGGTCCCAATGGGGCCAGATCGAACGCCAGATCAATCTTCCAGAGTTTTTCCCTGGGCTCGCCGACCTCGTTTTCGTCCTTGTCCTTATCCGTGGATTTGTCTTTTTCAGGTGTGTCTTCGCGCTGCACTTTGACCTGCAGCGGCACGATGTCGTGAGCGTTACGCATGGGGATTTCCAGCTGCCATGTGGTCAGCTGACCGCCATCGGCCGTGGTGCGCGTCTGCTCCAGCCCGCCCAGTTGGTGGCTTTGCAGGCGCGAGACGGCTGCTGCTGCCAGCTTGAGCAGTATCTCCAGGTCGTCTTCCTTGCCGCCACCTTTCACTGAGCGTGACGGCAGCGGGAAATGGATCGGCAGCGCCGGTGCGGCCACCAGGCCCATGGTGCCCAGAACACTGCGCAGGGCGCCGGGCATGGAGCGAGTCAGCATGTTCGACGCGGCGGCGGCGTCATAGCCCGGCCCGCCAGGTAGACCGGGCAGAATCTGTTGAATTACCCGCATCAGGTTGGCTTTCAGGTCTGGCCCGGCCATCGGGTTCAGACCGGTCAGCAATTTGGCCTCCATGAACAATCCGCTGGCACTGATCGCCTGTGCGACGCTCTTGGGATTGGTCATCTGCTCGATGTCCGGCAAATCCGCCAACAATTGATTGATGCTTGCCTGCAAAGGCGCGGAAATCGCCGGGCTCGACGCTGGCAGGTTGCGCAGGGCATTGATCAGCACGTCAAGCGAGCCTTGGCGGTTCTGCTGGGTGGTGAGCTGCTGGCTCAAGGCCAATTGATCGAGACGGCTGGGCAGCGGCACGAAGCTCAACGCCTGGCTGCCCTGCACCTGGGCGCTAAGCAAGGTTCCGGTGGTCAGCGGCCGCGGGCTTTCGATGGTCAGGGTCGTGCCGGCCAGCGCAGTGTTGAGCAGCAGCACCATGGAGCGATACAGCGCCGGTTGGGTGAGTTGCGCTGGCAGTTGCGCGCCGGGCTGGACATTGGATTTGGTGGCAGCCTCGCCACTCATTTGACTCAACGCGTCGTTGATCACCTGAGTGGTCAAGACTCGGCCTTGCAGCAAGGTGCCCACCGGCAACTGTTTGATGTCGATGCTGGTTTGCGCGTTATTCAGCGCGGTATTGATCTGCTGCAAGGTCAACGTCAGGGTATTGGAGGATGCTTGCGCCACCGACAGGCTGGTGCCTGGCGTGAAGGGCAGGGCGCTTTCGACCTGAACGCTGATCTTGCCGCCATTGCTCGTGGCCAGGCTGAGCAGCAACTGAAAACTCTGATTCAGCTGTTTGAGTGTCACCACTTCGGCATCGACGGCTTCACCCGGCGGCAGGAGATTTTCCATCGGTTGCAGCAAGGTCAGGACCTGCGCGGGAGAAAGGCCGGCGCGGACCAGGGCAGCGGCCGCAGTCGTCGGTTGGAGGCTGGTGATATCACCTGTCATGGATCGTGACCTTGTTGAAATTGCCCTCTTGTACCGGGACATGCCATGTATAATGCGGCCCGGTCGCGACCGGGTCGGATATGCAATGAATTCGTATCAATATAGCGGCCGTTTCCACGCCGACTTGAACAGCCATTTCTTCGGCCTGCGCCCTGTCTGGCGTGTCTTGAGGCGACAACCCAGCGCCTGGAATCATCAATGACTCGTGCTACCCCTGTTTTGCAGGCACATGACCTGGCCTGCGAGCGTGACTGGCGGATGCTTTTCGAGCACCTGGACCTGTCCCTGCAAGCCGGTGACATGCTGCAGATCAGCGGCCCGAACGGCAGCGGCAAAACCAGTCTGCTGCGGTTGTTGTCGGGGCTGATGCAGCCGACCTTCGGCGAAATCCTGGTCAATGGTCAACCGTTGGCCGCGCAGCGTACTGAACTGGCGCGCAATCTGTTGTGGATCGGTCATGCCGCCGGGATCAAGGATTTGCTGACCCCGGTGGAAAATCTCGCCTGGCTCTGCGCCCTGCATTGTCCTGCGGAGTCCGCCGATATCTGGCAAGCGCTGGAAGCTGTCGGTCTGCGCGGTTTCGAAGATGTGCCTTGCCACACCCTGTCGGCCGGGCAGCAGCGCCGGGTCGCGCTGGCCCGACTGTATCTGGACAGTCCACCAATCTGGATCCTCGACGAACCCTTTACCGCGCTGGACAAACAAGGGGTCGCGCAGCTGGAGAATCATCTGGCGCAACATTGCGAGCGGGGCGGGATGATTGTCCTCACCACGCACCACACCCTGACGCGCATGCCGGCAGGTTATCGGGATATTGATCTGGGGCAGTGGTCCGTATGAGTCATGTGTTTACCCTGCTGGTCGCGCGCGAAGCACGGCTGTTGTTCCGTCGCCCGGCTGAGCTGGCCAACCCTTTGGTGTTCTTCGCCATCGTCATCGCGCTGTTCCCGCTGGCGGTCGGACCGGAGACTCAATTGTTGCAAACCTTGTCGCCGGGGTTAGTCTGGGTAGCGGCCCTATTGTCCGTGCTGCTCTCGCTGGACGGCCTGTTTCGCAGTGATTTCGAGGACGGTTCCCTTGAGCAGTGGGTCCTTTCGTCGCACCCCTTGGCCCTTCTGGTCCTGGCCAAGGTGCTGGCACACTGGGCTTTCTCCGGGCTGGCACTGGTATTGTTGGCGCCGTTACTCGCGTTGATGCTGGGTTTACCCAGCCAGTGCCTGCCGGTGCTGTTGTTTTCGTTGTTGCTGGGCACGCCGGTACTGAGCTTGCTGGGAGCAGTAGGCGCGGCGTTGACGGTGGGACTCAAGCGCGGCGGCCTGTTGCTGGCGCTGCTGATTCTACCCTTGTACATCCCGGTATTGATTCTGGGCAGCGGTGCGTTGCAGGCAGCCCTGCAAGGCATGCCGGCCACCGGTTACCTGCTCTGGCTTGGCAGCCTGACCGCCCTTGCGGTAACCCTGACACCTTTTGCAATAGCGGCTGGCCTGAAAATCAGCGTCGGCGAATAATTGAGGTTCTGACAGGCCGACACCGGACCTGTCAGTAAAAACCCGAGCTACACCGTGATGAAAGGCGGCTTGATGAAAGGCAGCGTGACGAAAAACAGCGCTAAAAGCGGCGTGAGTTGGGCCTGGTTCCATAAGCTCGGCTCACCGAAATGGTTCTACGGCATCAGCGGACGCCTGTTGCCCTGGCTGAGCATCGCAGCGGTACTTTTCATAAGTATCGGCGTGGTCTGGGGCCTGGCATTCGCGCCACCGGATTATCAGCAAGGCAACAGCTTTCGCATCATCTATATCCATGTGCCGGCGGCCATGCTCGCCCAGTCCTGCTACATCATGCTGGCGGTCTGCGGCGTGGTCGGTCTGGTGTGGAAAATGAAGATCGCCGACGTAGCCCTGCAATGTGCAGCTCCTATCGGTGCGTGGATGACTGCGTTGGCGTTGGACACCGGCGCCATCTGGGGCAAACCGACCTGGGGTTCGTGGTGGGTCTGGGATGCACGCCTTACGTCCATGTTGATCCTGCTTTTCCTGTACTTCGGTCTTATTGCCCTGGGCAACGCGATCAGTAATCGTGACAGCGCCGCCAAGGCCTGTGCGGTGCTGGCAATTGTCGGGGTGATCAACATCCCGATCATCAAGTATTCGGTGGAATGGTGGAACACCCTGCATCAGGGCGTCACGTTCAGCCTCACCGAAAAACCGGCGATGCCTGCCGAAATGTGGCTGCCGTTGCTGTTCACGGTGCTGGGTTTCTACTGTTTCTTTGGTGCGGTCCTGCTGATGCGCATGCGTCTTGAAATTCTCAAGCGCGAGGCGCGTGCCAGCTGGGTCAAGGCCGAGGTGCTCAAATCCCTGGGTCATCCACCAGCAAAGGGAGGCGCACAATGAATTTTGCTTCATTCGGTGAATTCCTGGCCATGGGTCACCATGGTCAGTACGTCTGGTCCGCCTATGGCATTTGCCTTTGGGTGCTGGCCATGAACGTGGGACTGCCTCTGCTGGCCCGTCGGCGTTATCTGCAACAAGAGGCGCGTCGTCTGCGCCGGGAGAGCCAGAAGTGAATCCGCTACGTAGAAAGCGTCTGTTGATCATCGTCGCGATACTGGCCGGGGTCGGTATTGCCGTCACCCTGGCCTTGAGTGCCCTGAAGGAAAACATCAACCTGTTTTATACCCCAAGCCAGATCGCCAACGGCGAAGCGCCGCATGACACGCGTATTCGTGCCGGTGGCATGGTGGAAAAAGGTTCGCTGCAACGCTCCGGTGATTCGCTGGACGTCAGGTTCATCGTCACCGATTTCAATAAATCGGTGACCATCACTTATCGCGGCATCCTGCCGGACCTGTTCCGCGAAGGGCAGGGCATTGTCGCGTTGGGCAAGCTCAATGCCGATGGCGTAGTGGTCGCCGACGAAGTGCTGGCCAAGCACGACGAAAAATACATGCCGCCTGAAGTCACCAAGGCGCTCAAAGAGAGCGGTCAGGCTGCACCGGCGTCGCCTTCTTCACCTTCCAAGCAGGGTTGAACCATGATTCCTGAACTCGGCCATCTGGCCATGATTCTGGCGCTGTGCTTCGCCGTCGTGCAGGCCTTCGTGCCGCTGATGGGCGCATGGCGCGGCGACCGCATGTGGATGGGTTTGGCGCAGCCAGCAGCGTGGGGGCAGTTCACGTTTCTGGTCTTTGCTTTCGGTTGCCTGACTTATGCATTCATGACTGACGATTTTTCCGTGGCCTACGTCGCGGAAAACTCCAACAGCGCCTTGCCCTGGTACTTCAAGTTCAGCGCCGTATGGGGCGCCCACGAAGGCTCGCTGCTGCTCTGGGCGTTGATTCTCGGTGCGTGGACCTTCGCTGTATCGATCTTCTCCCGCCAGTTACCTCAAGTGATGCTCGCCCGAGTGCTGGCGGTGATGGGCATGATCAGCGTCGGCTTCATGCTGTTCCTGATCCTGACCTCCAACCCGTTTTCGCGCATCCTGCCGCAAATTCCGGCCAATGGTCGCGATCTCAATCCGTTGTTGCAGGACATTGGCCTGATCGTGCATCCGCCGATGCTCTACATGGGCTATGTCGGGTTTTCGGTGGCCTTCGCCTTCGCCATCGCGGCACTGCTCGGCGGGCGTCTCGATGCGGCCTGGGCGCGCTGGTCGCGGCCATGGACCATCGTCGCCTGGGCCTTTCTCGGCATAGGCATCACCTTGGGCTCCTGGTGGGCCTATTACGAACTTGGCTGGGGCGGCTGGTGGTTCTGGGACCCGGTGGAAAACGCTTCGTTCATGCCCTGGCTGGTCGGCACGGCGCTGATCCATTCGCTGGCAGTCACGGAAAAACGCGGCGTGTTCAAGAGCTGGACCGTGCTGCTGGCCATCGCGGCGTTTTCCCTGAGCCTGCTGGGAACATTCCTGGTGCGCTCCGGGGTCTTGACCTCGGTTCACGCGTTCGCCTCCGACCCGGCGCGCGGCGTATTCATTCTGATTTTCCTGCTGTTCGTCGTGGGCGGATCGTTGACCTTGTTCGCTTTCCGCGCTCCGGTGGTGAAAAGCCATGTGGGCTTTGGCCTGTGGTCGCGGGAAACCCTGCTGCTGGGCAATAACCTGGTGTTGGTGGTGGCCGCTTCGATGATCCTGCTTGGCACCCTGTATCCGCTGGTGCTTGACGCCCTGAGCGGCGCGAAAATGTCCGTTGGCCCGCCTTACTTCAACGCGCTGTTCGTACCCCTTATGGGCCTGCTGATGGCAGTAATGGCGGTCGGCGTGCTGGTGCGCTGGAAAGACACGCCGGTCAAATGGCTGCTGAGCATGCTGGCCCCGGTTCTGATCGGCAGCGCCGTGCTGGCGGTGATCGCCGGTTTCGCCATGGACGATTTCCACTGGGCAGTGCTGGCGACCTTCATGCTCGCCGCGTGGGTATTGCTGGCGGGCGTTCGTGACTTGCTGGACAAGACTCGCCACAAAGGCTTGATCAAAGGCGCGCGCGGCATGACCCGCAGCTATTGGGGCATGCAGGTTGCGCACATCGGGATCGCCGTGTGCGCCCTGGGCGTGGTGCTTTCCAGCCAGAACAGCGCCGAGCGCGACCTGCGTCTGGCGCCCGGTGAATCCATGGAGCTGGGCGGCTACATGTTCGTGTTCGACGGCGCCAAACATTATCAGGGCCCGAACTTCACCTCGGATCGCGCCACCATTCGCGTCCTGGAAAACGGCAAGCAAGTGACCATCCTGCACCCGGAAAAACGCCTGTACACCGTGCAGCAATCGATGATGACCGAAGCCGGTATCGACGCCGGTTTCACTCGCGATCTGTACGTGGCACTCGGCGAACCGCTGGGCGACGGCGCCTGGGCGGTACGGGTTCACGTCAAGCCGTTCGTGCGCTGGATCTGGTTCGGCGGTTTGATCACTGCGTTGGGAGGCGTTCTGGCAGCGATGGACAAGCGTTACAGGGTCAAGGTGAAAAGCAAAGTACGTGACGCCCTGGGCATTGCGGAGGCGGCAGTATGAAACGTTGGATCCTGTTGTTGCCGCTGGCGATTTTCCTCGCTGTCGCGGTGTTTCTCTATCGCGGTCTGTACCTGGACCCGGCGGAGCTGCCGTCGGCCTTGATCAACAAACCATTCCCCGAGTTTTCCCTGCCCCAGGTGCAAGGCGACAAGGTGCTGACCCGCGGAGACGTGCTGGGCAAACCGGCGCTGGTCAACGTCTGGGGTACCTGGTGCGTGGCTTGCCGGGTCGAGCACCCGGTGCTCAACAAACTGGCTCAGCAAGGCGTGGTGATCTACGGCATCAACTACAAGGATGTGAACGCCGACGCCCTGAAATGGCTGCAGGACTTTCATGACCCTTATCAGCTGAACATCCGCGACGAGCAGGGCAGCCTGGGCCTGAATCTGGGTGTCTACGGCGCGCCGGAAACTTTCCTGATCGACAGCAAAGGCATCATTCGTCACAAGTACGTCGGTGTGATCGACGAAACCGTGTGGCGCGAGCAACTGGCCGGGTTGTATCAGGGATTGGTTGATGAGGCTCGCCAATGAAGCACCTGTATTTACGGACTTCTGTGGGAGCCGAGCTTGCTCGCGAATGCGACGTCACTGACGCCCAAGAGGGTAAGGATGCGCCGGCCTCTTCGCGAGCAAGCTCGCTCCCAGGGGTTGTGCAAGTTTCTGTGGGAGCCGAGCTTGCTCGCGAATGCGACGTTACTGACGCCCAAGAGGGTAAGGATGCGCCGGCCTTTTCGCGAGCAAGCTCACTCCCACGGGTTGTACAAGTTTCGGTGGGAGCCGAGCTTGCTCGCGAATGCGACGTTACCGACGCCAAAGAGGGTAAGGATGCACCGGCCTCTTCGCGAGCAGGCTCGCTCCCACGGGTTGTGCAAGTTTCTGTGGGAGCCGAGCTTGCTCGCGAATGCGACGTTACCGACGCCAAAGAGGGTAAGGATGCACCGGCCTCTTCGCGAGCAAGCTCGCTCCCACGGGTGATTCGGCGCAGCGTCGCTGCGGTCCTGCTCGCTTTGAGCTGCGCGAGCGTGGCCCATGCCGCCATCGATGCTTACGAGTTTCGCGATGACGCCGAGCGCGCGCGTTACGCCGAGCTGACCAAAGAGCTGCGTTGCCCCAAGTGCCAGAATCAGGACATCGCCGATTCCAACGCCCCGATTGCCGCCGACCTGCGCAAGGAAATCTTCCGCATGCTCGGCGAAGGGCAGAGCAATCAGCAGATCATTGATTTCATGGTCGATCGCTACGGCGATTTCGTGCGCTACAAGCCTGCCCTCAGCTCGCGGACCTGGATTCTCTGGTTCGGCCCGGCCGGTCTGCTGATCGGCGGCCTGTTGGTGATTGGCGTGATCGTCGTACGTCGCCGTGGCCAGGGTCGCAACGAGAGCGAAGCCCTTTCCGACGAGGAGCGTCAGCGCCTCGCCCACCTGCTGGATAAAAACCGCGAATGATTGATTTCTGGCTAGCTGCTGGCCTGTTGTTGCTGGTGGCCCTGAGTTTCCTGCTGATCCCCGTCCTGCGTGGCCGTCGTGCGCAAAGTGAAGAAGACCGCACCGCGCTCAATGTCGCCCTGTATCAGGAGCGTGTGGCCGAACTGCAAGGTCAGCAAGCGGAGGGCGTGTTGTCATCGGTGCAGATGGACAACGGTCGCGCCGAAGCTGCCCGAGAGTTGCTGGCTGACACCGAAGGCGTCGAGCCGCTGCGCACCTCGCGCCTGGGCAAGCCCCTGCCATTGCTGGCGGCGGTGTTGGTCCCGGTGCTGGGCCTGGCGTTGTATCTGCATTTTGGCGCCAGTGACAAGGTCGAACTGACGCGTGAATTCGCCCAGCCACCGGGTTCCATTCAGGAGATGACCAGCCGCCTGGAGCGCGCAGTGAAGGCCCAGCCGGATTCGGCCGAAGGGATTTACTTTCTGGCGCGTACCTACATGGCTCAGGATCGTCCGGCAGACGCTGCGGCGATGTTCGAACGTGCGGCGGCCCTGGCCGGTCGGCCGCCGGAACTGCTCGGGCAATGGGCGCAGGCGTTGTACTTTGCCGGTGGCAAGAAATTCACCGCGCAAGTCCAGGCGCTGACCGACGAGGCCCTCAAGGTCGATCCGAAAGAAGTCACCAGCCTCGGCCTGTTGGGCATCGCCGCTTTCGAGACCGAGCGTTATCAACAAGCCGTGGATTACTGGAAGCGTCTGCTGGCGGTCCTGCCGCCGCAGGATCCGTCCCGCTCGGCCCTGGAAGGCGGTATCGCCCGGGCCAGTGAGAAGCTGACGGCCAGCGGCGGCGTTGTCCAGGCGCCTGTGGTTGCAGCGAGCCAGACGGCACGCATCAAAGTGCGGGTTGATCTGGCGCCGGAACTGAAAGCCAAGGTGGCGCCCGGCGATAGCGTGTTCATCTTCGCCCGGGCGATCAAAGGCCCACCGGCACCGCTGGCGGTCAAGCGCGTAACCGTCGCGGACTTGCCTGCAGAAGTCGAACTGGCAGACGCCGACGCGATGATGCCGCAACTGAAACTGTCCAACTTCCCTGAAGTCCAACTGGTGGCGCGGGTATCCCGTGCAGGCCAGCCGACCACCGGCGAGTGGATCGGCCGCAGCAAGCCGCTGGCCAGCAGCGTTACGGCGTTGCAGACGCTCACCATCGACAGTCCAGATCAGTAGAGAATCCGCTTATGTACCGCGCAGCACGCATCACCTTGTTGGGTATGGTCCTTGGCCTGAGTGCCTGTGCGGTCCAGCCCACCGGTCCACGCAGTCAGGAGCCGATCCAGAGTCTGCCCGGCAAGCCATCGGCGCCGAGCAAGCCAAGCGCTCCGCAAACGCCCAAGGCGCCGTCGGCAGGCCCGAAGACCTCGGCCAATTTCGCGCCACCACCGGGTGGCAACAGTCACTGGGATGCAAAGCTCGGCGTCCACGTACTCGATGATCAACCGAACACCTTCTATCGCCAGCGCACTTACTATCGCTGGAACAGCGGCTGGAGCTGGTCAACTACGCCCAACGGCCCTTGGCAGGAAACCGATTCCAGCGGTGTGCCAGCGGGTTTGAGTCGTCAGTTCGGGAATTGAGTGGGTAAGGTATATACCAACAAAAGCGGGGGCTAAGGGCGTCGCTTTTGTTGGGGCAGGATTAAAAATTACCTACACAGTATTCAGCCATTTCCTACTTTTTTTCTATATACATAACACCGCAGATGTAGAAAAATTCCTTCTGATTTATCACCGCCTTGATGTGTTGCGATGGTTAGAAAGGAATAAGCAATGAAATATCTGATAGGCGCTGTTCTCGCTTTGTGTTGCTCCGCAAGTTCATTTGCCAGTGTTTGTGAGTATTCCTCACCCGAAGCCACATCTTTATCCTATCAATCGGGAGCTTATCTCCCTGTCTATTTTTCCAGCTATCAGCTCGATCTTCCGGGAGCACCGGTCGCTTTTTTAAGTGGCGAGGGCTTTATTGCGGCTTATCCTAATAACGGCTACATCGGGGTGCAGCATCTGAATCCCGCCCAGATGGCTGATTCTCTACCCAGGCTGGCTAAAGATCTAACCAGTGTTGCTGATTTCTATCGTTTGATTTACGGCATGTCTGCGGCTGGAGACGCTGGTATTAACCCCCAGGAGTTGAGCTTGCAGCGTAGCCTGGTGAAGCTTGACTGCAAGTCTGATGTAGTCTTCTTTCAGCGAGATGATATTCAGATCATATTTCACGGTGCGGTAGACAGCGCCGGTTTTCATAAGATAGTTCTTATGGATGGCGATAACGTCGAACTCATTACTGTGCGCGGGAGTCGGGCGGTCGCATTGCAGATACTCGGTAGTATCAAACGTAGGTAGTAGATGGCAGAGATGGATCATAGAGATAAAGAGGTATTACGAGAGGTCTTGGTAAAGTGGTATGGGCCGCAAGCGAATACTTGGGATATGAACGATGGTGTGTTGCGTGTGGTATTGAAGATGGTCGGCGAGATACAAAGCTGCACTGCCGCCATGCATCTGGTTCCAACACCCATGACATTCGGAAATTAATACTCCCAGCTAGCTCAGGGATATCTAAAGAAAATATTGGGTATCTTGCGAGATAACTCACAGGTTTATTTGAATTGTGCAAGGGCTACGATCCTGGGCTACAAAACTGAAGTTGCGCTGGCTGCAATGGGTTTGTAATTCCAGCGTCTATGTACCGGTCATACCCGCCTCGCGAATAGATTCGCTTCTACACGGGTCAACTACGGACAACTCCCCGTGGGAGGAAACTGACTCCACCTTGTTAGCGAGATGATATTCCTGCGTCCGTAAGGACAATGTCTCGCCAACAAGTTGGCTCCTACAGAATGGTCAGTACTGCCGGAAGGTCTCAGGCCTTCGCAGTTTCAGCCGCTTTCTGTGCTTCCTGCGCTTGGCGTGCGGCGTCGCGGGAGGCCAGGATGGCTGCATGCGTTTCCTTCGTCGCGAGTTCACCTTTGCTCCATAGCTGGTGCGAAAACCAACCCGCCATGGCCTCTGGATTCAGGGTAGTGGTTTTGGGGATGAACAACGCCGCCAGATCAATGGTGCTGGCGAAGTTGTTTTCGTCCAGCTGGTAATCGCCCAGATAAGAGCCGCCCCAATTTCCGTCGGCCGCCACCAGGTCTATGGACACATCTCGGTAGGTATCGGCAGCGCCTTTCAGCGAGCTGGAGGCATTCAACAGCTTATCCAGTTGATCCATATCGGTAATGCTGAGCTCGCCGGCAGGGTTGAGTGCCTTGAGTTTGCCGTCGGCTTCGATAGTAAAGCCGAATTTCTTCTCGGCGAGGTCCGGGAAAGTGGACTCAAGAGCGGATTTGAACTCCTCGAACGCGGACTTCAAACCATAAAAAGCACCTTGGTGCAGCTTGGCTATCGCTGGGAAATCGGCAGACGGAGGGCGACCATAGCTATTTACGGCCACCATAGGCTGAGTCGACGTTGTCTGACTTGGTTCCTGGGCTGCTTCACTGGGATGATAAATCGCCGCCGGTGTTGCGTTGCTGAACGCCGATTTCTGATCTTCGCTGATGGGTTGCGCGGTCAGGGTCTGGCTGGATTGGGTAAGTCGCATTGTCGATGCCAGGGTCGAGCCGGCAGTCAAAGAGATATCCATGTCGTCACTCCATGTGCGTTTGGTGTAGGAAGTTTATCGACGACTCGTAGGAAATCTTTAGAGTGCTTGGTCAGGCATGAGCGGGAGAGAATGGGAAAGTTGTAACTCGATATGTAAGAATTAGTGGCGTGTAGGAGCCAACTTGCTGGCGAGGCTCCTACAGCACGATTCAGTTACTTCGCCGGATAAATCTGATCAAAAACCCCGCCATCGTTGAAGTGAGTCTTCTGCACAGTGCGCCAGTCGCCGAAGGTTTTCTCCACCGACAGGAAGTCGACTTTCGGGAACCGATCGGTGTATTTGGCCAGCACCGCCGGGTCGCGCGGACGCAGGTAGTTGGCGGCAGCGATTTCCTGGCCTTCAGGCGACCACAGGTACTTCAGGTATTCCTCGGCAGCGGCACGGGTGCCTTTCTTGTCGACGACTTTGTCGACCACGCTCACTGGCGGCTCGGCTTCTGCAGAGACGCTTGGGTAAATCACTTCGAACTGGTCGCGACCAAATTCCCGGGCGATCATTTCCGCTTCGTTTTCAAAGGTGATCAGCACGTCGCCGATCTGATTGGTCATGAAGGTCGTGGTCGCGGCACGGCCGCCGGTATCGAGCACCGGCACATGGCTGAACAGTTGGCCGACGAATTTCTTCGCCGCTGCTTCATCGCCGCCATTTTTCAGGGTGTAACCCCAGGCCGACAGGTAGGTGTAGCGGCCATTACCCGAGGTTTTCGGGTTGGGCACGATCACTTCAACGTCGCTTTTAATCAGGTCAGGCCAGTCTTTCAGGGCCTTTGGATTGCCCTTGCGCACGATGAACACGGTCGCGGAGGTGAACGGCGCGCTGTTGTTCGGCAGGCGGGTCACCCAGTTGTCCGGCACCAGCTTGCCATTGTCGGCCAGGGCATTGATGTCGGTGGCCATGTTCATGGTGATCACGTCGGCGGGCAGGCCGTCGATCACCGAGCGCGCTTGCTTGCTCGAACCACCGAACGACATCTGCACGGCGATATCTTCCTGATGATCGGCTTTCCAGTGCTTCTGGAACGCGGCGTTGTAATCCTTGTAGAAGTCACGCATCACGTCATACGACACGTTCAACAGCGTCGGTGCGGCCTGAGCGGCGCTGCTTAGAGCCAGGCCTGCTGCCAGTAACGAGGCGGCGAAAAGTTTGTTCACTGCATATTCCTTTTGTAGATGATGTTTCTTATAAAGTTGATGGCTCATTGCTCGCGACTATAACTGGACAGCCTTAGGCCTTTATAGATTAAAAAATTATCGGGTTATGCCTTTTCGCCGACACGCGGAAACAGCTGATTACCGCAACGCGAGCAAAAAGCCGCCCCGTGCTCATGGGTGTTCTTGGCGCATACCGGGCAATCGTGCTGCAACTGTTCGCCGCGCATGGCATTGGCCAGTTCTGCCGTGAAAATTCCGGTGGGTACGGCAATGATCGAATAACCGGTAATCATCACCAGCGAAGACAGGATCTGTCCCAGAGGCGTCTTGGGTACGATGTCGCCGAAGCCGACGGTGGTCAGGGTCACGATGGCCCAATAAATCCCGGTTGGAATACTGGTGAAGCCATGCTCCGGTCCTTCGATCACATACATCAGGGTGCCGAAGACAATGACCAGCGTCGAAACGCTGGCGAGAAACACGATGATTTTCTGTTTGCTCCCGCGCAGCGCCGCCAGCAGATAGTTGGCCTGCTTCAGATAGGGACTGAGCTTGAGTACCCGGAAAATACGCAGCATCCGCACGATCCGGACGATCAACAGGTATTGCGCATCGCTGTAATAAATCGCGAGGATTCCGGGCACGATGGCCAGCAGGTCGACCAGCCCATAGAAGCTGAATGCGTACTGCAACGGTCGTGGCGAGCTGTACAGGCGCAGGATGTACTCGGCGAGAAATACCGCCGTGAAGCCCCACTCGATATACGCCAGCAGATCCGCATAGTTGGCGTGTATCGCCGGAATACTGTCGAGGATCACCACGATCAGGCTGCACAGGATCACCGCCAGCAGTGTCTGGTCGAAGCGTCGACCCGCCGGAGTATCAGTATGGAAAATGATGATGCGTAGTTGTTCGCGCCGGCTGATGTTGCTGTCCATGGTGTCTTCCGAATCAAAAGTCGCGTGAGCCTATGAGTAATGCGTCAGGCAACGCAAGCTTAGTCGGCTCTGTAAGGCAGCTTCGTTCGACGGATGTTTCGGTGACACCGCAGGAAGTATTGGAAAGGCCGGGAAGTGACGATCCCGGCCTTGAACATTTCAGACGCGGAATTGCTTGAGCAGACTGTTGAGTTGCTCGCTCAAATTGCGCAGATGCAGACTGGCGCCACTCGATTGCTCAGCGGCGATGGCGGTGGTTTGCGACAGTTGCGCGGCCTGGGTGACGTTCTGATTGATGTCCTCGACGACGTGGGATTGTTGCAGGGTCGCGCTGGCAATCGATGCGTTCAGGCTGTTGAGGTTACGCAGCGCCTGGCTGATGGAAGTCAGGCTCTGGCCGGCCTGATTGGCCTGCTCGATGGTCAGCTGGGACGAACGGCTGCTGTCGGCGATGACTTTGACCGCTGCGTTGGAGTGGGTTTGCAGGCGTTCGATCATCGCCTGGATTTCAGCGGTGGATTTCTGCGTGCGTTGCGCCAACAAGCGCACTTCATCGGCAACCACGGCAAAACCCCTGCCCTGTTCACCGGCCCGGGCCGCTTCGATGGCGGCGTTGAGAGCCAGCAGGTTGGTCTGCTCGGCAATCGAGCTGATCACCTCCAGGACGCTGCCGATCTGCGTGCTTTCTGCCGCCAGGGTGCGGATCACTTCCACGGCCTGATTGATCGTGCCGGACAGATGATCGATCTGGCGCAAGCTGCTGTCGATATTGACCTGGCCCTGATGGGCCTGAGCTTCGGCATCGCGCATTTCATTGGCCGCATGCTCGGCGTTCTTCGCCACGTCCTGCACGCCGTAGGTGACTTCATTGACGGCGGTGGCCACCAGCTCCATTTGTTGCGATTGCTGCTGGCTGCGGGCTTGGGCCTGTTCGGCGTTATGCCCCAGGTCAGTGGAAGCCTGTTCCAGGCCATTGGCGGAGGTTTGCAGCTGGCTCACAACGCCGCGCAGCTTGGCGGTGAAAGCGTTGAAATGCCGCGCCAGTTGGGTGATTTCGTCGTTGCCGTGGGTTTGCAACGTGCGCGTCAGGTCGCTTTCGCCACTGGCGATGTCGGCCATCGCCTGCACCGCTTCGCGCAATGGCCGGACGATGCTGCGGCCGATCAGGATGACCAGCAATGCCATGACCAGCACGATCGCCAGGCTGAACAACACGGCGCGCCAGACTTGTTGCTGGAACTCGGCCGAGACGTCGTCAACGTAGACCCCGGAACCCAGAATCCAGCCCCATGGCGCGAAGAGTTGCACATAGGAAATCTTCTGCACCGGCTCGCTGGCGCCCGGTTTTGGCCAACGGTACTGGATCATCCCGGCGCCTTTGGACTTGGCCACCGCAACCATTTCATTGAAGAGCGCGAAGCCGTCCGGGTCTTTGATTGCTGACAAGTCCTGACCGACCAGCTTGACGCTGACCGGATGCATGATCATTACCGGGCGCAGGTCGTTGATCCAGAAATAGTCGTTCTGGTTATAGCGCAGGCTGCGAATGGCGTTGAGCGCCTGTTCCTGAGCCAGGTCCTTGGAGAGCGTTCCGGCCGTTTCCAGGCCGTGGTAGTACTCGAGAATGCCGCTGGCGGTTTGCACCACATGCATGGTTTTCTGGGCTTTGGCGTCGTACAGATCGTTATGAACCTGTCTGAGCATCGCGGCCGTCAGCGTGCACAGCATCAATACGGACACTATGAGAATCAGCCAAAGACGGCGGCTGATCGATAAGTTGCGCATAGTCATGACTATTACTCCGTATTTTTTATTGTTTTCGCAGTCTGCGCCTAAACCAAGCGAGTGCGTCGAGGGCTAATCCAGACAGGCATAGCGAGAGCATCCACTCCGATTGTCCTCTACATGCTGTCGGCCCACGACCGCCAAACGTGAGAGACGGTTCACAAATTTTTGTAGGGTAAATCCACGTATAGCCAAAGGCTTACACGAAGTCGGGAAGTTCGCTCTATTGCTGGCCACAGCAGGGGCATAACATTGGATCCAACAACCGCAGCCAAGGAAGCGCTACGGGGTCAGGGATGATCGACCATTGCCAGGACGGCTACTGACAGGATGTTGGAATGGTCATGCAAAAAACCCGCTTCGGCGGGTTTTTTGTTGTTCGGGATTTAGTCGCAAAGAATCACTTGTGGGAGCGACCGGGGTGGCGATCCACCTTGCTCGCGAAGCTTCGTCACATTCGACATAGTCTGGTCTGAAGCTACGCCTTCGCAAGCAAGCTTGCTCCCACAACTAGTCAGTCCGGCTCACAACCCTTGAGCACCAGCCGAATGATGGTCTGCGCGGCGGCCTCATAATCCGCGTCGTCGAGCCTGGTCTTGCCGGTGACCGTGGAGATCTGCCAGTCGAAATCCGCGTAGGTCTGAGTCGCGGCCCAGATGGTGAACATCAGGTGATGGGGATCGATCCCGGCGATCTGCCCACTGTCGATCCAGGCCTGGATGCATTCGATGTTGTGCCGCGCCTGGCCGTTGAGCTGTTCGACCTGCTCCGGCGTCAGGTGCGGCGCGCCGTGCATGATCTCGCTGGCGAAGACTTTCGAGGCAAACGGCAGCTCGCGGGAAATGCGGATCTTGGAGCGGATGTAGGCGCTGAGCACTTGCGCCGGTACACCCTCACGATTGAAGGGCGTCGAGGCACGCAGGATGGGCTCGATGATGCTTTCGAGCACCTCGCGATAGAGGTTTTCCTTGGACTTGAAGTAGTAATAGACGTTGGGTTTGGGCAGACCGGCCTTGGCGGCGATGTCGCTGGTCTTGGTGGCCGCAAATCCCCGGTCGGCGAACTCTTCACTGGCTGCACGCAGGATCAGCTCTTTATTGCGCTCGCGAATACTGCTCATAAACCAGAGGTTTCCTTGCCCGTTCAGCGGAGGCGCATGGTAGCACCGCCCTCACGCGAGCCTCAAGATCGCGGCATTTGCCGACACGGCTATGGTTCAATAGCGCCAGTTTGATTTTCATTGATTGTGTTAAGGATATTGCCTGTGGCTGCTGGAAGCTTGCTGACCCTTCTGGATGACATTGCAACGCTGCTTGACGATGTCTCGCTCGCTGCAAAAAAAACCGCCGGAGTGCTGGGCGACGATCTCGCGCTCAATGCGCAGCAAGTCACTGGCGTCAGCGCTGACCGTGAACTGCCGGTGGTTTGGGCCGTGGCCAAGGGGTCGCTGCTCAACAAGGCGATTCTGGTACCAGCCGCGTTGCTGATCAGTGCTTTCGCGCCGTGGGGGATCTTGCCGCTGCTGATGATCGGCGGTGCGTTCCTGTGCTTCGAGGGTTTTGAAAAGCTCGCGCACAAATGGCTGCACCCCGAAACCGAAGCAGAGCGCCAGCAACGCACGCAGGCCACTGCCGACCAGAATGTCGACATGGTGGCTTTCGAGAAAGACCGCATCAAGGGCGCGATTCGCACTGACTTCATCCTGTCCGCTGAAATCATCGTGCTCGCCTTGGGCGTGGTTTCCACCCGGCCGTTCATGGACCAGGTTGGCGTGCTGGTGATCGTGGCGGTGCTGATCACCGTCGGCGTTTATGGTCTGGTAGCTGGCATCGTCAAGCTTGACGATCTGGGGCTGTATCTGAAGAAGGGCGCCAATTCAGCCTTGCAAGCAGTCGGCGGCGCATTGCTCTGGCTGGCACCGGTGCTGATGAAAGTGCTGTCCATCGTCGGTACAGCTGCCATGTTCATGGTCGGCGGCGGTATCCTCACCCACGGCCTGCCGTTCGCTCATCACTGGAGCGAAAACCTGACCCAGCGTGCTGCTGAGTCGGTGGGTGGTTTTTCAATGGTTGTCCCGACGGTCATCGACGCTGTCGCCGGGCTGGTAGCGGGCGCACTGTTGGTGTTGCTGGTGACGGTTGCCGGTAGAATCTGGAAACGTATCAGGGCATGAATGGCGAGGTTCGACTCAATGAATAGCCCTTTGTTTTCCAGCGTGGTCGCCTATGCACAACAGTGCGAGCGCCAGCTGGTAGAGATTCTTCATCTGCGACCGAGTCTTGAGCGCAAACAGGTCACCAGCTGGGTCGACGAACAAAGCCATGCCCGCACCGACCGTGACCCGCTGGAGCTGCTGCGCTCGATCAATTCGAATATTCGGGCAGGTAAGCCGTTGCCGTGGGAGTAGCCACGGGATTCGTAATTTGCCCAGGCACCACCTTCAGCTATCCCCGAGAGAAGCCAGTTGCGGCTGGTTTTCTCTTGGCTTCTTCTGGCTGTTGTAGACCGTCGCCAGCACCACCAACGCGACCAGCACCGCCAACAACACCAGCGACGAGCCGACCGTGCCAAAATCCAGGCCGCCCTTGTCAAACGGCTTGGTCAGGAAGTCGCCCAATGTCGCACCGAAAGGCCGGGTCAGGACGAACGCCACCCAAAACAGCAGCACCGTCGAAATCCGGGTGAAGAACTTGAGCGCGACGACGACTGCAATGGCACCGCCGATCAACAACGCCCCACCGGCGAAACCCAGGCCTGAATCGTCTGCCAGGAAGTCGCCCAATGCGGTGCCCAGCGTGTTCGAGAACAGGATCGCGAACCAATAGAACAGCTCACCCTTGAGGGTGGTAATACGGTCCACTGACAGGGATTTTTCACTGAAATGCCAGGCGGCGAATATCGCCAGCAGGATCGCGATCAATATGGCCGAGCCGGTGGCGTAGCCAAGGCCGAGCGTGCGATCCATGAAGTCCGACATGGTGGTGCCAGCCGTGCTGGTAGAAAGAATCACGATCCAGTAAAGCGCCGGGTGGTAACGCCGGGATGCCAGTTGCGTAAAAAGTGTGGCAACGAAGACGCTGATTAATATCAGCGAACTCATCGCATAGCCCACATCCAGGGTCATGGACAGCAAATCACTGGCTGTCTCGCCTAATGTGGTTGCACAGATTTTCATAATCCAGAACGCGAGCGTGATCTGCGGTAGTTTATTCATGTTTGAAACTCAAAGGTGGGTCAGCGATGTCGTTGTTGTTCGGTCGATACGCGAGGGTCGGACATTGCGTCCGACCCTGAATGAATCATGCCAAGTCAAAAGTAAAAAATGAGTCAGCTGGGCATGAAAAATTTATCCATGCGGCTATTAGTTGTCTGCGACTAACTCGGCCTGCGCCGCTGGAACTGGCGGACCAGTGTTGTTACGCAGCGGTAATTCCAGGACGCGTCGGCCATAAAATGCCAGCGCGGTAAAGAATGCCGAGAACCAGACCAGAATACCGGCCCAGAACGTGTGCGACATAAAGTGCCAGCCTTGTAGTACGCGGGTGGTCCCATAAACCATGCCGAGCAATAGCGTCCAGTAAAGCAGCGCTTTGGCATGCCGCCAGCGATAACGACGAGCGACGAAGTACAAGGCGAGCATGGTAAAACCACCGGAGGCATGGCCGCCGGGCCAGCAGCGACCTTTACCGGCTTCACGCAGCAGGCTGAAATTTTCGAACCACTCTTTCTTTTCCATGGTGCCGCCATACAGCGTTGTTTCGATAGGGCAGTAGATGCTGGTATGGCTTTTGAAGTAGTGGATAACACCGGTGGTTATCGCGAAGGAGAAGACCAGGAATAGAAAGTCACGACGGTGCCGCGTGCAGAACCTCAACAGCCTTGCGACGTGTGTTCTCTCCAGAAAGGCAATCATCCGCACATGTTTTTCAGCGTTGAATCGGGGCCACAGAAAAGACAGCACAGCACCAATAATCGCAGCTTCACCGGTCCAGTTTGGAATGATCCGTGCCCAGCGGTGGGTAATGTCCTCGAACAGTTTGTTATGTTCCAGCCAGAACGTGTGGCTGTCGGCGTTATACAGAAGATTGCTGATTGCCACGTCCAGTTGCGTCAAGTCGAACACAACAAATATCGAAAGTGCCAGGAACAGCGGCAGGCCAATATTGATTAGATAAAACTGATGTTTTGGATTATTCACGCGGCATGTCCCGGCTCGAGAGTATTCATGATGGTTACGGGCGTTTGGCAAGTACGGACTTCCAGTCCGGCGCGTCGAGAAAACCCAGGACGTGCGCGGTATGGTCGTCGGGATCCACGGCGACGAACAGCGAGCTGCCGTAATCAAGCATTGAGCGCGACGACACTTGCAGAGAACGTTCCAGCTGGTCGATGCATTCGCTGTGAGTGACCAGGATCAGATTGCGATGATCGGCTTTGTGGCGCAGCACATCCTCCAGCATGGTGCGCCGACAGTTGATCAGCCAGTCTTCACCCGCACTTGCCTGATTGAAGGCGAAGGTCGAGGTCTGCCGGGTTCGGGCCAGCGGACTGCTGAAGATATCGGCATTGGCCAGGCCCAGCGTGCGGAAGGAATTGCCCAGTTCAACGGCTGTGCTCCGACCCTTGCGGGTAATGCCGTCGGCCACATCAAGGCAGGGATTGGTGGAGTGATCACAGCGCTCGGCATGCCGAACCAGAACCACCAGTTCGCCTTTGGCCCAACGCGCATACACATCGGCATTGCGCATATTGCGGCCCTGAGCCAGGTCCACCGGCGCCGCCGCGCGCAGGAACCACAGGCCGATCAATACCGCCAGGATGAAAAAAGACAGCATCACCACCAGCTTCTGATACCGGGCCGGAACGCCGGCGCCCGGTTTATTGCTCGCTCGGCCATGAGCGACGATTCGGCTGAACAGTGATTCCATGATGAGGCGCTATCTACCGTCTGGGTCGGTTAATCAAAATCGACAGCGTCGTAATTCACAGGTGTGCTGAAGACCGTAACGTTGCCGACTCTCAAGGATTGAGTGACTGCATGCTGCGGATCTTAGGGAGGCGGGAGTCAATGATGGGTCAAAGGGATGTGAAAAAAAAATTCACATGTCTCTGGAATCCGCAAACATGACGAGGGCGCTGATGGCCCTCGCCGGGGTTCGATCAGAAGAACACTTTCACCAACAAGCTCGCCGTATTCTGATTGGTATCGAAGTACTTGGTGTCTTCGATGCCGTATTTGTCAGACCAATAGTCGTACTCGATACCGACATACAGCTGGCGATCCGGCAGGTTCAACGCTTTGCCCAGGTCGTATTTGATCTGCGGGTTGAAGTGCACGTTGGATTTGTATTCGCCATTGTGATCGGACTTGTTATCCACGACCCAGTCCATGAAACCGTCGATCAGGATGTCTGATTTGCCCACTGGAATGGTGTAGGACCACACCGGAGTAACCTGCCAGGCGCCGTAACCCTGGCGATGGCCGTCGGTGTAGCGCTTGTAGAAGTTCAGCTGGAAGTAGTCGAAACCGGGGATCTTCAGGTCGAAGCCCGGACCGATCAGGTACGACTCGTTGTCGCCTTCGCCAAACTCATAAGTGGCGGCGAGCAATACGTCGGAGATTGGCCCGAACTCGAATTTCTGACCAAAGATCTTGCCCATGGACAAGCGTGGGGAGATCTCGCCGTAATAAGTGTTATCGCCCGAATTGGCGTCGCCTTTGCCGTTATAAAAGATCTTGTCAATGAACAGGAAGTTGTCGCCGTATTTCCAGCCGTCAGCATGTTCGAAGGTGAAGGTCTGTTGATTTGACGGGTTGACTGCGAAGTCGCGACCGTTCAGATACGTCAGGCTGTTGCTCTGCCATTGTAGAAGGTCGCCGGCCATGGTCTGTCCGGCGGCCAACAAACTGCCGGCAAATACCAGGCTGGAAATAGTACGGTTCATGCGGTGCTCCCCTGTTGATAGGTATGTTTTTGGCGCTCTGTTTTGACGCCTTTTAGTGCCGGTTAAAACATGTCGGTTTGGTCAGCTTTGATGCGCCTTGGATACATAGCAAGAGCTAGGCCAATGCCATAAAAAAAGCGCAAAAGTGCAATCGAAAGCGCTCTGGGCTGTCGATTCAAGGCGTTTTTCCCGAAACTCATGCAGTTGACCGCTCGGTCAGCTAGCTGTCCGGTTGGTCAGGATCCAAAGATGTGCGGTTTTGGCGCGGCGGCGGAGAATACTGGCTCTCGCCATCAGGCTCAAGTGCGCTGCGACGGGGCACGGGTGACGATACTGGGGCACGTCTGCCCGCAGATCGTCCGCGCCGCGCGTTCGTTCAACGTGGATGTAGGGCGTCGCTCGATGCTTGCCGATCCACACCACCGAGAATGTTGAACAGCAGGTTCAACAGCACCGCGCTGAGGGTCGCCATGGCGATGCCGCTGTGGGTGATCGGCCCCATCCATTGCGGCAGATGAGCGAAGAATTCCGGACGCACCACCGGAATCAGGCCCATGCCGATCAGCACTGAAATATTCACCCAGAAGCCGCGCATGAAACGGTTGATGAGCAGGATGGTGAGCAGCACCAATGCCGCGACCAGCAGATAAATCGGATTGCCGAAACTGGGCGCCTTGCTGCCGCCGCCGGCCCAGTTCACTGCGACGGGGAACAATGAAAGGCCAATCGAGGTGATTACCGTGCCGGTCACCAGCGGCGGGAAGAAACGCACGATCTTCGACATGAACGGCGCGATCAACAGGCCAAAGAAACCGGCCGCAATGGTCGCACCGAAAATGCCCGGCATGCCGATCCCCGGCGTTCCGGCCATCACCACCATGCTGCCGACTGCGGCGAAACTGGCGCCCATCATCACTGGCATGCGAATCCCCAACGGGCCGATGCCCAGGGATTGCACGACCGTGGCAATGCCAGCGACCAGCAGGTCGGCGTTGATCAGAAAGGCGATTTCTTCCCGGGACAAGCCGGCGGCCTGACCGATGATCAGCGGCACGGCGATGGCGCCGCCGTACATCAAGAGAACGTGTTGCAGGCCCACCAGGAACAATTGCAGCAGTGGCAGGGGCTGTCTTGGCGGCGCGGCGGGGATGCGCGCGTGAGTGGACTCGGACATGCAACACCTCGGATTTTGTTTTTATTTTTATGGGCAGCGGGGCTGACCGGTACAACGTTTGGATCACGACATCGGGTAAACCGTTGACGACTGTAGGAGCGAATTTATTCGCGAAGAGGCCGGTACATGCACCGACTGGCGTCAGGCATGACAGTGCATTCGCGAGCAAGCTCGCTCCCACCGAGGGGCGTTACCTCAATTAGTCTGCGCCCCTTTATCAATCCATTGCCCCAGCAACTCACGTTCCTGTTGGGTCATCTGGGTGATGTTGCCCAGCGGCATGATTTGCGAAACCACGGCCTGGGCCTGGATACGCGGCGCCAGTTGCTGGATCTGCTGCGGCGTGTCGAACATGATTCCGGCCGGTGCGGTACTGAACAGCGGGCTGGTGGGCTTGGCCGAATGACACACCGCGCAGCGTTCCTGAATCACGCTGTGCACCTTGTCGAAATCGACACCGGGGCTGGCCTTGGCAACCTCAACCGGCGCGGGCGCAGGTTCGGGCCGGGGTTCGTCATGGCGATAACCGCCAATGGCCGTACCCGGCAGCGGCTGATAGTCGATCTTCGCTGCTTCCGGTGCTCTTGGCATTTGCGCAGGACCGGTCACGTAGGCCAGACACAACATGCCGAGGGCTGCGACGGGCAACGTCCAGGCGTATTTATGGCTGTTGTGACGGGTGTTGAAGTAGTGCCGAACCAGCACCGCCAAAACCGCGATCCCGGCCAGGATCAACCAGTTGTACTGGCTGCCGTAAGTGCTCGGGAAGTGGTTGCTGATCATGATGAACAGCACCGGCAAGGTGAAATAGTTGTTGTGCCGCGAACGCAACAGGCCCTTGGCGGGCAGCGATGGGTCCGGCGTGCGGTTCTCGGCGATGGCCGCTACTAGCGCACGCTGGGCGGGCATGATGATGCGGAATACGTTGCCGACCATGATCGTGCCGATGATCGCGCCGACATGCAGATAAGCGCCGCGCCCGCTGAATACTTTGCTGAAACCGTAGGCCGCAGCGATCAACAGCACGAACAGGATAAAGCCGAGCAGGGCAGGGCGTTTGCCCAACGCCGAGTCGCAGAGAAAGCTGTACACGAACCAGCCGACGAACAACGAACCGAGACCCAGTGCCACGCCTTCAAGGCCGGACAGGCTGCTGCCCGGAGCCAGCAGATACAGGGTCGGATTGGCGTAAAACACTACGCACAGCAGCGCGACGCCGGACATCCAGGTGAAATACGCTTCCCATTTGAACCAGTGCAGGTTGTCGGGCATGGTCGGCGGGGCGAGCTTGTACTTTTCCAGGTGATAGATGCCGCCACCATGAATGGCCCACAAATCCCCGGACAGACCGTCACGCGGGTTGACCCGGTTGAGGTTGTTTTCCAGCCAGACGAAATAGAAGGACGCGCCGATCCAGGCGATCCCGACAATCATGTGAATCCAGCGCACGCTTAGATTCAGCCATTCCATCAAATGTGCTTCCACGGTTTTTACCTTTTGCCTGTCGTCACTACGGACGTTCAGACCCTTCTCTTATCGCAGCTGGCGTGAAAACTACTCCGCTCGGCAATACTGCGTTGAAAACAGGCTCGGACTGCTCATTTAGAAGCCTAAACTCCGCGTCCTCGCCTGTTTTCGCCTTGTCTTGCCTTCGCTCGCTACGTTTTCACGCAACCTGCTGGTGGGGGTCGAGAACCAGCCTCTGGCTCTCAGTGAAGAAATGCTCATCGCAGTTATTGCCAGTTCCACTGCGATCAACCACCAGGAAGTCATCCCGCTTTTCGATCGTCAGCACCGGGTGGTGCCAGACGCCGCGATGGTAATTAACGCCCTGCCTGCCATTGGAAATGAAGGCGCGGGCCAACTCTGATTCAGGCACATCGCCAAGTGGCGCGACCACGATCAGAAAGGGGTTGCCGAGCAGCGGCACGAACGCCTGGCTGCCCAGCGGATGGCGCTCCAGCATGCACAGCGTCAACGGCATTTCCAGCGCCTCGGCGCGGAAGATGCTGATGATCGCCTTGTCATCCGGCGTTGCGGTTTCCACTTCGGCCAGACGATGAAAACGCATGGTCGAGCCGTTGTTGATCATGAAGTGATCGCTGCCGTCGGTTTCGATGACGTCACCGAAAGGGGCGAAAGCTTCTTTGGTCAACGGCTCGATGGTCAATGTGCGCATGTTGGGTCTTCTGTTCTTGAGTTCAATTGATTCCATACTGACGACCCGTAGGACCGGCTTTAGCCGGGAGGGGGTCCACACATTCGATGCAATTGTTGCGTCAGGAATGCCTGCTCCCGGCTAAAGCCGGTCCTGCGGGTAATCGGTCACTTCGACACTTTACCCAGCACTCGAAGACGACTCACCCCACCATCCGGGAACACATTCAGGCGGATATGGGTGATCGGTCCCAGCGCCTTGATCTGCTCGGCGAACTCGTGCTCGGCATGCATTTGCAGTTTCTGGCTGGGCAGCAATTCGCGCCAGAACAGGCTCTGGGTTTCGATCTGATTATCGGTGCCGCCCTTGACGAACGCGCCCTGGATCGAGCAGCTGTCCGGGTAGTTGCCCTTGAAGTGCAAGGTGTCGACGATGACTTTCTCGACTTCCCCGGCATGACCCAGGGCAACGATTACCCAGTCATTGCCTGGCGTGCGACGGCGCGCGGTTTCCCAGCCGTCGCCCATGTTCACGCCACGGCCCGGATTGAGGATGTTGCTCATGCGTCCGAAGTGCTCGTCGGAACAGGCCAGGGCCCGACCGCCGTTGAGCGCCGAGGCCAGATCGACCTGCTCGTTGTCAGCCACCGCCGACCAGTCGCGGAACGGGATGCCGTAGACCCGCAAACGCGCAACGCCGCCATCAGGGTAGATATTGAAGCGCAAGTGGCTGAACGCCTGATCGTTGCTGATTTCATGGAAGTGATGGCTGTCGCCGTTCAGTTCCACCGCCGAGAGGATTTCCGTCCACTGGGTGCCGTCATCCGGTTCGCCGGAGGCCAGGAAACAGGCTTCCAGCGACGCCGAAGGCGGATAGTTGCCGGTGAAGAACGAGGTGTCGATGTCCACGCCTTTGATCGAGCCAGCAACACCCAGGCGGATCACCGCGCTGTCGTAACCTTCGAAACGTTTGCGGCGCGACTCCCAGCCGTCCATCCACTTGCCGTTGTCATCGAACACGCCTTCCTTGAACACGGCAGGCGTGGGCTGGAACAAACGGTTGGCGTCGGCGAACCAATCGTCGGTGACGGAAATGATTTTGGTGCCCAGGCGCGCATCGGCCAGGTTGACGAATTTTTCGAAGGGTACGGCGTAAGCTTTCATTCTTTTTGTCTGCCTTTTTTCAGTCGGTGGCGTGGGAATGGTCGGTTGCAAAAGTGGTATGCATCACAAGGCCTGCAAACGAAACAGCGCAATCTTGTTGATCTCCACCAGAGCGCAGGCGAATTCGGTTTCCAGCGGATTGTGAATGCGCGTTTCGAATGCGGCGAGGATCTGATGCCGGTTGCTGCCTTTGACCGCCATGATGAAGGGGAACGCAAACTTCGCTTTATAGGCGTCGTTCAGCTCGGTGAAGCGCTGGAACTCTTCAGCCGTGCATTGGTGGATCCCGGCGCCCGCTTGTTCGTGGGTGCTGGCTTCGGTCAGTTGGCCTTGCACGGCGGCTTTGCCGGCAAGGTCCGGGTGAGCGTTGATCAACGCCAGTTGTGCGGCGTGATCAGCACTCAACAGGATGTCGCTCATGCGCGCATGCAGCGTCTCGATAACGTCGAGTTCCGCGCCCTGGCCTTTGTCGTAGGCCTGCTCGGCAACCCAAGGCGAATGTTCGTAGATGTCGGCGAATGCGCTGACAAAATCTTCGCGGCTCAGGGCCGAGGGTTTGACCGTCTTGAAATGGCTCACAGCGCAGCCTCTGTCTGTGGATTGAACGGGTGTTCGGCGTGCCAGTGGCGAGCAATGTCGACGCGGCGGGTAAACCAGACCTGCTCATGACTTTTTGCATATTCGATAAAGCGCTTGAGCGCAGCAAGTCGGGCAGGGCGGCCGATCAGGCGGCAATGCAGGCCGATGGAAAGCATCTTCGGCGCTTCGGCGCCCTCGGCGTACAACACGTCGAACGCGTCTTTCAGATACTGGAAAAACTGCTCGCCATTGTTGAAACCCTGCACCTGAGTGAAGCGCATGTCATTGGTGTCCAGGGTGTACGGAATCACCAGATGCGCCTTGCCGGTGGGGTTGTTCGGCTCCCAATACGGCAGGTCGTCGTCATAGGTGTCGCAATCGTAGAGAAATCCGCCTTCCTCCATGACCAGTCGCCGGGTATTCGGGCCGGTGCGGCCGGTGTACCAGCCCAGCGGACGTTCACCGCTGATCTCGGTGAGGATGCGGATCGCTTCGAGCATGTGCTCGCGCTCCTGGGCCTCGTCCATGTACTGATAGTCGATCCAGCGATAACCATGGCTGCAGATTTCATGGCCTGCGGCGACCATGGCGCGGATCACATCCGGATGCCGTTGCGCGGCCATGGCCACCGCAAAAATCGTCAGCGGAATATCAAATTCCCTGAACAGCTTGAGGATGCGCCACACACCGGCGCGACTGCCGTATTCGTAGAGCGATTCCATGCTCATGTTGCGCTCGCCCTGCAGCGGTTGCGCGGAGACCATTTCCGAAAGGAAGGCTTCGGACTCCTTGTCGCCATGCAGGATATTGCGTTCGCCGCCTTCCTCGTAATTGAGCACAAACGACAAGGCAATACGTGCGTTGCCCGGCCAGTGTGGATGGGGCGGGTTGCTGCCGTAGCCGATCAGGTCGCGTGGGTAGTCAGCGCTCACTGCAGTCTTCCTCGTGTCGGTGTGTCGTATCTCGCAGGGGGGCAATGGTCTTGCCTGCTTTCACTGCGGCGTTGAGATTGTATACAACTTTGTTTTCACTTTGTAACCCTGTTTTTTCGCCTTCCTGATGAGAAGTAACGTTGCAAGAAACTTGCCTGACTGGTCAGGTTCCAGTGAAAAACCTCAACGATATCCTCAATTCCCGATAAAACGGTCTACTGTGCCTGCGTATGGATTTCCATTGCGGAAAAGCACTTTTAATTGTGTACAACTTTCTATGAAAGTGTCTTAATCGTGCCTTGCTCAAATTTTTAAGCACTGTTTTGAGGCGAGCACGACACTTTTATTCACTGATGAGGCGCAGACGAGCAATGGGAAGATTGACGACGCATGTACTGGACGCTGCACACGGCTGCCCCGGCAGCGCTATCAAGGTCGAACTGTACCGGGTTGAAGGCGAGCGCCTGGACCGGATTGCCAGTACCGTGACCAACAGCGATGGCCGTTGCGATGGGCCGTTGTTACAGGGCGATGATTACCGTTCGGGTGTGTATCAGCTGCAATTTCATGCTGGCGATTACTACCGTGCTCGCGGCACTGCATTGCCGAATCCGGCCTTTCTGGATGTGGTGGTGTTGCGCTTCGGTATTGACGCGGGTCAGGAGCACTATCACGTACCGCTGTTAATCTCGCCCTACAGCTATTCGACCTATCGCGGCAGCTAGATCGCCACGACAGGTCCGACGGTTACCTTGCCCGCCCACACTGCGGGTTTTTTTTGGTCGGTATTGCGCCTTGTAGGAGGGGACTTGTCCCCGAAAGGCGGTAGCTCAGGCAGCGTTCACCTTGCGGATTATCGTTGTCAGGGCCATCGCATTCGGGGACAAGTCCCCTCCTACCGGTCGTTAGATATTAGGGAGCGGGTTTGAATCAGCGACTCAACAACGAAGCCGCTCCCGCAGTACCAAACAACCCGGCGCAGTTGCCGGTTGACGTGATTGCCGCCAGCTTTGCCAGGCCAGGTAAAACAGATACAGGCCGCCGACGATTTTCAGCGCGCTAAACAACTGTTCCGAAGCCAGCAGCAACGCCCCAAGGCCTAACGCCGAAGCGCTGAGCAAGCACACCGAAGCGAGCACGCCGCCGAGAAACGCCGGATACGAGCGCAGCAGGCCGTAATTCAGGCTGTTGCTGATCATCAGCAGCGATAACGGTCCCGGTATCAGAATCACCACCAACGCGGCGCCACTGAACAGCAGCCAGGTTTCCAGGGTCATGCGGTGTGCTCCTTCAAATGCTTGGAACTACAGAAAAATAAACTTGGCAATGAAGATCGCGCACAGCACCCACAGGCTGACCGAGATTTCCTTGTGCTTGCCGGTGCCCGCCTTCAGCACCACGTAAGTGATGAAGCCCAGTGCAATGCCATCGGCCACGGAAAAGGTCAGCGGCATCATGATCGCCGTGACAATCGCCGGAATGCTGTCGGTGGCTTCGTCCCAGTTGATATGGGCCATGCCGCCCATCATCAGCATCGCGACATAGATCAGCGCGCCTGCTGTGGCGTAAGCGGGAATCATGCCAGCCAGCGGCGCAAAAAACATCGCCGCGATAAACAACACGCCCACGGTCACGGCCGTCAGCCCGGTGCGTCCACCTGCTGCAACGCCTGCCGCGCTTTCCACATAACTGGTCACCGGCGGTACGCCGACCATGGCGCCGAACACACTGGACGCGCTGTCGGCCTTCAATGCCCTGGAGAGGTTTTCGATCTTTCCGTCGGCCCGGACCAGCCCGGCGCGCTGGGCGACGCCCATCAATGTCCCGGCGGTATCGAACATGTGCACGAACAGAAAGGCCAGCACCACGCTGATCATGCTGACGTTGAACACGCCTTTGATATCCATCGCCATCCAGGTCGGCGCAAGGCTCGGCGGCGTCGACAAAATGCCCTGATAATGCACCAGCCCCAGACCCCAGCCGGCCAGCGTCACGGCAATGATGCTGATCAGGATCGCGCCAAACACCCGGTGGTAACTGAGCACCGCGATCATCAGAAAGCAGATCGCTGCCAGCAACGGCCCCGGCTCGCGCAGGGAACCGAGCTTGATCAGCGTCGCCGGGCTGTCGACCACAATGCCCGCCGTCTTCAAGCCGATCAGCCCGAGAAACAGGCCAACCCCGGCGCCCATGGCAAAGCGCAGGCTGACCGGAATGCTGTTGAGCAGCCATTCACGCACCCTGGACAAGGTCAAGAACATGAAAATTACCCCGGAAATAAACACCGCGCCCAGCGCCGTCTCCCAGTTGTAACCCATGGTGCCGACCACGGTGTAAGTGAAGAACGCATTCAGGCCCATGCCCGGCGCCAGGCCCACTGGCCAGTTGGCGTACAGGCCCATCAACAGGCAACCCAGGGCTGCCGCGATGCAGGTGGCGACGAATGCTGCGCCGTGGTCGATCCCGGCGTCGGCCATGATGTTCGGGTTGACGAAGATGATGTAAGCCATGGTGATGAACGTGGTCATCCCCGCCAGCAGCTCGGTTTTGACGGTGGTGCCGTGCAGGCTCAGTTTGAAAATGCGTTCCAGAAGACCGCTTCGTGGCGGCGTGAGATCCAGCGGCGTTGCTTCGGATTTGCGGCTTTCCACAGCGGTACCCCTCAAGAATTTTTGTTGTTTTAACCGGCGGCATCAGGCGGCGCCGTGAGGTGAAGCGTGGCGGGTTTCGTTATTTGTTGACCATAAGGTCAGAAACTCGCACGAGACGGATTATGCGTTTGTATACAAATAAAGCAAATAATGTTTTTTCTGTTGTATCGAAAATTATCGGGATTGTGTGCATAAGCCAGACGATGCAATGAGCGACTGATCCGTGTGGGAGCGAGCTCGCTCGCGAAGCGATATTTCAGTCTCAAAATTGTTGTGGCCTGACCGTGCTCTTCGCGAGCAAGCTCGCTCCCACATAGCGCGGTTGTTCAACAGACCTGTGTACAATGCGCCGATCCTTTTCACCTCGACTCACTGCCCACGAGCGCCCATGAACGAACCGTTGCAACCCCTCAAAAAACAGCCGCGTGCGCCCAAATCCGGTCGCACCGGTACCCAGGACGACATCGTCTACGCGCATATTTTCGAGGCGATCCTTGAGCAGCGTCTGGCGCCGGGGACCAAGTTGAGCGAGGAAGCGCTGGGTGAAATTTTTGGCGTGAGCCGCACGATCATTCGTCGCGCCTTGTCGCGTCTGGCCCATGAAGGTGTGGTTTTGTTGCGCCCCAACCGCGGCGCGGTGGTCGCCAGCCCCAGCGTCGAGGAAGCCCGACAGGTGTTCTTTGCCCGGCGTCTGGTGGAAAAAGCCATCACCGAACTGGCCGTGGAACACGCCACGCCGGAGCAGCTTGCCGAGTTGCGACAGATGGTCACCGACGAGCGAGACAGTTTTTCCAAGGGTGATCGCGGCGCAGGCATTCGCCTGTCGGGGGAGTTTCACTTGCAACTGGCCGTAGCGGCGAAGAACGCGCCGCTGATCAGCTTCCAGCGCAGCCTGGTTTCGCAGACGTCATTGATCATTGCCCAGTACGAAAGCGGCAATCGCTCGCACTGTTCCTACGACGAGCACACCCAGCTGATAGACGCCATCGAAGCGCGGGATGGCAAGCGCGCGGTGCAGCTGATGATGCACCACATGGACCACATCGACAGCAAACTGAACCTCGACGAAGACAACGCCTCGGACGACCTGCACGCCGTGTTTTCGCACTTGATGCTGAGCAAGAAAAAGCCGGGCCGGGTGGTGTGACTTAACTGGACCGCAGCGCAGCGCAACGCACCCCGTAGGACCGGCTTTAGCCGGGAGCGGGGCATTTCATTTAAACGATTGCCCTCCTGGCTGAAGCCGGTCCTACGGGATGACTTTCATTGCCTGCTATGCACCAACTGCCCCGCCGAATAGGTCTCCTGCACGGTGCGGTCATCCCCCAGCGTCATCAGCACGAACAGCGTTTCCTCGATGTTCTTCGCCTGCTTGAGGCGATAGGAAAGCAGCGGCGTGGCGTGATAATCCAGCACCAGGAAGTCCGCTTCGCTGCCCGGTTGCAGGCTGCCGATCTTGTCTTCCAGACGCAGTGCCCGCGCACCACCCAAGGTTGCCAGGTACAGCGATTTGAACGGGCTGAGTTTCGCACCCTGCAACTGCATGACTTTGTAGGCTTCGTTCAGGGTTTGCAGGATTGAAAAACTGGTGCCGCCACCTACGTCAGTGCCCATGCCGACGTTGACCTTGTGCTTCTCGGCCATCGGCAGGTTGAACAGGCCGCTGCCGAGGAAGAAGTTCGACGTCGGACAGAACGAGATGGCCGAACCGGTTTCTGCCAGCCGCGCACATTCGGCGTCACACAGGTGCACGCCGTGAGCGAACACCGAGCGCTGGCCCAGCAGTTTGAAATGGTCGTACACGTCCAGATAGCCGCTGCGCTCGGGGAACAGCGCCTTGACCCACTCGACTTCCTGCAGGTTTTCGCTGATGTGGGTCTGCATGTACAGATCCGGATATTCGGTGAGCAATTGACCGGCCAGCGTCAGTTGTTCGGGCGTGCTGGTGGGCGCGAAACGCGGCGTCACTGCGTAGTGCAGTCGACCCTTGCCGTGCCAGCGTTCGATCAGGGCCTTGCTGTCGGCGTAGCCTGATTCCGGCGTGTCGGTCAGATAATCCGGCGCATTGCGATCCATCATCACTTTGCCGGCGATCATGCGCAGGTCGAGCTTTTCTGCGGCCTGGAAAAACGCCTCCACCGACTCCTTGTGCACGCTGCCGAACACCAGTGCCGTGGTGGTGCCGTTGCGCAACAGTTCCTTGAGAAAGATGTCCGCGACTTCTGCCGCATGGGCCGGGTCGGCGAACTGTTTTTCGCAGGGGAAGGTGTAGGTATTGAGCCAGTCCAGCAGCTGTTCGCCGTAGGAACCGACCATGCCGGTCTGCGGTAAATGGATGTGCGTGTCGATGAAACCGGGCGTGATCAGCGCGTCCTTGTATTCGATCACTTCGACTTCGGCATCGAGTGCGCCGAGTAAATCAGCAGCATCACCGATGGCGGAAATCTTGCCGTTCTCGACCAGCAGCAGGCCGTCGGCGAAATATTCGTAGGAAGCCTGCATCCCGACTTCGGCTGGATCGCCGAGGCTGTGAAGGATGGCGGCGCGGTAGGCTTTTTGGCTGGACGTCATAAGAATCTCATTGGGCCTGGCTGCGGCGGGACACCGGCAGCAGTTTGGCGATAGGTTCGGCGCTTGAACGGTGCTGGCCGAAATTGACGTTGTAGGTGGCGATCACCTCGGCGGCGATGGACACGGCGATTTCGATGGGCAATTTGCCCTTCACTTCGGCCAGACCCATGGGGCAGCGCATGCGTTGCAGCAATGCCGCATCAAAACCCCGGTCACGCAAACGGTGCTCGAATTTGACCCGTTTGGTCTTCGAACCGATCAGGCCGAAATAGGCAAAGTCGCCGCGCTTGAGAATCGCGGCGGTCAGTTCCAGGTCCAGTTGATGGTTGTGGGTCATGACGATGCAGTAGCTGCCGCTGGGCAATGCGTCGATCTCATCAAGTGGGTCTTCGGCGACAATTTTGTGCACGCCGTGAGGAATCTGCGCCGGGAATTCCTGCTCGCGGGAATCGATCCAGCGCACCCGGCAGGGCAGGCTGGCCAATAGTGGCACCAGGGCGCGGCCAACATGACCGGCGCCAAACACAGCAATCTGCGCTTGAGGCTGGCCCATGGGTTCGAACAGCAGCACGTTCACGCCGCCGCAGCACTGACCGAGGCTCGCGCCCAGGCTGAAGCGCTCCAGACGGGTGTTCTGGCTGCCGCTGGCGAGCATTTCCCGAGCGATTTCCATGGCCTTGTATTCCAGATGCCCGCCACCGATGGTGTCGAAAATTCGTTCGGCGCTGACCACCATCTTCGAACCGGCATTGCGCGGCGTCGAGCCACGCTCTTCGATGATGGTCACCAACACGCAGGCTTCGCCCCGGCTTTGCAGTTCGGCGAGGGCGCTGATCCAGTTGTTCATGATGAACATTCCTCAATCCTGTAGGCGCGAGTTTGGTGGGAGCGAGCTTGCTCGCGAAAGCGTTGGGTCAAACGCCAACTATGTTGAATGTACCGGCCTCTTCGCGGATAAATCCGCTCCTACGGGGGCTGTCGTCGCACTATTCAACGCCCGCATCTGCTCACACCCCCACAACACCCGCTCCGGCGTGGCGGGTGCGTCGATTTTCGGTTGATAGCGATAATCCGCAAGGCTCGCCACCGCGTCCTTGATTGCACACCACGCCGCAATGCCCAGCATGAACGGCGGTTCGCCAACGGCCTTGGAATGGAACACGGTGTCTTCCGGATTCTTGCGGTTTTCCACCAGCTTGACCCGCAGGTCCAGCGGCATGTCCGCCACGGCCGGAATCTTGTAGCCCGCCGGGCCATTGGTCATCAGTTTGCCCTTGGCATTCCAGACCAGCTCTTCAGTGGTCAGCCAACCCATGCCCTGAATGTAACCACCTTCGACCTGGCCGATATCAATGGCCGGGTTCAGCGAGGCGCCGACGTCATGCAGGATGTCGGTGCGCAACATTTTGTATTCGCCGGTCAGGGTGTCGACGATCACTTCGGTGCAGGCGGCGCCAAACGCGAAGTAATAGAACGGCCGCCCGCGGGCCTGACTGCGGTCGTAGAAAATCTTCGGCGTCTTGTAATAGCCAGTGCTGGACAGCGACACCTGACCCATCCACGCCAGTTGCGCGAGGGATTCGAACGACAGGATCTGCTCCCCGGCGCGAACATGGCCGTTGCGGAAATCCACGTCCGCTTCCTCGACCTTGAAGTGCCTGGCTGCGAATTCCACCAGCCGCTGCTTGAGGATTTGGGCCGCGTTCTGCGCTGCCTTGCCGTTCAGGTCAGCGCCACTGGACGCGGCAGTCGGCGAAGTATTCGGCACTTTGTCGGTGTTGGTTGCGGTGATCTGAATGCGCTCAATGTCGACCTGAAACACCTCGGCGACGACTTGCGCAACCTTGACGTTCAAGCCCTGGCCCATTTCCGTGCCGCCGTGGTTCAGGTGAATGCTGCCGTCGGTGTAGATATGGATCAGCGCGCCGGCCTGATTGAGAAAACTGGCGGTAAACGAAATGCCGAACTTCACCGGCGTCAGCGCCAGGCCTTTCTTGAGGATCGGGCTGTTGGCGTTGTAGGCACGAATGGCTTCGCGCCGCGCCGCGTACTGGCTGCTTTCCTCCAGTTCGGCGGTCATCTCTTCGAGCATGTTGTGCTCGACGGTCTGGTAATAGTGGGTAACGTTGCGCTCGGTCTTGCCGTAGTAATTGGCCTTGCGCACTTGCAGCGGGTCTTTGCCCAGGTGGCGGGCGATGGCGTCCATCACTTCTTCGATGGCAACCATGCCTTGCGGCCCGCCGAAGCCGCGATACGCGGTGTTCGATGCGGTGTTGGTCTTACAGCGGTGGCCATTGATGGTGGCGTCGCCCAGGTAATACGAGTTGTCGGCATGGAACATCGCCCGATCGACAATCGACGCCGAAAGGTCCGGCGAATAACCGCAGTTACCGGCCAGCTCCAGCTGAATGCCATGCAAACGCCCGTTGTCATCAAAGCCAACGTCGTACTCGATATAGAACGGATGGCGTTTGCCGGTCATCAGCATGTCTTCGACCCGAGGCAAGCGCATCTTGGTCGGCTGCCCGGTCAAGCGTGCGACTACGGCGCATAAGCACGCCGGGCTTGCGGCCTGGGTTTCCTTGCCGCCAAAACCGCCGCCCATGCGACGCATGTCGACGACGATCTTGTTCATCGACACATCAAGCACTTCAGCGACCAGCTTTTGCACTTCGGTGGGGTTTTGCGTCGAACAGTAGACGATCATGCCGCCATCTTCGGCGGGCATCACCGAGGAAATCTGCGTTTCCAGATAAAAATGCTCCTGGCCGCCGATATGCAGATTGCCCTGAATGCGATGCGCCGCAGCGGCCAGCGCGCCAGCGGAATCACCCCGTTGATGGGTGTGGCTGTCGAGCACGAAATGTTTGTTGCGCAGCGCCTCGACCACATCCAGCACCGGTTCAAGGTCTTCATATTCAATGACTGCCGCCATCGCCGCCTCGCGGGCGATGTCCAGAGTGCGCGCAGCAACGGCAATCACTGGCTGGCCGACGAATTCCACCTTGTCGATGGCCAGAAGAGGATCGCCGGGCAACAGCGGGCCGATGTCTTTCAGGCCGGGAATGTCTTCGTGAGTGATTGCAATGCGCACGCCTTCGAAGGCGTAGCAGGGCGTGACGTCGACGCTGACGATGCGCGCGTGGGCACGGTCGGACAGGCGCGCGTACACATGCAATTGATTGGGGAATTCCAGGCGGTCATCGATATACACCGCTTCGCCGGACACATGTTTGTCGGCGCTGTCATGCTTGACGCTGCGCCCGACGCCGGTGGTCAGGTCCTGCTGAAACAGGGCGATCATTTCCGCCTGGGTTTTTGCTGCTGGATGGTTAGACATAATCAGTCACCCGCGTTTCGATGTGCGGTGATTGCAGCTCGATGAAGTATTTGCGCAGCAGGTTCTGCGCACTCAACAAGCGATATTCCTTGCTGGCGCGAAAATCCGACAGCGGCGTGAAATCTTCCGCCAGCGCCGCGCAGGCGCGCTCCACCGTGGCGCTGGTCCAGGGCGCGCCGATCAGCGCTTGTTCACAGGCCGCCGCGCGTTTCGGGATCGCCGCCATGCCGCCGAAAGCCACTCGCGCATCGGCAATGGCACCGTTCTCGATGTGCAGCCGGAATGCCGCGCACACCGCAGAAATATCGTCGTCCAGCCGTTTCGACACTTTATAGGCGCGGAATGCCTGCCTGGTGTTGGCCTTGGGCACGATGATCTTCTCGATGAACTCGCTTTCCTGACGCGCGGTGACCCGGTAATCGATGAAGTAGTCTTCCAGCGCCAGGGTGCGACGCGTGTCGCCCTTGCGCAACACGATGTGCGCGCCGAGGGCAATCAGTAGCGGTGGCGAGTCGCCAATCGGCGAGGCATTGCCGATATTGCCGCCCAACGTGCCCTGATTGCGAATCTGCAACGAGGCGAAGCGCTGCAGCAGTTCGCCGAAGTCCGGGTACTCGGCAGTCAGCGCGGCGTAACAGTCGGTCAGCGACGTCGCTGCGCCGATCTCCAGCCGGTCGTCGAAATGTTCGATGCGCTTCAAATCGGCGACATTGCCGACGTAGATCATCACCGGCAGCGGACGATGAAACTGGGTGACTTCCAGCGCCAGATCGGTACCGCCCGCCAGCAGCCGTGCTTGCGGGTAAGACTCATAAAGTTGCGCCAGATCGGCGACCGTCAGCGGCACCAGACAGCGCTTGTCGCCGCTGTTCAGCTCGCCGGTTTGCGTGGGCGCAATGGCGCGCAGGCGGGCGATGGTTTCGGCCTGGCGCTGATCGAACTGGTCAGGCTGACGATTGGCGCAGGATTGCTTGGCGGCCGCGAGGATCGGCCGATAACCGGTGCAGCGGCAAAGATTGCCGGCCAGCGCTTCGTAGGCCTGATGCGAATCGGCCTGGATGCTGTTCTTTTGCAGGGCAAACAGCGACATCACAAAACCGGGCGTGCAAAACCCGCATTGCGAGCCGTGGCAATCGACCATGGCTTGTTGAACGCTGTGCAGTTGGCCTTGATGTTTGAGGTCTTCAACGCTGATCAGTTGTTTGCCGTGCAGCGAAGCCACGAAGGTCAGGCACGAATTCAGGCTGCGATAACGCAGGCTCTGTTCGCCTTGCTCATCATTGGCCAGTTCACCGACCACCACCGTGCAGGCCCCGCAATCACCGCTGGCGCAACCTTCCTTGGTGCCGGGTTTGTGCAGGTGTTCGCGCAGGTAATTGAGGACCGTCATGTTCGGGTCCAGAGCCTGCTCGGTGCGCAGCTCGTTGTTTAAAAGAAATTGGATCACGGAAGGCCCTCTGCACGTTTTTTTTGTAATCGAACATGACGCTGAATCTATCAGCTCTGACTTTACGGTCAATAAAAATTCTGACCTTTGAGTCAGGAAAAATCACTTTTTGATCATTTGCCGATTAACGGTGTGCTCCGGTTGCAATAAACGGATACGACGTTGTCCAAAGTTTTGCTTATTTCGTGCCAGTTTCCACGTGCATGGCCCTGCGCCATGGGCCTTGGTTGCGATACACTTCGCGGCTTGGTTTTCACAAGTATTTAGGATAGTCATGACGTTCAAGGCGCCGGATAGCCTCGCCGAGCAAATCGCTCACCATCTTGCCGAGCGCATCATCCGTGGCGAACTCAAGCCCGGGGAGCGTATTCAGGAACAAAAGGTCACGCTGGCGCTGAACGTCAGCCGTGGCTCGGTGCGCGAAGCATTGCTGATTCTTGAACGCCGCCATCTGGTGGCGATCCTGCCGCGCCGTGGCGCACAGGTTACCGAACTCAATGCGCATAACGTGCAGAGCCTCTGCACGCTGATGAGCGAGTTGTACATTCTGCTCGCCCTGGCCGTGGCTGATCGCTGGCAGGAGCCGGCCGATCTCGCGCCGTTCCTGCAGATCCAGCAGCGCCTGATTGCCAGTTTCGAGCGCGGCGACGTCAAGACGTTCGTCGAAGACAGCTTCAATGTCATGCGCGCCGCGTTCCCGTTCGCCGACAATCCGTATCTGCAGGAAACCGTCGAGAATCTGCAGCCTTCCATGAGCCGCAGCTATTACCTGGCGCTGGAGCAACGCAAGGCGGAGATGAGCGAATACCTGACGCTGTTCGCGCAGTTGCTGGATGCTGTTGTCGCCCGTGATGCCGTGCAGATTCGCGTCGTGCTGACCCGCTACGGCCAGCGCAGTTGCCAATTGGTGCTGTCGGCGCTGGGAGCGAGCTGAGCCCATGCGCCTGAAGTGCATCAAGCTGGCGGGGTTCAAGTCCTTCGTCGACCCCACCACGGTGAACTTCCCCAGCAACATGGCGGCAGTCGTAGGCCCTAACGGCTGCGGCAAATCCAATATCATCGACGCCGTGCGCTGGGTCATGGGCGAAAGCTCGGCCAAGAACCTGCGCGGCGAGTCGATGACCGATGTCATCTTCAACGGCTCCACGACCCGCAAACCGGTCAGCCAGGCGAGCATCGAGCTGGTGTTCGATAACTCCGATGGCACGCTGGTGGGCGAATACGCCAGCTACGCGGAAATTTCCATTCGCCGCAAAGTGACCCGCGACAGTCAGAACAGCTATTACCTGAACGGCACCAAGTGCCGTCGCCGGGACATCACCGACATCTTCCTCGGCACCGGCCTGGGCCCGCGCAGCTACTCGATCATCGAGCAGGGCATGATCTCCAAGCTGATCGAAGCCAAGCCTGAGGACCTGCGTAATTTCATTGAAGAAGCGGCCGGCATCTCCAAGTACAAGGAGCGCCGCCGCGAAACAGAAAACCGCATTCGTCGCACCCACGAAAACCTCGCCCGCCTGACCGACCTGCGCGAAGAGCTGGAGCGTCAGCTCGAACGCTTGCATCGCCAGGCCCAGGCCGCCGAGAAATATCAGGAATACAAAGGCGAAGAACGCCAGCTCAAGGCCCAGTTGTCGGCCTTGCGCTGGCAGGCGTTGAACGATCAGGTCGGCCAGCGCGAAGCGGTGATCGGCAATCAGGAAGTGGGTTTCGAAGCGTTGGTCGCTGACCAACGCAGCGCCGATGCGAGCATTGAGCGCCTTCGAGACGGGCATCACGACCTGTCCGAGCGATTCAATCTGGTGCAGGGTCGCTTTTATTCGGTGGGCGGCGACATTGCGCGGATCGAGCAAAGCATCCAGCACGGCCAGCAGCGCTTGCGCCAATTGCAGGACGACCTGCGCGAAGCCGAGCGCGCGCGGCTGGAAACCGAATCGCATCTGGGGCACGACCGCACCTTGCTGGCGACCTTGGGCGAAGAGCTGGAAATGCTTGAGCCCGAACAGGAAATGACCAGCGCCGCCGCCGAGGAATCCGCTGCGTCCCTGGAAGACGCAGAAACCGTGATGCATGGCTGGCAGGAGCAATGGGAGACCTTCAACCAACGCTCTGCCGAACCCCGGCGTCAGGCCGAAGTGCAGCAATCGCGCATCCAGCAGCTGGAACAGAGCATGGAACGCCTGGGCGAGCGTCAGCGGCGTCTGGGCGAAGAGCGTCAGTTGCTCGCTGCGGCGCCGGAAGATGCGGTGATCCTCGAACTCAGCGAAGACCTCGCCACCCGGGAAATGACCCTCGAAGAGCTGCACATCGGCGAAGAACAGGCCGTTGAACGTGTCGAGCAGCTGCGCAGCGAACTGCAACAGGCCAATCAGGCCCAGCAACAGGCCCAGGGCGAACTGCAACGTCTCAATGGCCGATTGGCGTCGCTGGAAGCCTTGCAACAAGCGGCTTTGGACCCTGACACCGGCACCGCTGAATGGCTGCGCGAACACGATTTGGCCGAGCGCCCGCGTCTGGCTGAAGGCTTGCAGGTCGAGGCGGGCTGGGAGCTGGCGGTGGAAACCGTGCTCGGTGCCGATTTGCAGGCGGTCCTGGTGGATGACTTCGACGGGCTGGATCTGGCCGGTTTCCAGCAAGGCGACTTGCGTCTGGTTAATCCAGCGGCCGACGCCGTGCGCATCCCCGGCAGCCTGCTGGAAAAGGTCGACAGCGCCATGGACCTGTCGATCTGGCTCGGCCAGGTCAAACCTGTGGCAACCCTTGACGACGCCTTGGCCCAGCGCGCGCAGCTTGCCGCCGGACAAAGCCTGATCAGTCGCGATGGTTATTGGGTCGGTCGGCATTTCCTGCGGGTCCGGCGCGCCAGTGAAGCGCAAAGCGGTGTGCTGGCCCGTGGTCAGGAATTGCAGCGCCTGGGCCTTGAGCGCGACGAGCGCGAAGCGACCCTGGCCGCCCTTGAAGAACAATTGCTGACCTTGCGCGAACAACAGTCGTTGCAGGAAGAAGCCCGGGAACAGCTGCGCCGTCGTGTGCAGGACGAAACCCGGCAACAGAGCGAACTCACTGCGCAGCTGTCGGCGGCCAAGGCCAAGGTCGAGCAACTGACCTTGCGCCGCACGCGTCTGGACGAAGAGCTGGCCGAACTGGGCGAGCAGCGCGCCATCGAACATGAAAGCCTTGGCGAATCGCGCCTGCAATTGCAGGACGCGCTGGACGCCATGGCGCTGGATACCGAACAGCGCGAGCTGCTTCAGGCCCAGCGCGACAGCTTGCGTGAACGTCTGGATCGCGTCCGTCAGGAAGCCCGGCAACACAAGGATCATGCCCATCAGTTGGCAGTTCGTCTGGGTTCGCTACGCGCGCAGCATGATTCCACGCGCCAGGCGCTGGAGCGGCTGGAAATGCAATCCGAGCGCCTGACCGAAAAGCGCGAGCAACTGAACCTGAATCTGGAGGAGGGCGAAGCGCCTCTGGAAGAGCTGCGGCTCAAGCTTGAAGAACTGCTTGAACGGCGCATGGTCGTCGACGACGAAATGCGTACCGCGAAAATCGCCCTGGAAGACGCCGACCGGGAATTGCGCGACGCCGAAAAACGTCGGACCCAGGCTGAACAGCAATCCCAGTTGCTGCGCGGTCAGCTGGAACAGCAACGCATGGAATGGCAGTCGCTCACGGTGCGGCGCAAAACCTTGCAGGATCAATTGCTTGAAGACGGTTACGACTTGCACGGCGTCCTCGCGACGCTCACGCCAGAAGCCAACGAAAAAGACGCTGAAGAAGAACTGGAACGCATCGGTGCGCGGATTCAGCGTCTGGGCGCGATCAACCTCGCGGCGATTGATGAGTATCAGCAGCAGTCCGAACGCAAACGCTATCTGGACGCACAAAACGCCGATCTGGTGGAAGCGCTGGATACGCTGGAAAACGTGATTCGCAAGATCGACAAGGAGACTCGTAACCGCTTCAAAGAGACCTTCGATCAGATAAATAGCGGAATTCAGGCACTTTTCCCAAAAGTTTTCGGTGGTGGCTCTGCTTATTTGGAACTGACGGGCGAAGATTTACTCGATACAGGGGTGACAATCATGGCGCGTCCCCCAGGCAAGAAGAACAGCACCATTCATTTGTTGTCTGGTGGCGAGAAAGCCTTGACCGCGTTGGCTCTGGTTTTTGCCATTTTCAAACTCAATCCGGCACCGTTCTGCATGCTCGACGAAGTGGATGCACCGCTGGACGATGCGAACGTCGGACGTTATGCCAGACTGGTTAAGGAGATGTCGCAGACCGTGCAGTTCATTTACATCACCCACAACAAGATCGCCATGGAAATGGCTGATCAACTAATGGGTGTAACCATGCACGAGCCGGGCTGTTCGCGGCTGGTGGCGGTAGACGTTGAGGAGGCAATGGCATTGGTAGATGCCTGATTCTCAGACCGCCCGAGGCGGGAAAATGGCTCTTTGATAGCGCGTTATGCAGAGGTCTGTGCGGTAGATAACGCTTCTGGCGCAAACCAGATGTATCAGACGGTGTAAAGTTGCCTTTGGTCGTGCTAGCTTAATGTCCACTTTTTCTTTTCGCGTGGGCAAATTGCCAGTCAGAACATAGACTTGGCACCACGTTTTAAAGGGGTTTAGGCCCTTATTTTCAGCATTCTTTATTAGAGGCACGGGATTACATGGAAATCGGTCTGCGCGAGTGGCTGATCGTCATCGGCATTATTGTCATTGCCGGTATTCTTTTCGATGGCTGGCGCCGTATGCGCGGCGGCAAAGGTAAATTGAAATTCAGGCTCGACCGGAGCTTTTCCAACCTGCCGGACGATGATGAAACTTCGTCCGCCGAGGTGCTTGGTCCGCCGCGCGTGCTGGATACCCACAAGGAACCGCAACTGGACGAGCACGACCTGCCGTCGATGAGCGCCAGCCCGCGTGACAACAAACGCAGCAACAAGCGCAAGGACGAGCCGCAACAGGGCGACCTGAACCTCGACCTGGACGGCCCGAGCCTGTTTACCGGGCGCGACGACGAGTTCCCGGACGACAAGCCCAAGCAGCGCATCACCGAAGACAAGGATTTGCCACCGGTGGAAGAAGTGCTGGTGATCAGCGTGATTGCCCGTGACGAGAGCGGCTTCAAAGGTCCGGCCCTGCTGCAGAACATTCTGGAAAGCGGCCTGCGTTTCGGCGAAATGGACATTTTCCATCGTCACGAAAGCATGGCGGGTAACGGCGAAGTGCTGTTCTCCATGGCCAATGCGGTCAAGCCGGGTGTTTTCGATCTGGACGATATCGACCATTTCAGCACCCGCGCCGTGAGCTTCTTCCTTGGCTTGCCGGGCCCGCGTCATCCGAAGCAGGCTTTTGATCTCATGGTCGCTGCTGCTCGCAAGCTGGCTCATGAACTCAACGGTGAACTCAAAGACGACCAGCGTAGCGTCATGACCGCGCAGACCATCGAGCATTATCGTCAGCGCATCGTGGAATTCGAACGCCGCGCGTTGACCCAGCGTCGTTGACCTCGTAGGACCGGCTTTAGCCGGGAAGAGGGCGGTTCATCCGACGTCTATTTTGCGTCTGGTACATCGCCTTCCCGGCTAAAGCCGGTCCCACAAGGTTCAGGTCCGAGCAGCAACACCATTTGAGCAGCCCAGGCTGCTCTTTTGCTTTTTGAGAGAACACCGAATGAAAGCCGCCGAAACCCGAATCCTGGAACTGCGTGCAGAGCTGGACCAACACAACTACCGCTACCACGTGCTCGACGAGCCGAGCATTCCGGACGTGGAATACGACCGGTTGTTCCACGAGCTCAAGGCGCTGGAGGTCGAGAATCCGCATCTGGTCACCCCGGATTCGCCCACTCAGCGGGTCGGCAGCGCAGCGCTTTCGGCGTTTACTCAAGTGCGTCATGAAGTCCCGATGCTCAGCCTGGGCAACGCCTTCGAAGAAAACGACATGCGCGAGTTCGACCGCCGTGTCACCGAAGGCCTCGATTTGCCGGTTGGGGATTTGTTGAGCGAAGGCGCCAAGGTGCAGTACAGCTGCGAGCCGAAGCTCGATGGTCTGGCGGTCAGTCTGTTGTACCGCGATGGCGCGCTGGTGCGTGGCGCAACCCGAGGCGACGGCACCACCGGCGAAGACATCAGCGTCAACGTGCGGACCGTGCGCAATATCCCGCTGAAGTTGCATGGCAGCGGCTGGCCGCAGACGCTGGAAGTGCGCGGCGAAGTGTTCATGTCCAAGGCCGGTTTCGAGCGACTCAACGCCAGCCAGCTGGAAGTCGGCGGCAAGACCTTCGCCAATCCGCGTAACGCCGCCGCTGGCAGCCTGCGCCAGTTGGATTCGAAGATCACCGCCAATCGTCCGCTGGAATTCTGCGCTTACGGTCTGGGTCAGGTTTCCGAGGAGTTCGCCGACACGCACATCGGCAATCTGAACCAACTGAAAAAATGGGGCATGCCGGTCAGTCGCGAGCTGAAACTGGCCAACGGTATTGATGAGTGTCTGGCCTATTACCACGACATCGGCGAGCGTCGCCTGTCGCTGAGCTATGAAATCGACGGCGTGGTATTCAAGGTCAACAGTCTGGCTTCCCAGCGCGAACTGGGTTTCCGTGCCCGTGAGCCGCGTTGGGCCATCGCCCACAAATTCCCGGCCATGGAAGAACTCACGGAACTGGTCGACGTCGAGTTTCAGGTGGGTCGTACCGGCGCGGTCACGCCGGTTGCGCGTCTGAAACCGGTCAAGGTCGCCGGCGTCACCGTGGCCAACGCCACCTTGCACAACATGGATGAAGTCGCGCGTTTGGGCCTGATGATCGGCGACACGGTGATCATTCGCCGCGCGGGTGACGTGATCCCGCAAGTCGTGCAAGTGGTGCTTGAGCGACGCCCGGATGACGCCCGCGCCGTCGAGATTCCCCAAACCTGCCCGGTGTGCGGCTCCCATGTAGAGCGCACGCAGTTGATCAAGCGCAGCAAGGGCAAGGAAACCGTCAGCGAAGGTGCGGTGTATCGCTGCGTGGGTCGTCTGGCCTGCGGCGCGCAGCTCAAGCAAGCGATCATTCACTATGTTTCGCGACGGGCGATGGACATTGAAGGGCTGGGCGACAAAACCATCGAGCAATTGGTGGATGAGAAACTCATCGGTTCGCCGGCAGATCTGTATGGCCTGAAATTCGAGCAGATCGTCGATCTGGAAGGCTTCGCGGAAATCTCCAGCAACAAGCTGCTCAAGGCCATCGAAGACAGCAAGCGCCCGACCCTGGCGCGCTTCATTTACGCGCTGGGCATTCCTGATGTCGGCGAAGAGACCGCCAAGGTGCTGGCGCGCTCGTTGGCATCGCTGGAACGGGTCAAGCAGGCGTTGCCGCAAGTCCTGACTTACCTGCCGGATGTCGGCCTGGAAGTGGCCCACGAGATCCACAGCTTTTTCGAAGACGAGCACAACCGCAACGTCATCGACGCGCTGCTGGGTGAGCGCGGCCTGGAGTTGCAGGATCAGGGCGAGTTGGGTGCGGAATTCGCCGCCAGCGCGACCCTGGGTGGCTTGATCGACAAACTGAACATCCCGGCCGTCGGCCCCGGTGCAGCGCAGAAACTGGCCGACAAGTTCGGTTCGCTGCAGGCGGTGATCGAGGCTGACTGGCTGGACATGCGCCAGGCATTGCCTGAGAAGCAGGCCAAGGCCGTGCGGGATTTCTTCGACGACCCTGAACGCGCCGCGTGCGGCCTGGCCATCGAAGCGCAGCTCAAGGACTTCGGCATGCATTGGCAGAGCGAGATAAAGGTCGTGGAAGGCTTGCCGCTGGCCGGACAGACCTGGGTGCTGACCGGTTCGCTGGAACTGATGAGCCGCGACATCGCCAAGGAAAAGCTCGAAAGCCTCGGCGCGAAAGTCTCCGGCTCGGTTTCTGCCAAGACCCATACCGTAGTCGCCGGGCCGGGTGCCGGGTCGAAACTGACCAAGGCCAATGAACTTGGGCTCAACGTGCTGGATGAAGAGGCGTTTGTGGGTTTCCTTGGCAAGCATGGCATCAAGGCGGATTGAGCGGGTGGCAATACCGTAGGACCGGCTTTAGCCGGGAGGACGCTCTCCCGGCTAAAGCCGGTCCTGCGAACCTCGCGGGATCTGTACTTTGTTAAATCATTGAACCCCCGCAAACGCCGATGATCTAGTGCTTGCACGCCTACAAGGAGATCGTCATGTACCGGTTTTTCGAGCAACTCAGTTCACGTATTGCCGCGCCATTTGTCAGTGAAACCAAGCGCGCGAGCAAGGTCTGGCAGTGCCAGTGCGGGCAGTCGATCTTCTTTCCCAATACCCAATGCCTGTCGTGTTCCGCAGCGCTGGGCTATTTGCCGGAGCAAGGCCGTCTCAGCGCACTGGAGCCAGGCCCTGAAGAAAACACCTGGCGCTTGAGCGATGAGCCTGGCGCCGGGCTCTATCGGCGTTGCGCCAACCTCAGCACTCCGGCGGCCTGCAACTGGCTGTTTCCCGAGCACAACGCCGGGGAATTCTGCATCGCATGCAGCCTTAACCGGACCATCCCCGATCTGTCGATAGCGGAAAACGGCGAACGCTGGTGCAAGGTCGAGACCGCCAAGCGCCGCCTTGTCGCACAGCTAATCTCGCTGGGCTTGCAGGTCATTCCGAAAACCCGGGACGAAGAGCGCGGTCTTGCTTTCGATTTCGTCGGCGTGGATCTGGAAGGCAAGCTGCCCACCACCGGCCATGCCAATGGCTTGATCACGCTGGATATCAAGGAAGCGGACGACGATCACCGCGAGAAGGTTCGGGTACAGATGCACGAACCTTATCGGACCTTGCTGGGACATTTCCGACATGAAGTCGGGCATTACTACTGGGATCGCTTGATCGCCGACACTTACTGGCAAGACGGCTTTCGCAACCTGTTCGGCGATGATCGCGCCAGTTACGCTGATGCCCTCGATCATCACTACCAGAGCAGTGCACCAGCGGACTGGCAGCAGAGCTTCGTCAGCGCCTACGCCACCATGCATCCGTGGGAAGACTGGGCGGAAACCTGGGCGCACTACCTGCACATGATGGATGCGGTCGATACCGCGCTGGGTTTTGGCATGAGTGCCCGCGATATGGATCTGGATTACCAGCCATTTCCGCTGGACACCCTGTACGACCCGCAGCATCCCGGCGGCCCGGCGTTCCTGTCGTTCGTCAACGCCTGGATCGAACTGGCGGGCATGCTCAACGAGCTGTCACGCAGCATGGGGCAACCGGATTTCTACCCGTTCGTTTTGTCGCCGGCGGTCATTACCAAGCTGCATTTCATCCATCTGGTGATTCAGGATGCTGGCGGCAAGGCGGATGAGGCGTTGCAGGCGCAGTGATGAGATGCCATCTGAATCACCGAGTTATTTCATGGGAACGGCCGGGTGACGTCATCCGGTAGGACCGGCTTTAGCCGGGAGGGCGGTCTCCCGGCTAAAGCCGGTCCTACGGATCTTTTGCTACAAGGTCAGCAGCAAACGTCGCTCATATCCGATCCGGCCTTTGTACGCTTCGCCGGTATCGACCCAACCCTGGCCGAGATACAGATTCAGTGCAGGCAGATTATCGGCGTCCACCGAGAGCATTATTTGCGGGATATCCGGCCATTTCGCTCGAACGGCATCTGGCAAACCTTGCAGAAAGACCTTGCCCAGCCCTTTACCTTGAAAGCGTCGATCGATCTGCAGGGCGTGCAGCGTAGCCGAACCCTGAGTCGCCCACGCCGGTAGATACTCCCCACGTTTGAGCATGAAGAATCCTACCGGTTGGTCATCCTCCAGCAGGACGAATCCTTCGATATCAGCAGTCGACCGAATCAGCAGCGTATTCAACGCGCAGTAGATATCGCCCGAGTACGGAATCTGCTCGGGCAAGATCTCCAGCAGATCCAGCTGTTTTCGCTGGGCGTCGGTCAGCGTCTGGTAACTCACAACCTGGTTTTTCATCACTGATTAAACGCACCGTCTGACAGGAAATGTAGTCGGTGCACATTATGGCAATTAGTGCCAAGGACCGCTCAGGTTAAACACCTGCTTTTCCACTGCAGCCAGGGTGTCGCAGCCGTCGCTTAGCAGCATTAGCGCGGCATTGGCCATGTAGCGAACGTCGCAGTCGTCGGCACCTTCCAGACACTCCAGCAGATGCCGCGCCATGCGGATACGTCGGTCAGCGCTGGCAAACAGAAAATCCAATGGTGCCTGGCTGTCGATATGCAGGATGGGCGTGTCGGTGTTGTTGCTTTTGAGCGGGACGAAGCGGGTCATGCTGCACCTCCGCAGTTGGCTGCGGTGAATGGGGCAGGGGGATTGCGGGTGATCTTGAGCATGATTAACGATCTCTCTTTGCTAGTGAGGCTGCCGAAAACTCACTTCCACATGAGTGGGTGGCAGCTGTGCGCGGGTGTGGAAGACCGGTCAAAGAGCAACCCGGCGCACCCGAAGGTGCCCCAGCGCACAGCCGCCATAACGCATCCATCGAACGCCTTAACAGATTCCGATGATGGGTATGACCTCTGTACTCTTTGAACAGCCGGGCTTCCACACCCGATCGCTGATAAGCAGCGACGGCGCGACTATAAAGCTTCGATTGCGCTGCCCGCAACCCGTCCAGCCCCCGTCACACAAGTGCTTGAGCGCTATCGAGTTTTTTATCCGGGTAACGGGTTGTAACTTCGCGTCAGACCGGTACAATGGCGCGGCTTGCCGACAGGCGAGCGTCGTTATGGTGACCCCATCGGTCCCCCCGCAACGATTACCCGTGAACCTGGTCAGATCCGGAAGGAAGCAGCCACAGCGGGAACATTGTGTGCCGGGGTGTGGCTGGTGGGGTTGCCTCCATAACGCCCCTTCGTACTATCAGAATTCCTTCGCCATACCCCCAAAAATTCTCTGGCAATACCATGGACAGCATCGTCCAGACTCATTAGCGTCTCGCATAAAGCTACTTCGCCATGGGAATTTTGCCGTGAACCGAATCCAACATTTGCAGCTGATGGCCGACTACAACCGCTGGATGAACGACAAGGTGTATCAGGCTGCGGCAGGCCTTCCCTGCGAAGAACTGTGCGCCGACCGCAAGGCATTTTTCGGTTCGATCATCGGCACGCTGAATCATCTGGTTGTCGCCGATACCATCTGGCTCAAGCGCTTTGCCCGCCATTCGGCCGGGCACAAAAGCCTTGAGTCGATCACCTGCCTGGAAGATCCGCAGGCCCTGAGTCAGTTGCTGTTCACCGAGCTGGACGCGCTGCTGGCCCGGCGACAGCTGCTTGATCAGGTGATTGTCGAGTGGACCGCCGCATTGACCGAGGCAGACCTGGACACGGTGATGGCGTACAGCAATACAACCGGGATCAAGGCCGAGCGTAATTTCTACGGTCTGCTCGTCCACTTTTTCAATCACCAGACGCACCATCGCGGGCAGGCAACGACGCTGCTCACGCAAGCAGGCGTCGATGTCGGTTCGACGGATTTGCTGGCGCTGGTGCCCAATTTCGTCGCCTGAAACAGCGGGAGGGGGGAAGGGCTTTTGGGAGAGGACTTGTCCTCGATAGCAGTGGTTCAGGCAGATCGCGGTTGGCCGGGCTGACCTCTTCGGGGACAAGTCCCCTCCTACCGGTCTTGCGCAGGCCGGTAGGACCGGACTTGTCCGGGAAGGCGTGATCGGGGACAAGTCCTCTCCCACAGGGAATGGCATAACCAGGCATCAAACTCTGCAACAAAGTATCTACAGATCCTTAAGCCACTGCGCCACGTCGAAGGATGGACACGCCTTGATGAATTCGTTCGGGGTAATTTTGCCGTCGCCGTTCTTGTCGGGTGACAGGTCGCGGTGACCAAGAATCTTCGCCTGCGGATAACGTTTTCCCAGCTCGCGCAATAGGGGCTCAAGGGTGGCGAATTGTGCCGGGGTGAAGTTGTTCTCGGGCTTGTTGTTCGCATCCACGCCGCCTGCCAGACAAACGCCGATGGAATTGCTGTTGTGCCCGCGCACATGGGCACCGATGGCGCTTTCCGGGCGACCGGTTTCCAGTTCGCCGTTGCGACGGATGACGTAGTGATAACCCACGGTGTCGAAGCCGCGCTGGATATGCCATTGCGTAATGTCGCGCACGCCAATGTCGGCTGAGGCTTTGGTCGCCGAGCAGTGGACGACGATCAGGTCGGTGCTGTCGCGATCCTTGAACGTCGGGGTTGGAGCTGTCGCTGTTGCTGGGTTCATGCCTGCATTCCTTGCAAGGTTATTGGAACCTTGTAAGGAATACGTTCGGTACTCAGGGCACAAGTCGGCCGCTTGCCTCGGCGGCCGACAGAGTTGTCAGCTGCTTATGTGGGAAATTGCAGCGTATTGGTCAGATCGCCCATTGGCGCCTGGCCGCGCGCGATCATTGCGCTGTCCCGTTCCTGGAGGCCGTTGAGCTTTTCCAGGCCGTGAATACGCGTGATCAGACGCAGGATGGAGGCGGTGTCGTACAGCGTGTGATCCACCGTGCCTTTGCGGGCGAACGGCGAAACCACCAACGCCGGCACGCGGGAACCTGGCCCCCAGCGGTCGCCTTGGGGCGGCGCGACGTGGTCCCACCAACCGCCGTTTTCATCCACGGTGATGACGATCACCATGTTTTCCCATTGCGGGCTGTTGCGCAGCACCTTGATGACGCGGTCGATGTGGCGATCTCCGGCGGCGATATCGGCGTAGCCGGCGTGCATGTTCAGATTGCCCTGCGGCTTGTAGAAGGTGACGGCTGGCAATTTTCCGGCTTCGGCGTCGGCGAGGAATTTGTTGCTGCGCGATTCATCTCCAAGACCGCCATCCCGCAGACGCTTCTTGCGCTCAGCCGGGTTCTGCGGGCCTTGTTGAACGAAGTAGTTGAACGGCTGGTGGTGGTACTGAAAGTTGGGGATCTTCGGGATGCCAGTGGAATCCTTGAATTGGTCGAGGGTGACTTGCCAGGCACCGGCGTACCACGCCCAATCGACGTTTTTCCGGCTTAGTTTGTCGCCGATGTGTTCATGGCTCTGTGGCACCAACACGTTAGGCAGGTCCGGCTTGGAGTAGTCCGGTTTTTCCGGATCGCGCAGCCAGGTCGGCCAATACGGTGGGGCCAGCGTGTTGACGCCATAGCCGTCCGGCGTCAACGCGCTGGGGCCGAATTGCGGTGGCCCGGTCATGGCGCTGGCGGGGGATTTCTCCAGCGGTTTGAGCCGTGTGTCACGGGGATTGTCGCTTTCCAGCGCGGCGATCTGCGATTTCGCCGCCGAGGTCGCAGCATTCGGATAGAACGGCGCGGTGGCGGCAATCAGGTAATGGTGGTTGAGGAATGAGCCGCCGAAAGCGCCCTGAAAGAAGTTGTCGCACAGCACGAATTCTTTGGCGACGTCCCACAGGCGCAACGAATATTGGCTTTGCGCGTAGTGGCCCATGGTCAAGCCGCCCGCATCGGCCCAGGCGACGAAGCGGTCATTTTTGCCGCCGTTGATTTGCATCTGATTCTGATAGAACACATGCCACAGGTCCCTGGTCACCAGGCCGAACGGCAAGTCCTCGCCATCCATTCCCTTGAGCGGGTAGGGCGCATTGGGCAGGTTTTCCTGGAATTGACCGCCTGCCGGGTAGGTGACGCCATCAACGGTCTGCGGCCCGACCTGCAACACGCCGCCCCAGGCGGGCGGCAGGCTTTGCAGCAGCGAGCCGTCGCGGTCGCGTTGCTGGTAGTCCTCGGGTTTGAGCGCGGACAGCGGCTTTTCCACGCCCGAAAAATTGCCGAACAGGTTGTTGAAACTGCGATTCTCGGCGTAGATCACCACCACGGTTTTCACGTTGTCGCTCAGTGCCTTGTCCAGCGCCGCGCCGCTGAGCGGTGCCATTGTCGCTGTAGTCGCACGCGCGTCGGCTTTTACGTAGCTGCCAAGCGTCGCGCTTGCGCCCAACACGGCGACGCCGCCGAGGAAGCGCCGTCTGCTGGCGTCAGGTTTGTTGTCGTCGTCCGGGTGGTCGCTCATGCTGATGCGTACTCGCTGCGAAATTGTTGCAGGATGTTTCGCAGGAGCCTAGCGGGGCTTTATGACGTTATTGCGACAGCGATGCACCCGCTCTGGGCAGCGGCGCGGTGTATTTGTCGATGATCCGTTGCAGTTCGCCGGATACCGACATACGTACCAGCACGCGCAACAGGCGTTGCACCGGAATATCCGGATCGTTGCGCACAATGCAGCCTGCCGGTTGTTCGGTCAGTTGAGTCACGGTGCGCAGCGGTGGGTTGCCGGGATGGATGCGGTTGTACCAGTCCAAGGCCATTTTATTGGCCACTGCATATTGATAGCGCCCGACCGCAAGTTTCTTCAGGACCTGATCCTGATTGCGGGCGTCTTCGCGGATCAGTTGACGCCGATTGAAGAAAGGCTGCAGCACCGGATAGCTATAGCCCAGGACTGTGCCAATCACTTCGCCTGGCGCCAGTTGCGCCGGACTGGTGATCCTGCGGTCATCGTTCACGGCCACCAACACGTCACGCTGGATCAGGATCGGCAGGCTCCAGGTGTAATCCCCCGAAAGCCCGGCTGTCCAGGCCTGCGCGGCGTAGCACCGAACGTTGACTTCGCCGCGCTCCAGCGCCGCCTGAACCCGCAGTCGGGGCAGCACGTGATATTCGGCAGTACGCCCGACCTGACGCGCCAGGCTTTGCATGATGTCGAACAGAATCCCGTCATTGGGCTGACGGTTGACGATATTCACCAACGGCATTGACCAGCTATCGGCGATAGAAAAGCGCAGGGGCGTCTCAGCGGCGAGGCTGGAACTGGAAACCACCAGCGAAATGCTCAAAACCAGTTCGCGCATGATGCCCTCAGGGTGAGCAGTATGAAGCTGATGATAGGTACTGTAGCGGCAGTTATGCCATTCATTTGAGTGGGAAGGACAGATTAGAAATGACACCAGATGCAATTTTGCCCTTGCTCCGCTAGCATTAGCGGTCTTCCGCTTCCCAGTTGCGACGGTTTTCGATGAGTTATCAGGTTCTTGCACGTAAATGGCGTCCGCGCTCGTTTCGCGAAATGGTCGGCCAGACTCATGTGTTGAAGGCCCTGATCAATGCGCTGGACAGTCAGCGGCTGCACCATGCCTATCTGTTCACTGGCACGCGCGGGGTGGGTAAAACCACCATAGCGCGGATCATAGCCAAATGCCTTAACTGCGAAACCGGCATTACTTCCACGCCGTGTGGGGTGTGTTCGGTGTGCCGGGAAATCGATGAGGGCCGCTTTGTCGACCTGATCGAAATCGATGCCGCGAGCCGCACCAAGGTCGAAGACACCCGCGAATTGCTGGACAACGTGCAGTACGCGCCGAGTCGCGGACGCTTCAAGGTCTATCTGATCGACGAAGTGCACATGCTTTCCAGCCATTCGTTCAATGCGCTGCTCAAGACCCTCGAAGAGCCGCCGCCGTACGTCAAATTCATTCTGGCGACCACCGATCCGCAGAAGCTGCCGGCGACCATCCTGTCGCGCTGCCTGCAGTTCTCGCTGAAGAACATGACCCCTGAACGCGTGGTCGAGCATCTGACTCACGTGCTCAGCGTGGAAAACGTGCCGTTTGAAGACGATGCGCTGTGGCTGCTGGGGCGCGCCGCCGATGGTTCGATGCGCGATGCCATGAGCCTGACCGATCAGGCGATTGCCTTCGGCGAAGGCAAAGTCATGGCCGCCGACGTGCGCGCCATGCTCGGTACGCTGGACCACGGTCAGGTGTTCGACGTCCTCACCGCGTTGATCGACGGCGATGCGCGCAGTTTGCTGGAAGCAGTACGCCATCTCTCCGAGCAAGGCCCGGACTGGAACGGCGTGCTCTCGGAAATTCTCAATGTGCTGCACCGCGTCGCCATCGCCCAGGCGTTGCCGGAAGCGATCGACAACGGGCATGGCGATCGTGATCGGGTGTTGGCGCTGGCCCAGGCGTTGCCCGCCGAAGATGTACAGTTTTATTACCAGATGGGCCTGATCGGCCGTCGCGACCTGCCTTTGGCACCTGATCCGCGCGGCGGCTTCGAAATGGTCCTGCTGCGCATGCTGGCGTTCCGGCCTGCGGACAGCACGGAAGCGCCGAGTCAGCCGTTAAAGTCGGTGGGGATCAATCAGGCCACAGTTGATTCCCGACCAACAGTGGCCGGTGCGGCAGTTGTCGCGCCGGTAGTAACCGCTTCTGCGGCAAGCAGTGCGCCGGTTGTTCAGCCAACGGTGATTGAAAAGCCCGCTCCGGCAGTGGTGGAAGCTCCGGCCGCGCCCGAGGTCGATCTGCCGTGGAACGAACCCAAGGCAGCGCCTCCAGCGGTAGAGCTGGCGGCAGAGATTCAAGCCGACCCGGAAGCCGAGCCCATCCCCGTTCAGGAATCCGTTCCAGAACCGATGCTCGATACCGTGGCCGAGCAGCCCGAGCTGACGCCGATGCCGACCCCGGCACCCGCGACGCCGGTGCCGGATGCGCCTGAAGTTGAAACAGCGCAGGCCGAAGCCGCCGCCGAACAGGCCCCGGTCATTGTGGAAGCTCCGGCCGTGCGGGAATCGATCCCCGAACACGCTTACGTGCCAGCGCCCATGGACCGCGACGACGAACCGCCGATGGACGACGATTATGTCGAGCCGGACGTGGACATCGATCCGGCGTCCTACAGTTATCTTGACGAGCTGGCGCACGAAAGCGTTGCCGAAGAGGTCGAAGCAGAACCCGCTCCGGCATTGATGCCGGCCACCGGTCTGGCGCTGGAATGGCTGCAGATGTTCCTCAAACTGCCGATTTCGGGCATGACCGGCAGCATCGCCGCCAACTGTACGTTGATCGCGATGGACGGCGACGCTTGGCTGCTGCATCTGGACCCGGCGCACAGCGCGCTGTACAACGCGACTCAGCATCGTCGTCTGAACGACGCGTTGAATCAGTACAGCGGCCGGACCATCAACTTGCGTGTCGAGTTGATCAAGCCTGAGCAGGAAACCCCGGCCCAGGCCGCTTCGCGTCTGCGTGGCGAGCGTCAACGACAGGCCGAGGCGTCGATCCACGGTGATCCGTTCATCCAGCAGATGCTGCAACAGTTTGGCGCGGTGATCCGGGAGGATACGATTAAACCTGTAGATGCCCCGGTGGCTCAGACTCTTTAACAGACGGCGCGGCGCTCAAATGTGTCGCGTCAGATAACTACATCGATTTGCGAGGAGATATCCCATGATGAAAGGTGGCATGGCCGGCCTGATGAAGCAGGCACAGCAGATGCAGGAAAAAATGGCCAAGATGCAGGAAGAACTGGCCAACGCCGAAGTGACCGGCCAATCAGGCGCAGGCCTGGTGAGCGTGGTGATGACCGGTCGTCATGACGTCAAGCGCATCAATCTGGACGACAGCCTGATGCAGGAAGACAAGGAAGTGCTGGAAGACCTGATCGCCGCCGCCGTCAACGACGCGGTGCGCAAGATCGAACAGGCCAGCCAGGAAAAAACCGCAGGCATGACCGCAGGCATGCAATTGCCACCGGGCATGAAACTGCCGTTCTGATCGAACCCGCGTGTCGAAAATGCCAGGCCAAGTGCCTGGCATTTTTGTTTCTGCACGACGTATAACAGGTTGACGCAGGCCAATCCGACCGAACGCCAACCATACATGACGGTCTGCTCTGCATACCCGTGGAAATCATCACCAAGGAGTCCGTGCGATGACCCAAGAATTAATTCTCAATCAGCGCATTGTTCTGGCCTCGCGTCCGAACGGTGCGCCAACCCCGGAAAACTTTCGTCTCGAGCGCGAGGCATTGCCCGATCTGGAAGACGGTCAGGTGCAACTGCGCACTTTGTATCTGTCGCTGGATCCGTACATGCGCGGCCGCATGAGCGACGCCCCGTCCTATGCCGATCCGGTGGAGATCGACGCCGTCATGGAAGGCGGCGCGGTGAGCGTGGTCGAGCAGTCGCGCAATCCGAACTACAAGCCGGGCGACCTGGTGGTCGGGCAGACCGGCTGGCAGACCCACAGCATCAGCGACGGCGCGCTGCTGCAAGCGGTGCCCAAAGGCCTACCCAGCGAGTCGATGGCCGTGGGCGTGCTGGGTATGCCCGGCATGACCGCGTACATGGGGCTGATGGACATCGGCAAGCCAAAAGCCGGGGAAACCCTGGTGGTGGCGGCGGCTTCCGGCGCGGTGGGTTCCGTGGTGGGTCAGGTGGCCAAGTTGCAGGGCTTGCGGGTCGTGGGTGTCGCGGGCGGTGCCGACAAGTGCCGCTATGTCGTCGATGAGCTGGGTTTCGATGCGTGTATCGATCACAAGAGCGAGAATTTTGCCGAAGAACTCAAGCAAGCCTGTGGCGACGGCATCGATATCTATTTCGAGTTGGTCGGCGGCAAAGTCTTTGATGCGGTATTGCCGTTGCTCAATCCACGAGCGCGTATTCCGCTGTGCGGCGTGATTGCCCAGTACAACGCTCAAGGTGTTGCAGAAGGCGAGAACAAGCTTCCACTGCTGATGCGCACGCTACTGACCAAGCGCGCGCTCATGCAGGGCTTTATCGTCTATGAGGCGTATGGCCATCGTCGTGACGAGTTCATTACCGCAATGCTGCCGCTGGTGACTGACGGCAAGGTGAAGTTTCGCGAGGATGTGGTGGACGGTCTGGAGCAGGCTCCGGAGGCCTTCATCGGTTTGCTCGAAGGGCGCAACTTCGGCAAGTTGGTGATCAAGGTTTCCAACGCGTGAATTGACGCTGCCTACAGGGCGCGGGTATAAACCGCGTCTTGTGTTTTTGTCGGACCTTTCTCCATGAGCTTCAGCCCACTGATTCGCCAGTTGATCGATGCCTTGCGCACTTTGCCGGGTGTCGGCCAGAAGACCGCGCAACGTATGGCGCTGCAACTGCTTGAGCGCGACCGCAGCGGCGGCTCGCGTCTGGCGCTGGCATTGAGCCAGGCCATGGAAGGCGTCGGCCATTGCCGGTTGTGCCGCACCCTCACCGAAGACGACCTTTGCCCGCAATGCGCCGATGTACGTCGCGACGATACGCTGCTGTGCGTGGTCGAAGGCCCGATGGACGTGTATGCGGTCGAGCAGACCGGCTATCGCGGACGCTATTTCGTGCTCAAGGGCCACCTTTCGCCTCTCGACGGGCTTGGGCCGGAAGCCATCGGCATTCCGCAACTGCTGGCGCGCATCACCGAGCAAGGCACCTTCACCGAGATCATCCTGGCTACCAACCCCACGGTGGAAGGCGAAGCGACGGCGCACTACATCGCGCAACTGCTGGCCAACAAAGGCCTGATCACCTCACGCATCGCCCACGGCGTGCCACTGGGTGGCGAGCTGGAGCTGGTGGACGGCGGGACCTTGGCGCATTCGTTTGCAGGGCGTAAGCCGATAGCGTTGTAGTTCGCCCCAGATCCGTTGGAGATTCTATGTTCGCGAGCAAGCTCGCTCCCACTATTCGGTCAGCCCGAACTCGGTCAGGCAGAACGTCGGGATCTGCATGGCTTGCAGGCGTTGCGAGCCGCCCAGTTCCGGCAGGTCGATAATCGCGGCGGCTTCATGGATTTCGGCGCCCATGCGGCGGATCAGGTTGGCCGCTGCTATCAAGGTGCCGCCAGTCGCGATCAGGTCATCGAACATCACCACTGAATCGCCTTCGCACAGGCTGTCCGCGTGAACTTCCAGGTATGCCTGGCCATATTCGGTCTGGTACGCCTCGGACAAGACATCGGCAGGCAGCTTGCCTTGCTTGCGGAACAGGATCAGCGGTTTGTTCAGCTCGTAGGCGATGATCGAGCCGATCAGAAAACCCCGGGCATCCATCGCGCCGATGTGCGTGAAGTCGGCGTAGATGTAGCGCTGCACGAAGCTGTCCATGATCAGGCGCGTGGCCTTGGGCGACTGGAAGAGCGGGGTAATGTCCCGAAAGATCACGCCTGGCTTGGGGAAATCCACAACAGGGCGGATCAGGGATTTGAAGCTGAATTGATCGACAGTCATAAAAGGTGATCCAGGGCAGGAATGAATAGCGCGCCTAGTCTATAGCCGCCCGCTCTGGATCGCACTGTCAGCTTTCGATAGCGCCGCCAGCCAGTGCACACAGCTGGATAGGATCGAGAATCTGGATTTCCTTGCCTTCGGCTGCAATCAGCTCGTTCTGCTGGAAGCGCGTGAACACCCGAGATACGGTTTCCACTGCCAGGCCCAGGTGATTGCCGATTTCGTTACGCGACATGCTCAGGCGGAACTGGTTGGCCGAAAAACCCCGTGCGCGGAAGCGGGCGGACAGGTTGACGAGGAACGTCGCGATGCGTTCATCGGCGGTTTTTTTCGACAACAGCAGCATCATTTGCTGGTCGTCGCGAATTTCCCGGCTCATGACCCGCATCAACTGGCGACGCAACTGCGGCAACTGCACCGACAGCTCGTCCAGGCGTTCGAACGGAATTTCACAGACTGACGTGGTTTCCAGCGCTTGCGCCGATACCGGGTAAGCCTCTGAATCCATGCCCGACAGGCCCACCAGTTCGCTGGGCAGATGGAAACCGGTCAATTGTTCTTCACCGCCGTCGCTGATACTGAATGTCTTCAGCGCGCCGGAACGTACTGCGTATACCGAGACAAAGGTGTCGCCCTGACGGAACAGGAACTCACCTTTTTTCAATGGGCGGCCACGCTTGACGATTTGGTCAAGTGCGTCCATGTCTTCGAGATTCAAGGAAAGTGGCAAGCAAAGGGGCGCCAGGCTGCAATCCTTGCAGTGAGCCTGGGTATGAGCACGCAACTTGACTGGCTCGGACATTGGTTTAATCCTTGTGGGAAAACACACATAAGTTATAAGGGTAACTCACCCGCAGGGAATCCGGCCAGCGCCATTAAACATGCCCGGCATCAAGTTTTGGCGAGTCGGGCCGATAGTTCCGGGATCATCGGCTTTCTGATCAGGGGTTTACACTCATGTGGTCACCAACACTTACCGCCATCAGTAACGCGTTTATCAGCGCCAACAAGCCTGCGAAAACCAGCTCCAGCGAACCGGCCGCCGCCGAAACGGCAACCGGTGCGAGCAAAACCGGCGACAGCGTGCAAGTCACCTTGTCCGCTGCGGGGCAGGCCCGGGCCGCGCTTGCGCGTTCCACCAATCCCGACATTGCCGAAAGCGGCCTGCCGGATTCGGTGCAGAAAATCCTGACCGCCGTACGCGAGTCCCAGAAAGGTATGGACCGTCTGGAGAAGGAGTTGCAGGCCGCCATGAAGGACAAGTACCTGACTCCGGACATGCGCCAGGCCAAAGTCTCGGCCCTGCAAACGGTATCGGCGATTTATCAGCGTCAGATCAGCAACACCACGTCGGATTTGTCGGCGGTCATGAGCAAGCTCAAGCTCGGTTCTGCTGACAAAATGAAAGCCAGCATGCTGGTCATGGCCAAGATGTAGCGCCACGCCTGCTGCTGGAAGTGGTGCAGCCATCCGCTCAGATCACCCGTGTCATATCACCCGTGAAAAGCGCTGGCGATTCTGCTGCGAAAGATGTGCGTCAAACACCATGCACACCGACCGCACCAACAAGCGCCCGGCCGGCATGACACGAATGCCGTCGGCGTCCAGCTCGATCAGGCCGTCTGCGGCCATGGTCGCCAACTCGGGCCACAGCTCGCTGAAGTAAGCGCGAAAATCAATCTCGAATTCGGTTTCAATATCGGCGAAGTCCAGGCTGAAATGGCAGATCAACTGCTGGATCACCGCCCGGCGCACGCGATCATCTTCCGTGCAGATCAGCCCGCGCTTGGTCGCCAGTTGATCGCTGGCCAACAGGTTCTGGTAATCGTTGAGGTCGCTGCTGTTCTGGCTGTACAGATCACCGATCTGGCTGATGGCGGAAACCCCCAGGCCAATCAAGTCGCAATGGCCATGAGTGGTGTAACCCTGGAAGTTGCGTTGCAGGGTCAATTCTTCCTGTGCCACGGCCAGCTCGTCATCGGGCAGGGCAAAGTGGTCCATGCCGATGTAACGGTAACCGGCCTTGGTCAGCTGCTCGATGGTTTGCTCAAGCATCAGCAGCTTGTTTTCCGGTGAAGGCAGGTCGGCGGCTTCGATGCGGCGCTGCGGCATGAAGCGTTCTGGCAGGTGCGCGTAGTTGAACACCGAAAGCCGGTCCGGTTGCAGGGTGATGACTTCGTCGACGGTGTGGGCGAAGGCATCGGGGGTTTGCTTGGGCAGGCCGTAGATCAGGTCGATATTCACCGAACGAAATTGCAGGGTGCGTGCCGCTTCGATGATGGCTTGGGTCTCTTCCAGGCTCTGCAGACGATTGACTGCGCGTTGCACCTGCGGATCGAGGTCTTGCAAACCAAGGCTGACGCGGTTGAAACCGAGTTCGCGCAACAGGCCCATGGTCGACCAGTCGGCTTCCCGTGGGTCGATCTCGATACCGTAGTCGCCCGAGTCATCGTCCAGCAGATTGAAATGCTTGCGCAGCTGGGCCATCAACTGGCGCAGCTCGTCATGGCTGAGGAAAGTCGGCGTGCCGCCACCGAAGTGCAATTGCTCCACCACCTGACCCGGGTCCAGATGGCAGGCGATCATCTGGATTTCGTGCTCAAGGCGCTGCAGGTAGGCCTGAGCGCGGCCGCGATCCTTGGTGATGACTTTGTTGCAGGCGCAGTAATAACAAATGTTCGCGCAGAACGGGATGTGGACATAGAGCGACAAGGGGCGCATGGCCTTGCGGCTGTCGCGCAGGGCGTGGAGCAGATCGAACGCTCCAACCTGTGTTTGAAATTGCACGGCTGTGGGGTAGGACGTGTAGCGCGGCCCCGCCAGGTCGTAGCGGCGGATCAGATCAGAATCCCATTGAATTGCGTCGAGCATGCGGGCGTTCCCCGGATAGACTGGCAGTGCCGGTCAGTCTAGGGAGCACAATCAATTCGGGTGTTGACGTGGGTCAATGGCCCATCAGCCAATGTTGGTGCGGGCCGGGGAGAGTCCAGATACCGAACAGAATCACCAGCAGACCACCGGCCATCCGCACCCCGCGCTTGCGCAGCAGGGCCGTCATTCGCTCGGCAGCCAGGCCTGTCGCCAGCAGCACCGGCCAGGTGCCCAAGCCGAATGCCAGCATCAACAGCGCACTGTCCAGCGCATTGCCCTGGCTGGCCGACCAGAGCAGCGTGCTGTAGACCAACCCGCATGGCAACCAGCCCCAGAGTGCGCCCAGCAACATTGCCCTGGGCAGGCTCGACACGGGCAACAGTTTGCTCGCAACCGGCTGAATGTGGCGCCACAGGCCGCGACCGAGGCTTTCGATGCGTGTCAGGCCACTCCACCAACCGGCGAGGTACAAACCCATGGCAATCAGCAGCAGCGCGGCGATGACACGCAGCACCATGGCTGCCGGACTGTTGGCCACCGCCCAGCCGGCCATGCCGATCAGTAGCCCGGCGGTGGCGTAACTGAGGATGCGCCCGAGGTTGTAGGCCAGCAGCAGCTGGAAGCGTCGACTGCGTTGTTCTTTGGGAATCGCCAGGGTCAGCGCGCCCATCAAGCCGCCACACATGCCCAGACAATGCCCGCCGCCCAGCAGGCCGAGAATGACAGCCGAGACGAGGAGCGGGGCGAGGTCAGTCATGAGAAGCTGGCCTGTTGGCGATCATGGTGGGAGCGAGCTTGCTCGCGAAAGCGGTCCCTGGAATGAGGAAAATGTTGAAGGGGGTCCGGCCTTTTCGCGAGCAAGCTCGCTCCCACAGGATTACACATCAGTTTCATCTTTCCTTTGCTGCTGGCCTTTATGCGCAGCCTCGTCCACCGCCGCCTGATGATTCGGGTCCTGATCGTCGAACAGGATGCTATGGGCCGGGCTGTCGAGGTCGTCGTACTGGCCGCTGTCCACGGCCCAGAAGAAAATGTAGATCGCGATGGCGACGATGAGCAGTGCCGCCGGGATCATGATGTAAAGCGCTGGCATAAAGCCTCCGAAGCCGGTCGCCGTTTCATGTCGGCAACGGACGGGTGATGGCAACCGCTGGCGTTTGCACGCCTGGCATTCGCGTGAGGCGCAAGGCATTGAGCACCACGGTCAACGAACTGACCGACATGCCGATGGCTGCCCAGACCGGGGTTATCCAGCCCAGTGCCGCGAACGGCAACATGAGGCCATTGTACAGCCCGGCCCACAACAGATTCTCGATGATTACCCGGCGCGTACGCCGCGCCAGACTGAAGGCCTGGACCAGCGCCTGCAAGCGATTGGACAGCAACACCGCATCGGCGCTGGTTTTCGCCAGATCGGTGGCTGAGCCCATGGCAACGCTGATATCGGCGGCGGCCAGCACAGGCACATCGTTGACGCCATCGCCCAGCATCAACACTTTACGGCCCTCGCTGTGCAGTTGTTGCAGCACCGCCAGTTTGTCGTCCGGACGCAAGCCGCCCCGGGCTTCGTCGATGCCCAGTTGCGCCGCGACACTGGCGACCATCGGCGAGCTGTCCCCCGACAACAACAGCGTCTTCCAGCCACGGGCCTTGCAGGCTTGCAGCAATTCGAACGCGTCGTCGCGCAGGCGGTCATCAAGAATGAACCAGGCCAGTGGCCCTTGGCTGTCGCCCAGCAACAAATGCTGGCCTGCATCACCGGGCATCGGCGCAATAGCGCTGGCGCTGAGGGTGCAGACAAATTCGGGCTGACCAATGCGCAGTCGCTGTCCGTCGACCACGCCTTCAAGACCCAATCCCGGCTGGCTATGAACGTCTTCAGCGGCGACCGGCGCGCGCCCGAACGCTCGGGCAATGGGGTGTTCGGAGCGATTTTCCAGGGCGGCGGCCAGGCTCAGGCAGGTGTCCGCATCCAGCTTGCCCAGGGTTTTGATGCTGCGTAATACGAGGCGGCCTTCGGTCAGGGTTCCGGTCTTGTCGAAAATCACCGTATCAATCTGATTCAGGCCTTCCAGCACATGGCCACGGGTCAGCAGCAGACCGAGTTTGTGCAGCGTGCCAGTGGCAGCGGTCAGTGCTGTCGGGGTCGCCAGTGACAAGGCGCACGGGCAAGTGGCGACCAACATGGCGAGGACAATCCAGAACGCCCGGGACGCATCGATCTGCCACCATAACAGGCCGATGGCCGCCGCCAGGATCAACGAGATCAGCAGGAACCATTGCGCCGCGCGGTCGGCGATTTCCGCGAGTCGCGGTTTGTCGGCCTGGGCTCTTTCCAGCAGGCGGACGATGGCGGACAGCCGCGTGTCATGGCCCAGCGCCAGAACCTCAACGGTCAGCGCGCCTTCGACGTTCAGCGTGCCGGCAGTGACCGCATCCCCGGATTGCCGAGGCTGCGGCAGGTATTCGCCGGTCAGCAATGACTCATCGACGCTGGACTGGCCTTCGACAATGCGGCCATCCGCCGGCAGCACCGAACCGGGATGCACCAGCACATGATCGCCCATGCGCAGTTCGCTGAGCAGGATGCGTTCGCTTTGGCCGTCAGCACTCAGGCGCAGGCACGAGGCGGGCAGCAGGTTGACCAGTTGCGCCGTTGCCGCAGCGGTGCGTTCCCGGGCACGCCGTTCCAGATAGCGACCGGCCAACAGGAACAGCGCAAACATGCCGACCGCGTCGAAATACAATTCGCCATTGCCGGTGATCGCGGTCCAGATGCCGGCGATGTACGCGCTGCCAATGGCCAGCGATACCGATACGTCCATGGTCAGGTGGCGGGTGCGCAGGTCGCGCATGGCACCGCGAAAGAACGGTGCGCAGCTGTAGAACACAATCGGCGTGGTCAGGAACAGCGCGACCCAGCGCAGGATGGTGTGCATCTCCGGGCTGAGATCGATGTTGAATTCCGGCCAGGTGGCCATGGTTGCCATCATCGCCTGGAACCACAGCAGGCCGGCGACGCCCAGTTGGCGCAAGGCCAGACGATTCTCGCCCGCCAGTTGCTCTGCCGCGCGATCAGCCTGGTATGGATGGGCGACGTAGCCGATATGGCGCAGTTCGCTGAGCATCTGGCTCAACGGCAACTGGCTATCGGCCCAGCGCACATGCAGGCGGTGATTGGACAGGTTCAGACGCGCTTCGGCGACTGCCGGCAGGCTGCGCAGGTGTTTCTCGATCAGCCAGCCGCAAGCGGCGCAGCTGATGCCTTCCATCAGCAGCGTGGTTTCCGACAGCTCGCCGTCATGACGAACGAAAGGTGCCTGCACGTCGGGGCGGTCATACAGGGCCAGCTCGTCGACCAGTTGCACCGGCAGCGTTTCGGGATTGGCCGAGGCTTCGCTGCGGTGGCTGTAATAGTGTTCGAGCCCGCCAGCGACAATGGCTTCGGCCACGGCCTGACAGCCAGGGCAGCACATCTCCCGGCTTTGCCCGAGCACGACAGCGGTAAAACGGCTACCGGGCGGAACGGGCAGGGCGCAGTGGTAGCACGGGGTTGGTTTGGTCATCGGGTCTTATTTGGCAGAGCATCACATGTTGTAGGAGCCAACTTGTTGGCGAGACGTCGGACCTGCGGATTCAGGGATATTGTTTCGCGAACAAGTTCGCTCCCACACAGACTGTGTGAAAACTACTGCGCTCGGCAATACTGCGTTAAAAACAGGCGGAAAATGCTCATTTAGAACACCTAGACTCCGCTTTTCCGCCTGTTTTTGCCTTGTCTTGCCTTCGCTCGTGACGTTTTCACACAGTCTGCACAGTAATTCTTCAATTCTTCAATTCTTCAAATCTTCAGCGCCTTGGATCGGCTCGTCGCCCAGGGCCAGGTCCTTGTCGTGGCTGACTTGCTCCTCTTCGAACAGGCGCCAGGTCTGGCCGTCCTGCACGCCGAGCAGCTCAACGAAGCGACGGCCTTCAACCTTGTCGCTCAACTGGCCGATGTAGCGTCCGGCATCCGATGGGCTGCGGGTCAGGATGATCTTGCGATCCTTTTCCGGCTGGGTCGGCGAAATCAGGTTCAGCTCGACGGTTTGCGGCTGGCTGTCGCCGCTCAGACGCAGCTCGGCTTCGCCGGTCAGTTCATCCAGATGCACGGTGGCGCGCAGCTTGAGGGTCTGGGCCAGCAGCTCGCGGTTGAGGGAGCGATTGATGCCTTTGCCAGCCTCGTAGTAGTTGTCGTTGACCAGGTTGTCCGGATGGTTCACGGCAATGGTCACCATGGACAAGGTCAAGGTCACCGAGCAGGCCAGGATCGCAATGATGATCCATGGCCAGATGTGCTTGTACCAGGGGCTTGAAGCGGTTGCGACAGACATGGCTGAACTCTCTATTAATACCCGGTGTTAACGTACTTGCGGGCCAATGAACCGGCTCTTGGTTTCAGCGTGCGTGCCGCCGTTATCGGCGTCCTGAAGGATGAACGTGACCTCGTTGGTGCTCGACGGCAGCTTCTCGGGGGCGCTCGACAGTTCCACCGGCATGGTGAATATGTCACCCGCCGCAACCTTGAATTCACGACGTCCCTGCAGCTTCAGGTCCGGCAGGCCGGTGGCATCGAGAATGTAGGTGTGGTCGACCTGATCCTTGTTCATGACTTTAAGGCTGTAGACGTTTTCGATCCGTCCTTCCGCGTTTTCCCGGTACAACACGCGGTCCTTGCTGACATCGAAGCCCACCAGCGAACGTATGACGAAGGCCGATGCCAGCAGGCCGATCATCACCAGCAACACCAGGGCGTAGCCAATCAGGCGGGGCCGCAGCTTGTTGGTGACCTGGCCGGACAGGTTGTGCTCGGTGGTGTAGCTGATCAAGCCGCGCGGGTAGTTCATCTTGTCCATGATGGTGTCGCAGGCATCGATACAGGCCGCGCAACCAATGCACTCGACTTGCAGACCGTCGCGGATGTCGATCCCGGTCGGGCAGACCTGCACGCACATCGTGCAGTCAATACAGTCACCGAGGCCTTGAGCCTTGTAGTCCGCTTCTTTTTTACGCGGGCCACGTTTCTCGCCGCGACGTGGGTCGTAGGAGACGATCAGTGTGTCCTTGTCGAACATCACGCTTTGAAAACGCGCGTAAGGGCACATGTAAATGCACACTTGTTCGCGCAACCATCCGGCGTTGCCGTACGTGGCGAGGGTGAAGAAGCCGACCCAGAAATACGCCCAGCCATCAGCCTGGCCGGTGAGCAATTCGGTGGTCAGGTCGCGGATCGGCGCGAAGTAGCCGACGAAGGTCAGGCCGGTGACCAGACCGATCAGCAACCACAACGTGTGCTTGGCCAGCTTGCGCACGAGTTTGTTGGCACTCATCGGCGCCTTGTCGAGCTTGATGCGCTGGTTACGATCACCTTCGGTGACTTTCTCGCACCACATGAAGATCCAGGTCCAGACGCTTTGCGGGCAGGTATAGCCGCACCAGACGCGTCCGGCATAGACCGTAATGAAGAACAGACCGAAAGCGCTGATGATCAGAATGCCCGACAGCAGGATGAAGTCCTGAGGCCAGAAGGTTGCCCCGAAAATGTAGAACTTGCGCTCCGGCAGGTTCCACCACACCGCTTGATGCCCGCCCCAGTTCAGCCATACGGTTCCGAAATAAATCAGGAACAGCAGACCGCCGCCGACCATGCGCAGATTGCGGAACAGACCGGTGAAGGCGCGGGTATAGATTTTTTCGCGCGCAGCATAAAGATCCACCGTGTTGTTATCGTTTTTCGGTGGTGGCGTGACATTGTGTACAGGAATCTGATTGCTCATCGGTGCATCCCACGGCAGTGGAAAAATGCCTCAGTCAGTACATGCCAACTGGGGTCAGAAGAGTGCTGTTATGGCGTTAATCATACGCCTGCAGACATGGCTGAGGGGTGCGACCTCTGGTCGCATTGGGTCGCCGCGCATCTTGGTGTAGGAAATTGTAGAAGATGCTGATCTGGATCAATTGACTAGTAGATGATGTGCAGCTTTTTTGGCTGCTGTCCGGCACGAAAGAGAAGCCTTGTGGGAGCGAGCTTGCTCGCGAAGACCAATGTTCCAGACGCTGAAAATGCATCTGGTGTGCTGGCCTCTTCGCGAGCAAGCTCGCTCCCACGGTGATTTCCATCGGGCCTACTTGGCCTCTGAGGCTTTTTCCCCATGAGAAAGGCTGTACACGTAAGCCGCCAGCAGGTGAACCTTGTCGTTGCCTTGCATCGCCTCCTGAGCTGGCATCTGGCCCTGACGGCCGTAACGGATGGTCTGCTGCAGTTGCGCGAAGCTCGAACCGTAGATGAATGCCCCTGGATGCGTCAGGTCAGGCGCGCCCATTGCCGGCGTGCCTTTGCCTGCCGGACCGTGGCAGGCGACGCAGTTGGCGGCAAAGATTTTCTGCCCGGCCGCTGGATCGGCTTTCGCGTCCTCCGGCAATTTGCGGCCATCCAGTTGCGTCAGCACATAGGCTGAAACATCACGCACACCCTGGTCGCCAACCACTTCGCCCCATGCCGGCATGACCGCATGGCGGCCACCCATGATGGTGGTCTTGATGGTTTCAGGCTCGCCACCCCAGCGCCAGTCGGCGTCGGTCAGGTTCGGGAAACCGTAGGCGCCCTTGGCATCCGAGCCATGACACACCGAGCAGTTTGAGGCGAACAGGCGGCCGCCCATTTTCAGTGCTTTCGGATCTTTGGCGACTTCTTCAATCGGCATGGCCGCGAACTTGGCGAAGATCGGCCCAAACCGCGCATCGGAGCGCGCCAGTTCCTTTTCCCATTCATGGACGCCGGTCCAGCCAGCCTGACCATTGGAGAACTCGGTCTTCTTGTCGTTATCCAGGTAGTCATAACCCGGCAGTATGCCTTTCCAGTTGCCCAGCCCCGGATACAGAACCAGATAACCCAAGGCAAAGATGATGGTGGCCACGAACAGCATGAACCACCACTTGGGCAGCGGGTTGTCGTACTCCTCGATGCCATCGAAGGAATGACCAACGGTTTCTTCCGTGGCCTCGTTGCGCTGGCCCTTGCGGGTGGACAGCAACAGCCAGGTCAGGCCGAAGATCGTACCCAGGGTGAGGACTGTGACGTACAGACTCCAAAACGTACTCATTTGTTGCTCCTGGAAGCTTGCGCTTGCTCGACGTTCTTGATGGCTTCGGGATCATCCGCGAAGGGCAGCAAGGTTGCGTCTTCAAACTCTGACTTGCGCCGCGGGCTGAACACCCAGAGCGCCAGACCGATAAAGGCCACCATCACCACCACGGTGCCAAGGCCTCGAATCATCCCGATATCCATCAAGATCACCTTTTGCTTTTGATGATGGTGCCAAGGCCTTGCAGGTAGGCCACCAGTGCGTCCATTTCGGTCTTGCCTTTGACGGCCGCCTGGGCACCGGCGATATCTTCGTCGGTGTAAGGCGTGCCCAGCGTGCGCAGGACTTCGAGTTTTTTCGCGGTTTCCTTGCCGTCGAGCTTTTTCTCGACCAGGAAGGGGTAGGCGGGCATTTTCGATTCAGGCACGACGTTGCGCGGGTTGTACAAGTGCGCGCGGTGCCAGTCATCAGAGTAACGTCCGCCGACTCGCGCCAGATCCGGACCGGTACGTTTGGAACCCCACAGGAACGGGTGATCCCAGACGCTTTCCCCGGCAACCGAATAGTGGCCGTAGCGTTCGGTCTCGGCGCGGAACGGACGGATCATCTGCGAGTGGCAGCCGACACAGCCGTTGGCGATATACACGTCGCGACCTTCGACTTCCAGTGCGGTGCGCGGCTTCATGCCCTCGACCGGCTTGTTGGTCACGTCCTGGAAAAACAGCGGGACGATCTGGGTCAGGCCGCCAATGCTGACGGCGATAACCATGAAGAAGGCCAGCAGGCCAATATTCTTCTCGAGGACTTCATGCTTCATCAGTGAGCTCCAACGACAGCGATCTGGGCGGCGGCTTCTGCTTCAGCCGGGTCGGAAGCACGGACGGTGCGCCATACGTTGTAGGCCATGAACAGCATGCCGCTGGCGAAGAATGCACCGCCCACTGCCCGGACGATGAAACCCGGATGGCTGGCTTGCAAGGCTTCGACAAACGAGTAGGTCAGGGTGCCGTCGTCGTTGATCGCACGCCACATCAGGCCCTGGGTAATGCCGTTGACCCACATCGACGCGATGTACAACACCGTGCCGATGGTCGCGAGCCAGAAATGCGTGTTGATCAGGCCGATGCTGTGCATCTGCGGCCGACCGAAGACTTTCGGAATCATGTGGTAGAGCGCGCCGATGGAAATCATCGCCACCCAGCCCAATGCACCGGCGTGAACGTGACCGATGGTCCAGTCGGTGTAGTGCGACAACGAGTTGACCGTCTTGATGGCCATCATCGGGCCTTCAAAGGTCGACATGCCGTAGAACGCCAGGGACACCACGAGAAAACGCAGGATCGGGTCGGTGCGCAACTTATGCCAGGCGCCCGACAGGGTCATCATGCCGTTGATCATGCCGCCCCAGCTTGGGGCCAGGAGAATGATCGACATCGCCATGCCCAGTGACTGCGCCCAGTCCGGCAACGCGGTGTAGTGCAAGTGGTGCGGACCGGCCCAGATGTACAGAGTAATCAGCGCCCAGAAGTGCACGATGGACAGACGATAGGAATAGATCGGACGTTCGGCCTGCTTGGGAACGAAGTAGTACATCATCCCCAGAAAGCCTGTGGTCAGGAAAAATCCTACCGCGTTGTGGCCGTACCACCACTGGATCATGGCGTCGGTGGCACCTGAATAAGCCGAATAGGACTTGAACAGGCTGACCGGCAGCGACATGTGGTTGACGATGTGCAGCATCGCGGTCACGACGATGAATGCGCCGTAGAACCAGTTGCCGACATAGATGTGTTTGGTCTTGCGTTTGACGATGGTGCCGAAGAACACCGCGCCGTAAGTCACCCAGACAATGGCCAGCAGAATAGCAATCGGCCATTCGAGCTCGGCGTACTCCTTGGTGGTCGTATAGCCCAGTGGCAAGGTAATGATTGCGCCGACGATCACTGCTTGCCAGCCCCAGAAGGTGAAGGCCGCCATGCTGTCGGAGATAAGCCGCGTCTGGCAGGTTCGCTGCACGACATAATAGGAAGTGCCGAACAATGCACAGCCACCGAAGGCGAAAATCACCAGGTTGGTGTGCAGCGGGCGCAGGCGTCCGAACGTCGTCCATTCAAGGCCGAGGTTCAAATCAGGCCACACCAGTTGTGAGGCGATGAAGACACCTAATCCCATGCCAAGGATTCCCCAGACCACCGTCATGATGGCGAACTGGCGAACGACCTTATAGTTATAAGCAGTCTGACTGATTGCTGTGCTCATTCTAAGGTTCCACGGTTTGGATATTTATTAGAGGTACTGGTATCCGAGTTGCCGGGCGCAGGTATGGGGAGGGCATTGGTCAATGCAACGCAAAAAAGGGCGTTGCACATGCTATCCGAAGCTGAAACTACGGCCTTTTCAGGCATATCTCGAACGCAAGGCACACGAATTATCGTGTCCAAGCAGACTGAAAAAGGCGGGGGAGACAGGTCTTGTGAAGTAGCGCGCGTGAGTGGCGGACATTTTGGCTGCATACGGGGCAAGGCTCGAACAGACCATGAATCAGCCTGTCAGGTTTTGCCTGTATGAATGTCGGACACATTCCTTTCACTTGGCCTGTGGCCAGCTATTGCCAGTCCACTATGCGGGCAAGCTTAGACCCGAAAGCCAGGAGTGGGAAGCTGTACTAACGAGGGGTGCGACACTTGGTCGCGTGTGGCCAGGGAACTGCCGCACCCCGTTGCAGGGTGCGGCGTTCGTGGAATCCAGCGCTTTGCTGAATCGTTACTCCGCCTGTTTTACCTTGGCTGCGAGTTGATCAGGACCCTTGGACAAACTGTAAACATAGGCGGCAAGCAACTGCACTTTGTCATTGCCCAGCAAATCGGCCTGAGCAGGCATATGACCTTGGCGACCAAGACGGATGGTCTGTTGCAGTTGAGCCAGGCTGGTACCGTAGATGAAACCGCCCGGCTGCGTCAGGTTTGGGGCGCCCATCGCTTCGGTGCCTTTACCTGTAGCACCATGACACGCTACACAGGTCGAGCTGAACACTTGCTGTCCGGCCTCGATGTTCGCGGTGTCATCCGCAGCCAGAGGCAAACCGGCCAGGGAGTGGCGCACGTAAGCAGCAACGTTCTTCACGCCTTCCTCGCCAATGACTGCGCCCCAGGCGGGCATCGCTGCCACGCGCCCACCCATGATGGTGGCCTTGATGGTGTCGGCCGCGCCGCCCCAACGCCAGCTATCATCAGCCAGATTCGGGAAGCCGTAAGCGCCCTTGGCGTCCGAGCCGTGGCAGACCGAGCAGTTGGAAGCGAACAGGCGGCCGCCCATTTTCAGGGCCTGCGGATCCTTGGCCACTTCCTCCACTGGCATTGCGGCAAACTTGGCGAAGATCGGTCCGAACCTGGCGTCAGCCTTGTCCATTTCCTTCTGCCATTCGTTGACGCCGGTCCAGCCATTTTCGTAGCCGGGCAGTACGCCTTTCCAGTTACCCAGGCCCGGATACAGGATCAGATAACCCACCGCAAACACCAGCGTGCCGGCGAACAGCATGAACCACCACTGGGGCAGCGGATTGTCATACTCCTCGATGCCGTCGAAGCTGTGGCCCATGGTCTGGTCGGTGCTGCCTTTGGTTTCGCCCTTGCGGGTACCGATCAACAGCCAGGTCAGGCCGATCAGGCTGCCAATGGTCAGCACGCAGATGTAGGTGCTCCAGAAGGTGGTCATGACTGTTTACTCCGCGCGACAGACTGCTGTTTGGAGAGTCGCTCTTGTGAAAGTTGCTCGTTGACGGGTGTCGGCAAAGGTTCATCGGCGAACGGTGCCATGCGCGCTTCAGCGAATTCCGAGTTGCGCCGGCTGCTGAAAACCCAGAGCGACAGGCCGATAAACGCGATTGCCACCACCAGCGTGCCGAGGCCGCGCAAGTCTTGAATATCCATGGCTCACCTCTTGCTCTTGATCGAAGTGCCGAGCACTTGCAGATAAGAAACCAGCGCGTCCATCTCGGTCTTGCCTTTGAGGGTCGCTACAGCGCCGCTGATATCGGCGTCGGTATACGGCACGCCGAGGGTACGCATGGCCTTGATCTTGGTTTCGGTGTGGCTGCTGTCCAGTTGCTGGGTTACCAGCCATGGGTAAGCTGGCATCTTCGACTCAGGCACGACGTTGCGCGGGTTGTACAAATGCGCGCGGTGCCAGTCATCCGAGTAGCGGGCGCCAACCCGGGCCAGGTCCGGACCGGTACGCTTGGAACCCCACAGGAACGGGTGATCCCAGACGCTTTCCCCGGCAACCGAATAGTGGCCGTAGCGTTCGGTCTCGGCGCGGAACGGACGAATCATCTGTGAATGGCAACCGACACAGCCTTCGCGGATATAGATGTCGCGACCTTCGAGTTGCAGCGCGGTATAGGGCTTCATGCCTTCGACCGGCTTATTGGTCACGTCCTGGAAGAACAGCGGGACGATCTGGGTCAGGCCGCCGATGCTGACGGCGAGCACCATCAGAATCATCAGCAGGCCGACGTTTTTTTCGATTACTTCATGTCTCATGGTCGACTCCTCAGGCCATCTGCGCAGCGGCAGCAGCGTCGACAGGGTTGGAAGCCCGCACGGTGCGCCAAGTGTTGTAAGCCATCAGGAACATGCCGCTGAAGAAGATCGCGCCGCCGACCATCCGCACGATGAAACCGGGATGGCTGGCCACCAGGGTTTCGACGAAGGAGTAAGTCAGGGTGCCGTCCTCGTTGATCGCACGCCACATCAGGCCCTGCGCAATGCCGTTGACCCACATCGAAGCGATGTACAACACCGTACCGATGGTCGCGAGCCAGAAATGCGCGTTGATCAGGCCGATGCTGTGCATCTGCGGCCGACCGAAGACTTTCGGGATCATGTGATACAGGGCGCCGATGGAGATCATCGCTACCCAGCCCAAGGCACCGGCGTGCACGTGACCGATGGTCCAGTCGGTGTAGTGGGAAAGCGAGTTGACGGTCTTGATCGCCATCATCGGACCTTCAAAGGTCGACATGCCGTAGAACGCCAGGGACACCACCAGAAAACGCAGGATCGGGTCGCTGCGCAACTTATGCCAGGCGCCCGACAGGGTCATCATGCCGTTGATCATGCCGCCCCAGCTTGGCGCCAGCAGAATCAGCGACATTACCATGCCCAGGGACTGCGCCCAGTCCGGCAACGCGGTGTAGTGCAAGTGGTGCGGACCGGCCCAGATGTACAGGGTGATCAGCGCCCAGAAGTGCACGATGGACAACCGGTACGAATAAACCGGGCGCTCGGCCTGCTTGGGTACGAAGTAATACATCATCCCCAGGAAACCGGCGGTGAGGAAGAAGCCCACAGCGTTGTGCCCGTACCACCACTGCACCATCGCATCGGTCGCGCCGGAATACAGCGAATAGGATTTGGTCAGGCTGACCGGCAATTCGAGGTTATTGACGATGTGCAGGATCGCAACCGTGAGAATGAACGCGCCGAAGAACCAGTTACCGACATAGATGTGCTTGGTCGTGCGTTTGGCCACGGTACCGAAAAACACGATGGCGTAAGCCACCCAGACAATGGTGATCAGAATGTCGATCGGCCATTCCAGTTCGGCGTATTCCTTGGAACTGGTGTAACCCAATGGCAGGCTGATGGCCGCCAGCAAGATGACCAGTTGCCAGCCCCAAAAGGTGAAGGCCGCCAGTTTGGGAAGAAACAGCTGGGTCTGACAGGTGCGCTGGACCGAGTAATAGGAACTGGCAAACAATGCACAGCCGCCGAATGCAAAGATCACGGCGTTGGTATGAAGTGGACGCAAGCGACCAAAGCTTGTCCACGGAAGGTCGAAGTTAAGTTCAGGCCAAACCAGTTGGGCGGCGAGGAAGACGCCAAGTCCCATCCCGACAATCCCCCAGATCACCGTCATAATGACGAACTGGCGGACCACCTGATAGTTGTAGGCGGTGCTGTTAGTAGTGTTCATTTAGGTGTATTTCCCATCCAGCTAGGTCGGGGCCATTACGCACGGTTATAGCTCCGGGTTATTGGCAGACTCATCAAAAGCGAGGCAAGCATGAGCAATGGGCAAAATGCCTGTATTGACGAGGATCAATGCGCGCAACTGGCAAAGGACAATGGCTGGTTGTGGAACCGGGCAGAAGGGCGTTCAGGCCGCAAAACGGCGACGCTTGTTCTGGCCCATGGCGCCGGTGCGCCCATGGACAGTGGTTTCATGAACGACATGGCGGCGCGCCTTGCCGCACAAGGCGTCAACCTGTGGCGCTTCGAGTTTCCTTATATGGCCCAACGCCGCATCGACGGTCGCAAGCGGCCGCCAAATCAGCAGGCGCAGCTGCTCGAAAGCTGGCGGCAGGTGTATGCCAGCCTGCGACCTCATGTCTCTGGCAGCCTGGCCATTGGCGGCAAATCCATGGGCGGGCGCATGGCCAGTCTGGTTGCGGATGAAGTGGGCGCTGATGCGCTGATTTGTCTGGGCTATCCGTTTTACGCAGTGGGCAAACCGCAAAAGCCAAGGGTCGCGCATCTGGCCGAACTGAAAACCCCGAGCCTGATCGTGCAAGGCGAGCGAGACGCATTGGGTAACCGCGAGACGGTCGAAGGCTATGCGTTATCGAAGTCGATTGAATTGCTCTGGTTACCCACCGCCAATCACGATCTCAAGCCGCTGAAGGCGTCCGGCGTTACGTATGAAGAGTGCCTGGCGAATACCGCGCAGCGTATCGGGCAGTTCCTGCTGGCTGAATGACTCACCGGCATTGCAGATCGAACACACCGTCGCTGACTTCAAAGTTAATGGCGGACATGCCGAAACTGAAAAGGCCTTTGATCTGCTGCCGTGCCACGTCGGCTTCGAGAAGGGTGAACTGGCCGGTCTGCAAGTTGGCCGAGTGATAGACCACGTTGCGCCTGCCAGGACTCTCGTTATAGACAATCTTGATCTGCTCATTGGCGACAAGATCATAAGTGCCGGCGGGCAAGTCCCGGTCGAAGAACAAACCGATACTGGTGCGCTTCTGACCCACCTTGCCTTCGGCAATGATCTTCCAGATCCAGTGCCTCGGCGCTTCGGCCAATTCAGGCCGAAGTGTCAGCCGGGCGCGCAAAGACTTGATGACCATGGGCCGCTGATTGACAGCAGCCGCGAAACTTCCCGTGCAGTGGGCGGGCGGAATGGAACGCTTGGCTGGCTTGGCTGGGTTGCTCATGTTCATGCTCTTGACGCACTGGATTGACGTTATCTAAAGGGGCGCCATCCATTCAAGAATGACGCCCCCGGTAATTCAGGATTGAGCTCGGGTCATGCTAGCGCAGGCCAACGCCATTACTGTACTGCGAGTGCTTGGTCTGGACTTCCTGGCCCAATACCAGGTTTTTCACCCAATACCAGGTTCCCAGCAAACTCTGGGAAGTGATGCTCGAAGACCAGTACGTGTTATTGCCCATCGGCCAGCGACTGCCGTAAGCATTGAATATCTCCCGCAGTTCCTCGATAGAGGGAATTCGTGCGCCGGCATTGGCGGCGGCGATGAAGATAGGGTTGGAGGTTCCATTGCCCAGACCGATGCAGTGAACCACGCCAGTTACAGTAACCGTGTAGCTCGCAGTTATGCCCAGCGCATCCGTCACCGAAATGATTGCTTCACCCCTTCCGCGCACCGAAGTCAGCCCGGTTTGGTCAACCACGGCCACCAACGGGTTACTTGAACTGTACACATACGGCGCCTGACCGCCACTGGCGACCCGCTGCAGCGTTGTGCCGTCCGGAAAAGCGGGAAGCAGATCGGGCGCGCCGGGGAGCAAATAGATCTTCCCGGCCAGGGTGACGGGCGAAGCATCGAACTCCAGTGACGGGCTGACGGTCAGCTGCAACGGAGTGGAAACCACCGTGCTGGACGCGCGGGTCGCGGCGTAAGAAACCGTCGCGGGTTGGCCAGCGGTGGCAGTGATAAGGGCTTTGGGAAGATTGAATTCCAGTTGCGCAGCGCTGCCCACCACCTGTGGCGGCGTGTCGTGTGCGCTCACGCCTTTCCAGCTGGCGATTACGCTGTCCGTGGGCTGCATATCTTGGTAGGCAACCCGGACGGTTGCGCCGGATTCGGGGATTTTAGAAGGCACGAGAATACCGGCTGGCCCGACGCCCTCCATGAGCGGTGCGGAAAGGTTACTAAGGCTGCCCACCACTTTCAGCATCAGCGAAGGCGAAGTCTGCACAACCCCTGACGCGCGCTGCACGCTGTAAACCACCTCAATGGTCTGGCCGACGTTGGCGGAGATCACTGCACTGGCAAACACCAGCGACAGCTCTTTGCCGACATCACCCTCCTGAACGACTTTTTCCTTGCTGTCGCTGGCGTTAGCGCCTTTAACGTCGACCCGCACCCAATCATTGCGCTTCAGATTCGCAGTGGCTTGTACCACCACGGTCGCGCCGTTTGCAGTGTCGGCAAGGTAAAGAGTGTCACCCTTTGCTTCCTTGACCTGGGGTACCGGAAGTGGCGTCACCACGGTTTCCTGCACAACAAACGCCAGCCTGGCGGAACGATAGATCTGGCCGTTGCGCTCGACTTCATACCAGACGTTGACCCGGGCATCGAGGCTGGCGACGACAATGCTTTTCAGCACACGGAACACTACTTCGCGGTCTACCGTGCCGCTATTGAGCACCGTATAAGTGCTGTATACGCCATCAGGCGCGCGGCCTTCCCAATGCAGGCTGACTTTGTCGCGGATCGCCATCCCGGTGTAAGGCTGGATACGCACGATGGCTTCCGGGCCGATATTCGCCGGGTCGAGCACGCCATCGGCACTGACGTGGTCCACGCTCGGCGCGGGCAATGGCACGCTGGTGTCCTGACTCACGTTCAAGTCCAGAACCGGCGACTTGAAGAACGCGCGGGTGAAGGTGTTGACCGTGTAATAGACCTGCACCGTGCCTCCGGCCAGCACACTGACCTTGTCCTGAGGGATACGATATTCCAGGGTCTTGCCGACATCGTCGCTGCTCAACGTCCTCAGTTCCTCGTGCAACACATTCGCACCGCTGGCCGTCTTGCCGGACCAGACCAGCGTGACGTCATTGCCATCCGCCATGAAGTAATAAGGCGGCACCAGTGAAACGACATTTTGCGAAGCCGGGTCAAGCACACCGTCTTGTGCCGCCGGGACCTTCGGTGCCTGCAACTCCTGAACTTCGCCGATAACCGTCAGTGACAGACTCTTGGAGCGCAACATCGCGCCGCTGGCTTTCTCCACCGTATATTTCAGGCGCGCCCGGCCTTGAGTAATCGGCACGAACTGCTCGAACGGCACGAAGAACTCCACGAAACTCGATGGGTTCTGCACCGTCTTGGTGATCACGAAAGGCTCCAGCGCCATGCCTTCGGCGGTGTTGCGTTCCACGACTAAGGTAATCTCGTCGCTGCCCGCCATTTGCGGATACGCCAAGACCAATGCCTGAACCGGATTGCCAGCCGCCCGGTCCAGATCCAGCACCGAATTTGGCGCCTGCGGGGTAATCACTGCTGGCAAGCTGGAATTGCCGGCTTCCACTTCAACAAAGGTCGGCAGCGACCAGCGCGACCAATTGTTGACGATATCTCGCACTTCGTAGCGGACCTCCAGCATGTCCGAATCACCGGCCATTTCAATAATCGTCCTCGGCACCGGCACCACCACCGGATGACCGACTTGATCCTCGGATTCAATGGTGTGCAGGACAAACTCACCGTTCCACGACACCGTCACCTTGTCGCCAACTTCCATGTTCAGGTAAGGCATGAGAATCACACTCACCCCATCCGGAGAGGTGATGATGCCAGCGGGGAAAATGCTGGGTTTTAGGAGGGCTTCGTTTTGGTAGGGGGTTGAAGGATCGATGTCGATCCCGCCCGGGATATTGAGTTTGATAGTAATCGGCAAGCGGTCGGATTCGCTTACTGTTCCACCCACGAAGCGCTTGACGGTATACCAGGCATCCACAATCGTATGAATTGTCAGATCAACCGAAATATAACGCTGTGCTACAGGCAAAAGAACAAATGAGCCGGTTCCTTCCGCTGTATCTTCTTCGCGCACGGTATAGTTAGCGATAGGCTCTTCCAGTCCCCCCCAGAATAACTCGATGTAGTCGCTGGCTAACATGCCTGTGTATGGGCCAATGCGCAGCAGCACCGGAATGTTTGGGTCCAGCGTGTCCATGTAGCCAATTCCAGCTGGGTCATTGGTGTTATGAAGTTTGGGTGCGGCCAGTGCTCTTGATTGTTTGGTATTCATAAGTTAAACACTCTTTTTTTGGATTTTAAGTTGCCCGCATAACGGGCTGCCCGAAGCGGCCCGTTATGCGAAATAATTAGTCTGGATAGCAGCCTTCACCCGGCGTGACCATATCGATCAGCACTTTTGCAGGTACCGAAGTTGCCGGCCCGGTAACGCTTTCAACTCTAAAGGTGGCTTCGGCTCGGCCTACACAGACCAAACGTAAGTTGGTATCGGGTACGGTGAACTCATAGTCCTGGGTGGTCTGTTCTTCAGTCAGCGGTTCAGTGATGAACGTGTAAGTTGCTTCCGGAATTTGTGGTCCCGTTACGAACCCACTCCAGCCGTGGAAAATAAAGGTCAGCACGTCGCCAGCCTTGATGTTGACGTACGGCGCGACGATCACCGAGGCGCCATCCGGGTTGAGGATGGCCCCGATAGCGTTCTGATCCGTTAGGCGCAGAAATTGCGGCGCTTTGAGGCCATCTTCGCCACCCGGAAGTTCCCCCAAGCGTCTGACGCTCACGCTTTGTTGCGCGGAGGTCGACGAATTGGGGTTACCCGCTTGGCTAACGGTGTAATAAACCCGAATCTCTTGCCCCGAACCCTCCGCGATGATTAGCGCATTAGGAACCGTCAACAGCAAATCCAGCCCTGCACTGATGTCGGAAGGTTTGATCAGGTAGGAAACCGGTGTGGTTTGCTGGCCCCAGAACAGCTTGATCTCATCGCCCAACACGTAACCGGTCTTCCAAGGGATGATCGCCGTAGCAGGCAGCAGGTAATCGTTTTCGTCGATAACATTGTCGGTGCTGTCCGGATTGTCGCTGCGACCGCGAATGATCGGTGCGGCAGGGTCTACCGGGCCAGGCAAATGCAGCAAGACATTTACGGTTTTCAGAGCCGAGCTGCCGAGTAGGGCGCTGTCGCGTTCCACCTCGTAACGAACATCCACGTCGCCGTCCGGCGTCAGAGCAATGGTGGCGTAGGTGACGGATACGGTGAAAACCGGATTCTCGGTCTCGTCGCCGTCCTCCACCGGAATCGGCGCGAGGCTGTTGGTGCCCCAATACAGGGTGATCAGGTCACCGACCTGTACATCGCCATAATTTGGAATGTCGACCTCGACGCTCATGCGCGCGTCGGTATCACTGATGACGCCGTCATCGGCCTGATCAATAATCGGTGCTGGCAAGTCCAGCGCGGGCTCCTTCAGGGACAGCTGGAAAGCCACTGATTCGGATTGCACCGGGCCATTACCCGCACGGTCGACCAACGTGTAGTAAACGTCTTCATTGACGTCGCCCAACGACTCCAGAAACGTACGGCTGAACGGAATGGTGATCCTTAGCGGTGCCGTGCCGCCACCCGGCACCTCGGTGGGCGCTACCGTATGCAGCGGCCCTTCGGTATTACCCCAGAAGGTTTGAATCACATCGCCAGCCTGGATGCCGAAATATGCAACCACCTCGCCCGGCAGCACATCACCCATAGCGGTCAGTTCTTCGGATGTCAGGCCGTCGATGACCTGGCGTGGAAAGATTAGCGGTGCTATCAATGAACCAGCGCCAGGCTCAACACGATCCAGGATCACATTGAGGGCAGGTGATCTGTTAGGCGTCCCGCCCACGAAGCGCTGTGATTCGTAGGCCAAAGAGTGTTCGCCGTCGACCGAGTCGGCCAGGACCTCAACCGGAATGTCGAGGGTCAATGGCGCACCGGGTACAGGATTGGCTGGTAGCGAGCCTTTCACTCCAATAGGTTTGTCATCCCATATCAATTGGTAGGTGTCGTTATCAAGGCCGTCTTCCCACACCGGGAAAGTTACGCTTACCGCGTTGCCTAATAGCGCAGTCGGCAATAGCCCGTCTTCAAGAAGTGCCGCTATTACGGGCTCGACAAGTGCGCGTGTCCCGCTTCGGTGGCGGCGCTTTACGTGACTGTTTGAATTACACATGGTGCTACTCCATTTAATATGCGTGAGGCCTGTTTAATATGAGGCTGCACGAATTTAAGGTCATAAGTGTCCGCAACTTTTATTTTAAAAGTTGAGGGTGGGTTAGTGGTCTTGCCACTAACGATTCAAGTTTTAGTTTGGAAAAAGACCTGAATCTTTAGCCGCTTTTGACGTAATAGAAAATTCGACTCGCTGTCAACAATGGGTGGTAAATACCTATCCTTTCGAGTAGGAAAATGCCTGGCAACCTGCTGCTGGTGTGCGCATATCTACGTAGGCATCGGCCTTTTGCGACATCACTCGCCCATTGGCACTGCTCACTTCATAACGCGCTTCGGCCCGGCCCAGTTCAATCGCCAGCAACGCGGCATGCTCAACCTTGAAGCGGCAACCCTTGAGCGCCGCGTCTTCATCAAGCGTCACGCTCTGGCTGAAAGTTGCTCCCGCAACCGGATCACCTTCGCTAATGGCATCAAAACCTTTGAAAATCAGGATGACCACATCGCCGATCTTGTAAGAGTTTATCTACAGCTTCGCATAGCACGACAGTAGGTGGCGTTAGACCTCGCGCTTGCCTAGCGGGTGAAGGCTCATTGTTTTCTTCGTGTTGATCATTTATGTGTGCTCCTCAGTGTTTAGCTCAGGCTATCAAAGTGGGCGTGAGCGTTTGATCTCGATGTTTGGGTGGTAGATAGATAGCCTTGGCTGCCTATATTAGAACTAATAGATGTTGGGCCTTTTTGTCAATCTGTGTTTGGATATCTATCGTGGATCAATCTACACCAGACTTACATTCGAAACAGTTCCTACGCTGTGATATTTCAATATTTTGGGAAGCGTCCTACAAGAGTTGTGGGGAAGTCTCCCTGCAGCTATTTCGGGAAGTGCCGATTATCTGCCCCTCTTGTAATTCGGAGAAGCGGGATGTCTTATCGGGAAAAAAAATGCTGCCTGGTCAATGGTTCTATTTTGGGCGTGATGGGTATTTCGTTTGGGATGATGTGCAGTCCGGATATCAATGCGGCGACTCTTAGTAATAATCTTCCTAGAGAGGACGGGCGAGGCTTGATTGATGGGGTAACGTTCAACGTGGATGAGAACACTGCTCCTGACACATATACGGTTAAGAATGGCGGTATTCTGAATATAAATAATGGGGTAGTGAATAGCGTTCTAGTTGACAAATCATCTATGAACGTAAGCTCGGGGGCGGTGTTTGGGGCGTTGACAGTTCAGGGGGGAAGGCTTAATGCAGATATGCTTAACGTGGATAACAAATTAGACGGAGGGCTAACTGTCGCGTCAACTCAAGAAGGGGTTGCGTCAGGGGCATACATAAAAGATAGCTCTATATTGGGTGTAGGTTATGGGGCTACGGTTGGCTGGGATAGTCTGCTTATATTTGATAATTCAAAGGTGGAAGGAGTTAGCTTGCAAAGTGATCCTCGCGGTGGAGGCGCCGGGGTTACCGTGGGTAGCGCTATTCTAAAGCTTCTTAATGGAAGCCAAGCATTGGGTGTCGTTGATGGAATTTTTATCAGTACTAATTTAAGGCCGGGGGGCGAAATTTCGACAGAAGTAAGCGAGGTTGTCATAGATGGTTCAATAGTGAAAGGCGAGCGTGGCGCTGCGATAAAGGTCGCTAAAATCCATAAAACCCCAGCCATCGCCAACATCACCATCCAAAACAACTCAACTCTCTACGGCGGTAATGGCAATTTGCTGGAGGTTGAGGGCGGCAGCACCGCCAACCTCAAAGTCGACGACAGTCGCCTAAACGGCAACCTAACCGCCGATGACACCAGCATCCTCAATGTCACGCTGGAAAACTACGCACAACTCACCGGCAATATCATCAACAGCAACACGTTGGCGATCAATTCCGCAGCAAGTTGGCAGATGGTGGATGACAGCAGCGTCAAGGCTTTGTCCATGAATGGCGGGCGGGTGAGTTTTGGCGAGGGGGCTTTCAGGACCTTGACCCTGGGCGGGTTGTCCGGCAGTGGCACGTTCGATATGCGCATTAACCTGGATAACCATTCCGGGGATTTGCTCAAGGTGAACGGTCAGGCCAACGGTAATCACACGCTGAAAGTGCAAAACACCGGGCTGGAGTTGGTAACGCCTGAAGTTGAGCCATTAATGGTGGTGGATACCGACGGCGGCGATGCGCAGTTTGGTCTGCTGGGTGGCAAGGCGGATCTTGGGGTGTATTCCTACGAACTGGAGCAGCGCGGCGATGACTGGTTTATTGTCGGTTCCGGCAAGACCATCAGCCCGTCAACCCAAAGTGTGCTGGCGCTGTTCAACGCGGCGCCGAACATCTGGAACAGCGAGCTGACTACCTTGCGCAGTCGTATGGGCGAGGTACGCGGCAAGCCACTGGGCGGCGCATGGATGCGCAGCTATGGCAGCCGTTTCAATGCCTCGACCGGCGACGGTGTGAATTACCAGCAGAAGCAGAGCGGTTTGACCCTGGGTGTTGATGCGCCGCTGCAAGTGGGCGTCGGCGAGTTGTCGCTGGGCGTCATGGCCGGTTACAGCAAGAACGACCTGGACCTGAGTCGCGGCACCACGGGCAATGTCGACAGCTACTATGTCGGCGGTTACGGCACCTGGCTGCTGGACGATGGCTACTACCTGGACGGCGTGCTCAAGCTCAACCGCTTTCGCAACGAGTCGAAAGTGGCCATGAGCGATGGCACCAAGGCCAAGGGCGACTACGAAAGCAGCGCTGTCGGTGGCTCGCTGGAGTTCGGCAGGCACATCAACTTTGCCGATGGCTATTTCCTCGAACCTTATGCGCAGCTGTCCAGCGTGTGGGTGCAAGGCGACAGCTACACGCTGGACAACGGCATGCAGGCCAACAACGAGCGTACGCAATCGACGTTGGGCAAAGTCGGGACCTCGGCCGGACGCAGCATCGCCCTCAAGGATGGCGGCGTGCTGACACCTTATCTGCGGGTGGCCATGGCGCAGGAGTTCTCGCGCAGCAATGACGTCAAGGTCAACGACAAGCGCTTCGGCAATGATCTGTCTGGCTCGCGTGTCGAGTTGGGCGCGGGTGTTTCCGTATCGCTGTCGGAGCGGCTGCAGCTGCATGCCGACTTTGATTACATGAAAGGCAAAAACGTCGAGCAGCCATGGGGGGCGAATGTCGGGTTGAAGTTGGCGTTCTAGACCGTCGCGCTGCAATAGGAGCTGAAAAGGATGCCGCCATTTCTTTGAGACGGCGGCATCGCTTGGTTTTCATAAGTCCTGCGGGACAGTATTTTTTCCTCCAGAACCCCGGTGCGTTTCACACCGGGGTTCTTTTTTTCAGAAGCGGTTTTTATCAGGTTTTTTTGCGTACCTGCGGATCATATTGCGCTTGCGTTGCCGTTGCCTGGGAGTCACCGGTGAGTTGCGGTTGACCGTGACCACCAACGCCGGCGAGGTGCCGATCAAATGCTGGTCCCGATAAACCTCGAAGTACAGATCCACCAACCCGTATTGCACGCACTCAATAAAGTGATAACTGATGCACAGCACGCGCACCACGCTGTTTGAATTTACGTGCTTGAGCAATATGGGAGTCGAGGAGCTGTTGACGCCCCAGTAGAACACCAGCTCGTCGCCGAACACCATCTTGGCTGATCCTGGGATATGGACGCAGACACCCGTGTGCACTTCCTCATAACTGATTGCGTCGGGTTTTACATGCGGCAGAAAAGGCGCTTTCAGACTGTCCGAGATATCCCCTAAGGCCGGTTTGGTTCGCGGTATATCGACATTGGTGCTGGGTGTTTCCTGCTGCTTGTTTTTGTCGGTGTTGTTGGTTGGAGGCGTTTCTTCCATTTGATTGTTTTCCTGGATTGTTATTGGTTAGTTTGATGTTGGAACTCATCAGTGCCGCTCATGGCGGTTTTTTTTGGCGCATTACATTGCTTCAGCGCGCAGTCGTCAAGTCAGAATATTTCTCCGAAAACTGGCGCTGCTGACTTTTTTATTGTTTCCTTGAGCGACATAAAAGGGCAGTTCTTCCAGTTGTGAGTTTTAGGTATAGTGCAGGAATTACAGGGGGTAAATCTGTTGTCTTGAAAGTGGTTGTAGGAGCTGAAGAGGCATATCTGTAGGTTAAGTACTACAATTGTTGCCGGAGAAGAACTAATACTGGGGCCGAAATTTTCAGGTTTTATAGTCCTAGGAAATTTCACTCAATGGATTAATATTAATCCCGCACGCAAATGCGTGCAGGATTAATAAGTTTTAATGCATTTGAGTGCAAAGTTTGATCAGAATTGCAGCGTTAAATCCACCGACTCCGCGAGAATGGAGCGATTACCGGCTCGGTCGGTGATCTGGTAGGTGATGTTGACCGCGTCGATTTCGAGACTTTGCAGGAATTCCCGAGGGAAGGAGATTGCCATGGACTTGGTCAGGTCCTCGGTCTGAATCAGATAAGAAGGACCATTGGCACCATTGCAAATAGTCTGAATAAGATCGCCTGCCTGCATGCCAGCGTAACCCGGCATCCGGCCAATCAACCTGTCGCCGAAATTGACCTGGGGGAATACCAAGGCCGCGAGCATTGCAGCGCCGGGGGCGGTGCGGTCGATGCGGATGGTGGTGACTTCTGAGTTTTCAGAAACCCCGTTCTCTGCATTCGTCGCCCGGTAGCCGATGGTATAGCTGCCATCCTCCTTGAGTTGGGTCGCCAGCGGGATAGTGAGCGAAAACTCGGTGGCCTCATCGGGAACCGTCACCGGCTCGCCCACCAGCACACCGTTGATCATCAGCTGATTGGTGTCGATGCCGAGGTGTGCGCCGAGCCATACGGGGAAATAGATAACGATGTCGGTGTTCAAGTCGTCGACGGCGATCAAGCCATCAGCTTGTGCGACTGGAATGCTGGGGGCGTCAAGGGCATAAGTATGTGCGGTGGTTTTATAGTTTCGATTCGAATGTCGGTTTAGGCGTGTTGCGTCGTCGCCCCCTAAAGTCAGTTCTACAGATTGCGCGAGCATCGACTGATTACCCGCTCGATCGGTGACGTGATAGGTAATGTTGACCTTATCGCTGTGAAGGCTTTCGAGGAATTCACGGGTAAGGGTGATCTCGATGGGGAGCGTGGTCAGATTTTCGGCGATGATAATGTAGGCAGGGCCTTCGGCTGTATTGCAGAGGGTCTGAATGGTGTCACCCACTTCCATGCCGATATAGCCGGGGATTTTGCCGGTGACATTCGCCAGTGAAATACTCGGCAGAAGTATGGGGGCGAGCAGCGGTCCGCCGGCTGGCGTGCGATCAATACGAATCGAAGTTTGCTCAGAAGGCCGGCCACCACCTCCAGGTGATGCAATCACTAAGTAGCCAACCGTATAGCTCTTATCTTGGTCCAGATTTGTGAGGGGAATTGCCGCCGTTAGTACAGTCCCCTCATCAGGTACTGGATCAGGGAGTACGATCTTCGTACCCACAGGCGCTTCATCCAGAGTCAGTTGAAATCCATCGTCGAGCATCGCGAAAGGCCACACGGGTAGCGTGACAATCAGGTCGCTAGTGAGATCGCTTAATTTGATAAGTCCGTCGGTCTCTGCGGCGGGTACATTAGGTGCGAGAAGTTCGTTGTTTTTGTTCATGTCGTTCTCCATCGTGCGCAGTAACAATCTGCACAATTAATTAGATTTAAAGGCCAAGCGTTCCACCCTTAAGGCAGTCACCAATCACTCGACCTGAAACCCAACTAATCCCACTCCAACGCAGCGGTCAACACCCATTTCACCCTAAAGTCCACCAACTATCTACTTTCAGAACAGCCCTACAACCCACTTCCTCAATTGTGTAGTCCACACTTAATTAATCAAACTGCAACTCAAAAAAAACCAACAAAAAACCCCAATAAACCAGGTTCATTGGGGTTCTTTTATTGCGTGCGGAAACTACCGATTAAACCGCTCCACCAACGAATACTGCGAATGGGCAGTGTTGGTCAGTTCGCCGCTCAGGGTTGCCGAGCGTTGCGCTTCTTCGGAGGTTTGGTCGGCCAGGTGGGAGATGGTGGCGATGTTGCGGCTGATCTCTTCGGCCACCGAGCTTTGCTCTTCGGTCGCGGCTGCGATCTGGGTGGTCATGTCGGTGATGTTGGCCACGGCTTCGCTGATGCCGATCAGCGCTTGGTCGGCTTCGAGGACCTTGGCGACGCCTTCTTCGGCCTGGCGATGGCCGGAGTTCATGGTTTGCACGGCGGCGTTGGCGGTCTGTTGCAGCTTGGCGATGAGGCCGTGGATCTGGCCGGTGGACTCGGTGGTGCGTTGCGCCAGTTGGCGGACTTCGTCGGCGACGACTGCAAAGCCACGACCCATTTCCCCGGCGCGTGCGGCTTCGATGGCCGCATTGAGAGCCAGCAGGTTGGTCTGGTCGGCGATGCCTTTGATGACGTCGACCACGCCACCGATTTCATCGCTGTCTTTAGCCAGTTGCGTCACGGTCAGGCCGGTTTCGCCCACGGAAGTGGACAGGCGCTGAATGGCTTCGCGGGTTTCCCCGGCGATGTCCCGGCCGCGACGCGTCAGCTCGTTGGCTTGCTGCGTAGCGTCAGCGGTGCGTTGTACGTGGCTGGCGACTTCCTGAGTGGTGGCGGCCATCTGGTTGATGGCGGTGGCCACTTGCTCGGTTTCGATCCGCTGGCGCTCCAGGCCTGAGGAGCTGGCGTGGGCCAGGGTATTGGACTGACGAGCCTGGGAGTTGAGTTGGTTGGCGGTGTCCTGCAAGCGCGTCAGGCAGGTTTTCATCCGCGCTTCCTGGCTGAGGATCGACATCTCCAGACGTGCCTGCGGGCCACGGCTGTCGGTGTACATCTGCGCGATCAGCGGGTCGGATGTGGTTTGTTCAGCCAGACGCAACAGGCGCTTGATGCCCCGCTGTTGCCAGGTCAGGCCCAACAGGCCCAGCGGCACCGACAGCCCGGCTGCCAAGGCGAAACCCCAGTGGGAATTCAACCAGACACCGATCAGGAAACTCAGTTGGCTGACCATGATGAAGGGCAGCCAGTCCTGTAGCAGCGGCAGCCACTTGTCACGACGTGGGATCGCCGACTTGCCGTTGTTCAGGCGGCCATACAGCGCTTCGGCACGTTGAACCTGCTCGGCGGTGGGTTTGACCCGAACCGATTCGAAGCCGACTACCTGCTGATTCTCAAACATCGGTGTGACGTAAGCGTTGACCCAGTAATGGTCGCCGTTTTTACTGCGATTCTTGACGATGCCCATCCACGGCTGACCGCTTTTCAGTGTCGTCCACATATGTTCGAAAACGGCGGCAGGCACGTCGGGATGGCGAACGGTGTTGTGTGGCGCCTTGAGCAGTTCTTCCCGGGAGAAGCCACTGATCTCAACGAACGCGTCGTTGCAATAGGTGATGACACCACGGGCGTCAGTAGTTGAGATCAACCGTTGATCGGCCGGAAACGTCCGTTCGCGTTGGGTGATGGGCTGGTTATTACGCATGAGCTTCGATCCGCTAGGCTTTGGGATGCTATCGGCACTAATACCAATACATTGAGCCTGTGGTCGAAATGACCAGATAGCCACTAGTGGAACTAAGCGGTCTACCGATCAAACATGGGGTAAGTGAAAAAGCTGAAATGCACGAGATTGACGCCGAAGTGGGTAATGACCGCTGCCGGCAATCCACCAAAGCGAAAGGCCATGCCGTAGCCAACCCCCGCCAGGCCAGCAAGCAGGACCCATTGCCAGCCGCTGCCAAAATGCGCCAGGCCGAAAAGCAGCGCTGCGCAGCCGAGCGCCAGTGTGCTCCCATAACGCAGCGGTTTGAACAGCCGTTGCAGGCCGCCCTGAATATAAGCGCGAAACAGCAGCTCTTCGGTCAGGGTCACCAATAACAGATTGTTCGCCAGCCACAGTGAGCTTTTCGCCGGCCAGGTCGGGTCCCAACCGATAAGCCCCAATGCCATTGCGGTGCTCAGGCAGACGAACGCGGTGCCCGGCAGCGTTAATGATGTCGTCTTGACGACTTGCCCGATGGTGACGTTGCGCAGCAGCCACGGGCAGGCCAGCAGAATCCAGAATCCGATCAGCGGTTTATCCAGATTCAGGTACATGGAAAACGGTGCGGATTGCGGCGTCAGTCGTTGCGCCGCAATTACCCGTTCGCTGAAGAAACCCGGCAGCCAGTGGCTGGCCAGTGCTATCGCCAGTGCGATGAACAGACCATGACCAAAGCCCATCACCGCGCGCTGTTTGAACTGCGTGACGCAGATCCCGGCCATGACCAACAGTGCAAAGGTGACGATGGCCGGCAGGCTGAAATGACCATAAGCAATGGCCAGGCCATACCCCAGGGTCAGTAACGTCAGGCTGGTCCAGCGCGTGGCAAACATGTGGAGTTCCTTGAGTCCATTCAGTCGAGGCTTGGGCGCAGATGCCCACACCCGAATCGAGGGGCAGATGCCGGCGCCAAGCTTCACTGATCGGCAAGGAAAATTTCCAGTTGTTTGTCAGTTTTTTCTGAGAGAAATGGTTGTCGGATATTTCCCTGTGATGTTTTTCTGCATCGAGTAGGAGGCGGCCTCACAGCCGCCGTCCTCTCACACCACCGTACGTACGGTTCCGTATACGGCGGTTCAGGTTATGCGGATAAACCGTTGATCGTATCCAGTATCGAGACCAGCCCAAGCCGATCCCACAGCTTCTTCGGCAGCGCCTGATTCATATGTGACGCTCCCGAGTTCCACCATGGGCCACGGCCATTGAACGCTGATTTGCAAGCCCGCTCTTCTTTGAGTCCCAGGCGTATCAGGCTGCGCGCCCTCGTTGAGGGCCACTTCCATTGACGCCATAGGACGCATCGAAGTCTGCGTCGGACCCAGCCGTCCAGTTCCTCAAGTGGTTTCCTGCTCTGGCTGAACTTGAAATAGCCTGCCCAACCGCGCAACACCGGGTTGATTCGCTCGATGATCGTAGCCATCTTGCAACCCTGTGCGCCTTGCAGCAGCTCTTTGAGCCGGTCGCGCAAGCGATTTAGGCTCATCGACGCCACTTTCAGCCTCGGCTGTTTATGCCAGCTCATCCCATAACCCAAGTAATCACAGACCCAGGGCCGCGCCACACGGCTCTTCTTCCGATTCAGCGCTAGTTTCAGCCGCTGATTCAGGAAGCGCTCAACCCCGGCCAACACCCGTTCGCCAGCACGACGGCTACGCACATAAATGTTCGCATCATCGGCATACCGCACGAAGCGATGACCCCGTCGCTCCAGCTCACGGTCAAGTTCGTTGAGCAGGATGTTCGACAGCAACGGCGAGAGCGGGCCGCCTTGCGGCGTCCCCTCCTGCCGTCGGCTGACGATCCCGCCCGACATGACTCCAGCCTCGAGGTAGCGGCGGATCAGCCTGAGCACTTGCTTGTCTTCGACTTGACGCTCGACGTAGGCCATCAATACATCGTGATTGACCCGATCAAAGAACTTCTCCAGATCGAGCTCCACGCACCAGCGGTGACCCGCCGCCACATGGGCACGGGCTGTTTCGATGGCTTGATGAGCGCTTCTACCCGGACGAAAACCGTAGCTGTAATCCGAGAACAGAGGATCGAAAATCGGCGTGAGCTGCTGTAGCAAAGCCTGTTGGATCAGACGGTCCACGACACAGGGGATGCCTAGCTGCCGTGTTCCACCTTTGGGTTTAGGGATTTCGACGGCGCGCACACCTTGCGGGTGATACTCGCCGGCCAGCAACCGAGCCTTGAGGATCGGCCAATACTGATTCGTGTAGTCCGCCAGTTGCTCCACCGTCATGCCGTCGGCACCCGGTGCGCCCTTGTTGCTGACCACGCGTTGATACGCACGCCGCAGGTTGGCGGGTGCAAGCACCCGCTCCATCAGCGTGTCCGGCTCCGCGTTCGTCCACGTCACAGACGCCGCCGATGCCTGCGCACTGCCAGCCGCAAGCCCTGGATTCTGTCCAGAACTTGGGGTTACAGCCCTCTTGTCGAGAGATTTCTGCTTTTCGGACATTCGACGAGACTCTGACGTCTACTGGCGGCATAACCTGTTCGGCCCTTCATCGGCCCGGTTACGGCGATTACTACGGCTTCAGCTGACTTCTGCACACTCATCCCGTCGCCTCTCGGCGCTCGGTAGCACAGTGGCAAGCATGCAGATCTCCCAGGGTAATTCGCGCGACCTTCCTGCTTATGCCTGTCGGATATACGTCACAGCGTTCCGTGCAAGTATTGGGCTTTGACGATTATGGCCGTCTTACCCCACTGTGCCGCCTCATCCGCTTCCTGTTCGTCAGGCCAGCATTTTGCCTCGGGCTTCCTTCAGATTCGCAGTCACCCGCGACACCCTTGCCTCTGGCTAACACTTCCCCTTGCCGGGTGTGTAGAGGACTTTCACCTCCAAGTCGTTTGGCTCACCACCACAGTGAGCTAAACAGCGCCAGTCACGGCGCTACGCGCCATGCCTGGCGCACCATAAAAAAGGCCGCTTGCAATAAGCGGCCTTGATTTAGATGCAGCGTTTTATTCCTTGATGGTGGGTACCTGGCGCGGCGCCATGAAGTACATCCAGGTCAGGGCGATGAAGTACATGGCCGGGATCATGGTGAAGAGCACGTTGTAATTGTTGTTGGTCGCCGTCAGGACGGCGCCGACGATCTGGGTCATGAACATGCCGCCAATTGCTGCGCACATGCCGCCGAAACCGAACACCGTGCTGATCAGATGCTTGGGCGTGTAGTCCATCACCAGGCTCCAGATATTCGCGGTCCAGGCTTGGTGCGCACCGACTGCCAAAGCGATGGCCAGTACCGCGACCCAGAGACCGCTGGCGTTGGCGGCGAAGATCACGCTAATGATGGTGATCGCAAATACCAGCATGGACAGCAATCGCGCGGTAATCGGGCGCATGCCACGGCCGATCAGCCAGGACGAAAGAATCCCGCCGCCGATGCTGCCGAAATCCGCCGTCAGCCAGATGAGGATCAACGGGATACCCATTTGCGTGACGCTGATCCCCAGGTTGTATTGCTGCTTGAGGAAGGGCGGCAGCCAATAGAGGTAAAACCAGAACACCGGCGCGGTCAGCGAATACGCCAGGGCGAAGGCCCAGGTGCCGCGCATTTTCAGGATGTGTGTGAACGGAACCTTGACCGGCTCGGGTTCCACAGCCTTGTGAATGTAGTCCAGTTCAGCCTGGCTGACGGTTGGATGCTCGTCCGGGTTGAAATATTTCAGGCGCCAGATCACCACCCAGCTCAAACCGAGAAGTCCCATGCACAGAAACGCAGCCTGCCAGCCCCAAACCGTCAGGATGATAGGCAGCAGGGCCGGGGTCACCATGGCGCCGACGTTGGTGCCGGCGTTGAAGATGCCGGTCGCAATGGCGCGTTCGCCAGCTGGGAACCACAGCCGGGTGGTCTTTACGCAGGCCGGATAGTTGGCGGCTTCGGTCAGGCCGAGAATGAAACGACAGACCATGAATCCTGCGGCGGATGTCGCCAGGCCGTGGGCGCCAGTGGCCACGCTCCAGAGTAAAACCGCGAGGAAGAACGCGCGTTTGACGCCGACCTTGTCGATTAATCGACCTTGCAACAGGAACCCTGCGGCGTAGCCGACCTGGAACCAGAAGTTGATATTGGCGTAGTCCATCGCCGTCCAGCCCATCTCCTTGGCGAGGACGGGCTGCATGACCCCCAGCGCAGCGCGGTCGATGTAGTTCAGGGTCGTGGCGAAGAACACCAGGGCGAGCATGCCCCAGCGAGTCTTGCCCACGGCCATGGCGCCACGGATTTTCTCGCCGATACCGGCCTGAGGGTGCGCGGTCTTGGCCGTCGTTGCAGAGGAATGTGTCGAAAGCATGGTCTGGCCATCCGTTCAAGGACCGCGGCATGGGCCACGATCGAACTGAAAAGGCGACTCGAATCAGGGCCGTTGACGGGCCGTGGGCGATCCCGCAGGCGTCAGTCCTGCAAGGGCCATTCTTCGAGGGCGCTGGATTTTAATCAGGCGAAGCGCGATCCGATACCCGTCGGGCGGGTAATAAAAGAGCATTCAACTGATTGGGTCGACGAGGCCGATGATCGGGGCGGGTGGCCGCAAGGGCAAATAGTGCTGTTGCGTTGAGCGTTCATGGCGATTGACCGTCTTATTGAAATTGTTATGGGGCTGTTTGAACCAGGCATCTGAGGCAGCTTGCAACGTTGCCTACATGAGCGGTTACGACGTCAGGATTAACCTTGTCCGACAATGTGGAGCTGATCTTGGGCAATCACGACCCGCACCGTCAATTGGCTGAAAAGGGTTTTGGGCGATTATCGAACGTAAAACTAACCAGTTGGTACATTTAATTTGCGGTAGCGGTTTGCGAGGCGAATAATTCGTTCAGACGCATCAACGCGCGATCCGCAGAGGTCGCGATCTCAAAGGAGTACAAGCATGCAACGTTCGATTGCCACCGTTTCCTTGAGCGGGACCCTGCCGGAAAAACTTGAAGCCATTGCTGCCGCCGGTTTCGACGGGGTGGAGATTTTCGAGAACGATCTTTTGTATTACGACGGCAGCCCACGCCATGTTCGGCAGCTGTGCGCCGATCTGGGCATTGCCATCACCTTGTTCCAGCCGTTTCGCGACTTCGAAGGCTGCCGCCGGGAACGTCTGCAACGCAATCTCGACCGCGCCGAGCGCAAGTTCGATCTGATGCAGGAGTTGGGCACTGATCTGGTGTTGGTGTGCAGCAATGCGGCGGCGGATTCCCTTGGCGACGAAAACATTCTGCGTGATGACCTGAGCCTGCTGGCCGAGCGGGCCGGTGCCCGACAGTTGCGGGTGGGGTACGAAGCGCTGGCCTGGGGCCGCCATGTGAATACCTGGCAACAGGTGTGGAATCTGGTGCGTCAAGTCGATCATCCGGCACTCGGCGTATTGCTCGACAGCTTCCACACCTTGTCGCTCAAGGGCGATCCGAGTGGCATCGCGCAAATCCCCGGCGACAAGATCTTTTTTGTGCAGATGGCCGACGCACCGGTGCTGGCCATGGACGTGCTGGAATGGAGCCGGCATTTTCGCTGTTTCCCCGGCCAGGGCGAATTCGACCTGCCGGGCTTTCTCGCGCCGATCCTGCAAAGTGGTTACACGGGGCCGCTGTCCCTGGAAATTTTCAACGACGGCTTCCGCGCCGCGCCGCCTCGGGCCAATGCGGCCGATGGCCTGCGCTCGTTGCTGTACCTGGAAGAAAAGACCCGCTTGTTGCTCGAAAAGCAACAAAAGCCAGCTCCTCAGGATCTGCTGTTCAGCCCGCCGCCCGCCAGTGCCTACAACGGCGTCGAGTTTCTGGAGTTCGCCGTGGATGACGCCCAGGGCGCGAAACTCTCCGGCTGGCTGGAAAACCTCGGGTTCGCCAAACTGGGCCAGCACCGCTCCAAAGCCGTCAGCCTGTTGGGGCAGGGCGATATCAAAATCGTGCTCAACGCTGAACCCTATTCGTTCGCCCACAGTTTCTTCGAAGCCCACGGCCCTTCGTTGTGCGCCACCGCATTGCGCGTCGACGACGGCGCTTCGTCGCTGGAGCGGGCCAGGGTCTACAAAGGTCAGCCGTATCGCGGGCTGGTCGGGCCCAACGAGCGGGAAATTCCCGCCGTGCGCGCACCGGATGGCAGCCTGATTTATCTCGTCGAGCCGGCTCAACCGGGCCAGTCGATCTACGACAGCGATTTCATCATCAACCCTGATGCTGAACAGGGTGGCGGTTTGCAGCACATCGATCACATGGCCATGGCTTTGCCAGCCGACAGTCTCGACAGCTGGGTGCTGTTCTATAAAACCGTGCTGGATTTCGAGGCCGACGACGAAGTGGTACTGCCGGACCCTTATGGGCTGGTGAAAAGCCGGGCGTTGCGCAGCCGTTGCAGCACGGTGCGCTTGCCGCTGAACATCTCGGAAAACCGCAACACGGCCATTTCCCACGCGTTGTCGAGCTATCGCGGCTCGGGCGTGCACCACATCGCTTTTGACTGCGAAGACATCTTCGCCCAGGTCAGCCGCGCGAAAGAGGCGGGCGTGCAATTGCTGGATATCCCGCTCAATTACTACGACGATCTGGCCGCGCGTTTCGACTTCGACGACGAATTTCTCAGCGAACTGGCGTATTACAACGTGCTGTACGACCGCGACGCCCAAGGTGGCGAATTGTTTCACGTGTACACCGAGTCATTCGACGATCGATTCTTCTTCGAAATCCTCCAGCGCAAGAACGGTTATGTCGGTTACGGCGCCGCAAACGTGGCGGTGCGTCTGGCGGCGATGGCCAAGGCACGCAGCGGCGCGGCACGGCAAGCCCGACTTTGATTGAGTCGCTGATTGAACGGCTGCGTCAGGGACGGGATCTTTGGCGCAGTCGCCTGCATAATGCACGCGGCCAATCGTTTATCCGAACCGTGAATCAATAATGAAAACTACCGACGACAGTCTCGCCGAAGCGCCTTTGCCGGTACCCGTCAAGGGCCGCAAGAACAACCCGGAAAAGACCCGTGACAATATCCTGCAAGCCGCCATTGTCGAGTTTGTCGCGCAAGGGCTGTCCGGCGCGCGTGTCGATGCCATCGCTGAGCGCACGCATACCTCGAAACGGATGATCTATTACTACTTCAACAGCAAAGAGCAGCTTTACGCTGAAGTGCTGGAGAAGCTCTACGGCGATATTCGTCGCACCGAAACCGGGCTGAATCTGGATGCGCTGGAACCCATGCAGGCCATCCAGCGTCTGGTGGAATTCACCTTCGACCACCACGACCGCAACGTCGATTTCGTGCGTATCGTCTGCATCGAAAATATCCATAACGGCGAAAACGTCAAACAATCGCCGACGATCCGCGCCTTGAGCCAGAACATCGTCGAGACGCTCGACAAGCTACTGCGGCGCGGTGAGAGCGAAGGCATCTTTCGCCAGGGCGTGGACGCTATCGATCTGCACCTGATGATCAGTTCGTTCTGCTTCTATCGGATCTCGAACCGCCACACCTTCTCGGAAATCTTCCAGATCGATCTGGTGGACGAACAGGTCAAGCAGCGCCACAAGGACATGATCTGCGATTCAGTGACGCGCTACCTGCGGCCTTGAATCTCAGTCGTTCATGCGCTGAAAGTGCGCCTGCATACGTTCAGCATCGGCGGGTTGGCCGCTGAACAGTTCGAAGGCTTTCACTGCCTGGAAAACCGCCATGGTGCCGCCATCCAGCGTCTGGCAGCCCAGCGCACGTGCGTGACGGAGCAGTTCGGTTTCCAGCGGGAAATAGATGATTTCCGCCACCCACAGCCCGGCATGCAGCAGTTCCGGTGGCAGCGGAGTGCCGGGCAATTTAGTCATGCCCACCGGAGTGGTGTTGACCACGCCATCAGCGCTGGCCATCGCGCCGGGTAAATCCCGCCCGACCTGCGCCCGTGGCGTGCCGAAGTGGGCGTTGAGGTTGTCCACCAGGCTTTGCGCCCGCGCCGGATCGACTTCGAAAATGCTCAACTGCTCGACGCCCTCGGCCAGCAGCGCATGAGCCACGGCGGCTCCAGCGCCGCCGGCACCCAGTTGCACCACACGCTGGCGCGGCACATCCGGCAGGCCTCGGCGAAAGCCTTCGGCAAAGCCCAGGCAGTCAGTGTTGTGGCCGATGCGCTTGCCGTCCTTGAACACCACGGTATTTACCGCACCAATGCCCAAGGCCTCGCTGGACAGTTCGTCCAGCAGCGGAATCACCGCCTGTTTGCAGGGGAACGTGATGTTCAACCCGGTAAAGCTCATGCGCTGGGCCGCTTGCAGCAAATCCGGCAGGGCGCTGCTGTCGAGCTTGAGCGCATCGATGTCGATCAGCCGGTACAGATAGCGCATGCCCTGGGCATCGCCTTCGTGCTCGTGCAAGGCCGGCGTGCGCGAAGCCTGAATGCCCGCGCCGATCAGCCCGGCAAGGATCGAAGGGGTTTTGAATGAGGTCATGGCGATAGGCTCTCGATTCTTGTTATGAGTGCGTTCAAGCAAAGTGAACGCTGTTTTCACAAAATGTACCAGATGGTTAATTTTGCGAAAGAGCCTACATCAAAGCCGGGCGATAATCCGTGCGGTTATCGCCCTTGTCTTGTGGACTGATTCTGTGGGAGCGAGCTTGCTCGCGAATCAGGCTACGCAGCAATCAACTGCCGCAGCACGTAATGCAAAATCCCCCCAGCCTTGAAGTACTCGACTTCGTTCAGGGTATCGATGCGACACAACACATCGAGGTTTTCCTGGCTGCCATCTTCACGGGTGATCTGCAGGGTCAGGTCCATGCCGGGGTGCAGGTTGGCGTGGGTCAGGCCGCTGATGTTCAGGGTTTCCTTGCCGTTGAGGTTGAGGGTCTTGCGGCTCTGGCCATTTTTGAATTGCAGCGGCAATACGCCCATGCCCACCAGATTGGAGCGATGGATGCGTTCGAAACTCTCGGCAATCACTGCTTTGACGCCCAGCAGGTTGGTGCCTTTGGCCGCCCAGTCGCGACTCGATCCTGTGCCGTATTCCTGACCGGCGATCACCACCAGCGGCGTGCCTTCAGCCTGATAGCGCATGGCCGCGTCGTAGATGGACAACTTCTCGTCAGTGGGAACGTGCAGGGTGTAACCGCCTTCCTCGCCGCCGAGCATCTCGTTGCGGATGCGGATGTTGGCAAAGGTGCCGCGCATCATCACCTGATGATTACCGCGTCGCGAGCCATAGGAATTGAAGTCTCGCGGCTCGACGCCTTGCTGGCGCAGGTAACGCCCGGCCGGGCTGTCGGCCTTGATATTGCCAGCGGGGGAGATGTGGTCGGTAGTGACCGAATCGCCGAGCATGGCCAGCACTCGCGCGCCCTTGACGTCTTCGATCACTGGCAAAGGGCCGCCGATGTCATCAAAGAATGGCGGGTGCTGAATATAGGTGGAATCCTCCTGCCACACATAAGTCGCGGCCTGCGGCACCTCGATTGCCTGCCACTGTTCATCGCCCGCGAACACTTCGGCGTACTCCTTGTGAAACATCCCGGTGTTGACCTGCTCGACCGCTGCGGCGATTTCCTTCTGGGTCGGCCAGATATCCCGTAAGTACACCGGTTGGCCGTCGGAACCTTCGCCCAGTGGCTCGCTGCTGATGTCGATACGCACGCTGCCAGCCAGGGCATAAGCAACGACCAAAGGCGGGGAGGCCAGCCAGTTGGTCTTGACCAGCGGATGCACCCGGCCTTCAAAGTTGCGGTTGCCGGACAGCACCGACGCCACGGTGAGGTCCGATTGCTGAATGGCTTTTTCGATGGGTTCCGGCAGCGGGCCGGAGTTGCCGATACAGGTGGTGCAGCCATAGCCCACCAGATCAAAGCCCAATGCGTCCAGATACTGGGTTAGCCCGGCCGCCTTGTAGTAATCCGTCACCACTTTGGAGCCTGGCGCCAGAGAGGTTTTCACCCATGGTTTGGTCTTCAGACCTTTTTCCACGGCCTTTTTCGCCACCAGCCCGGCCGCCATCATCACGCTCGGATTCGAGGTGTTGGTGCAGGAGGTGATCGCGGCGATGACTACCGCGCCGTTTTTCAGCCGGTATTTATGGCCTTCGTATTCATAGTCGGCTTCACCGCTGACCTGATCGGCATTGCCCACCGCGACACCGCCGCCGCCTTCGCTTTCCAGGCGGCCTTCTTCCTTGTGGGTCGGCTTGAATTGCAGGCCGAGAAAGTCGGTGAACGCCTGGGCGACACCCGGCAAAGCCACCCGATCCTGCGGACGTTTTGGCCCGGCGAGGCTGGCTTCGACACTGCTCATGTCCAGCTCCAGGCTGTCAGTGAACAGCGGTTCCTGACCGGACACGCGCCACAGGCCCTGAGCTTTGCAATAGGCTTCCACCAGTTGCACGGTTTCGTCCGGACGTCCGGACAGACGCAGGTAGTCCAGGGTGATGTCGTCCACCGGGAAGAAACCACAGGTCGCGCCGTATTCCGGGGCCATGTTGGCGATGGTGGCGCGGTCGGCCAATGGCAAATCAGCCAGGCCGTCGCCATAGAACTCGACAAATTTGCCCACAACGCCTTTCTTGCGCAGCATTTGCGTCACCGTCAGCACCAGATCGGTGGCGGTGATGCCTTCCTTGAGCTTGCCGTTGAGTTTGAAACCGATCACTTCCGGAATCAGCATCGACACCGGCTGGCCGAGCATTGCGGCCTCGGCTTCGATCCCGCCCACGCCCCAGCCCAACACGCCGAGGCCGTTGATCATGGTGGTGTGGGAATCGGTGCCGACCAGCGTGTCCGGGAAGGCGTACGTGCGGCCGTCTTCGTCTTTGGTCCAGACCGTGCGGCCCAGGTATTCCAGGTTGACCTGGTGACAGATGCCGGTGCCGGGCGGCACCACGCTGAAGTTGTCAAAGGCGCTCTGGCCCCAACGCAGGAAGGCGTAACGTTCGCCGTTGCGCTGCATCTCGATGTCGACGTTCTGCCCAAAGGCGCTGGCGTCGCCGAACTTGTCGACCATTACCGAGTGGTCGATGACCAGATCCACCGGGGACAGCGGATTGATGCGCTGCGGATCGCCGCCCGCCTTGGCAACCGCCGCGCGCATGGCGGCCAGATCGACAACTGCCGGGACGCCGGTGAAGTCCTGCATTAATACCCGCGCCGGGCGGTACTGGATTTCCCGGTCGGAACGTCGTTCGCCCAGCCAGGCCGCAAGACCCGTGAGGTCCGCGCCGGTAACGGTCTTGCCGTCCTCCCAGCGCAGCAGGTTTTCCAGCAGCACTTTAAGGGACATGGGCAGCTTGTTCAGGTCGCCGAGGGTTTTGGCAGCCTCGGGCAGGCTGAAGTAATGGTAGGTCTTGTTGGCAACTTCGAGGGTCTTGAGGCTTTTCAGGCTATCGAGGGAGGGCATGAAATTACTCCTTACGCGTCCGCACGGTCACGGACTTGACGATTGGCATCTGCTGCAGGCTTGCGTCTGCTCGGTTGAGCCGGTTGTGACGCCGTCTGCAATCTTGACGGGTGTAGTACTGGACCTGTGGGCCGCGCCAGTGGTTCCTGATTCAGCTATCATGCGCCGCTTTCGCGTCCATGAGGTTAACCCTCATGTATAGCTGGTCCAGGCTCGTTGCCGGGGCGACGCAGCGGTCAAGTGTCTGATCGCTGCCCAGGAGATACCCATGAACACCCTTTTTATGCACTGCCGGCCCGGTTTCGAGGGCGAAGTCTGCTCGGAAATCGCCGAGCATGCGACGCGCCTGAATGTGTCCGGTTACGCCAAGGCCAAGCCCAACGCGGCCTGCGCCGAGTTCATCTGCACTGAAGACGATGGCGCAGAACGCCTGATGAATGGTCAGCGTTTCGCAAAGTTGATCTTCCCTCGGCAGTGGGCGCGGGGGGTGTTCCTTGATTTGCCGGAAACCGACCGCATCAGCGTGATCCTGTCGCACATGGCGGATTTTGCGACCTGCGGCAGCCTGTGGCTGGAAGTGGTCGACACCAATGATGGCAAGGAGCTTTCCAATTTCTGCCGCAAATTTGAAGCGCCACTGCGCAAGGCCTTGACCGAGGCCGGCAAACTGGTGGATGACCCGCGCAAACCGCGCCTGCTGCTGACCTTCAAGAGCGGCCGCGAAGTGTTTCTCGGCGTGGCCGAGTCGAATAATTCGGCGATGTGGCCCATGGGTATTCCGCGCCTGAAATTCCCCCGGGAAGCGCCTAGCCGCTCGACCTTGAAGCTGGAAGAAGCCTGGCACCACTTCATCCCCCGCGATCAGTGGGACGAGCGCCTGTCCGGCGACATGACCGGCGTCGATCTCGGCGCCGCGCCGGGCGGCTGGACCTATCAACTGGTGCGCCGGGGCATGCTGGTCACCGCCATCGATAACGGTCCGATGGCGGAAAGCCTCATGGACACCGGGCTGGTGCAGCATTTGATGGCCGATGGTTTTACCTTCAAGCCGCGTCATCCGGTGGACTGGATGGTGTGCGATATCGTCGAAAAGCCTGCGCGCAATGCCGCGTTGCTGGAAACCTGGATCGGCGAAGGGCTGTGCCGCGAAGCAGTGGTCAACCTCAAGCTGCCGATGAAGCAGCGCTACGCTGAAGTGCGGCGCCTGTTACAGCGCATTGAAGACGGGTTTGAGGCACGCGGCATCCGCGTCGAGGTCGGCTGCAAGCAGCTGTACCACGATCGCGAAGAAGTGACTTGCCATTTGCGTCGGCTGGATGGCAAGCGCAAGGGCTGAAGATCTTCCTGGGCAAACCCGACGCCTTCCCGGACAAGTCCGGTCCTGCTGAGTCAACACAACCCGGTAGGAGGGGACTTGTCCCCGAAGAAGTCGGTGCAAACGCTGGAGATCTTCCTCGGCAGACCCGACGTCTTCCCGGACAAGTCCGGTCCTACCGAGTCAACACGACCCGGTAGGAGGGGACTTGTCCCCGAAGAGGCTGGTGCAAACACTGAAGATCTTCCTCGGCAAACCTGACGCCTTCCCGGACAAGTCCGGTCCTACCGAGTCAACACGACCCGGTAGGAGGGGACTTGTCCCCGAAGAGGCTGGTGCAAACACTGAAGATCTTCCTCGTCAGACCTGACACCTTCCCGGACAAGTCCGGTCCTACCGAATCAACACAACCCGGTAGGAGGGGACTTGTCCCCGAAGACGGCGGTGCAGCGCTGAAGATCTTCCTGGGCAAACCCGGCTTGCGTCGGCACAGGCTTGGTACAGTGGAATGCAGGGGGGCTTTTAAGCGACAATGCCCACCAGCTTCTGGAGCCCTTTATGCCTGAATCATCTGCAACCCTTCCCGTTGACGCCATTCTCGATGCCAGCGGCCTCAACTGCCCTGAACCGGTGATGATGCTGCACCAGAAAGTGCGCGACTTGCCCGCAGGCGGCTTGCTCAAGGTGATTGCCACCGATCCGTCGACCCGCCGCGATATCCCCAAGTTCTGTGTTTTTCTCGATCACGAACTGGTCGATCAACAGGCTGAAGACGGCACTTTTTTGTACTGGATTCGCAAAAAAGCCGACTGAGTTTTCCGGCCCGCTGATTTGTTTGCTGGCCCATCAGAACGATCAGCGCCTACACTGCCGCGGTCTTCCGGGGAGTACACCATGCGAATTGTTGCTGACGAAAATATTCCGCTGCTTGATGCTTTTTTCGCCCATTTCGGTGAAATTCAGCGTTTCCCGGGCCGTTCCATTGACCGCGCAGCGGTCGCCGACGCCGACATCCTGTTGGTGCGCTCGGTGACGCCGGTCACTCGCGAACTGCTGGAGGGCAGCCCGGTGCGTTTCGTCGGCACCTGCACGATTGGCACCGACCACCTGGATCTGGATTACTTCCGGGAGGCGGGCATTCAGTGGTCCAGCGCACCGGGCTGCAATGCTCGCGGCGTGGTGGATTACGTACTCGGCAGCCTGTTGACCCTGGCGGAAATAGAAGGCGTTGACCTCAACCAGCGCACCCATGGCGTCGTGGGCGCGGGTCAGGTGGGCGGGCGTCTGGTTAACGTCTTGAAAGGGCTGGGCTGGAACGTGCTGGTCTGCGACCCGCTTCGGCAAGCCAGCGAAGGTGGCGATTTTGTCAGCCTCGATGAAATCGTCCAGCGCTGCGATGTCATCAGCCTGCACACCCCGCTGGACAAGACCGGCGAGCACCCGACCTGGCACTTGTTCGATCATCCACGGTTGCTGCAGTTGCAACAGGGTTGCTGGCTGATCAACGCCGCACGTGGACCGGTGGTCGACAACGATGCGTTGTACGACGTGTTGCTGGAGCGCGAAGATCTGCAAGCCGTACTGGATGTCTGGGAAGGCGAACCCCGCGTGAACGCGGCGCTTGCCGACCTGTGCGTCATCGCCACGCCGCACATTGCCGGTTACAGCCTGGATGGTCGACAACGCGGCACCGCGCAGATTTATCAAGCGTTGTGCGGGTTTCTCCAACAACCGGCGCCGATCAGCCTCGATGACCTGCTGCCCAAGCCGTGGCTGGCGCAAGTCACGTTAGATGAACAGACCGACCCGACCTGGGCGTTGAATACGCTGTGCCGGGGCGTTTACGACCCACGCCGGGACGACGCCGATTTCCGCCGCAGCCTGGTGGGGCCGGTCAGCCAGCCGCTCGCCTTCGATGCCCTGCGCAAAAACTATCCGCCGCGTCGTGAAATCGACAGCCTGCTGGTGCGCATCAATGGCCAGTCCGAAGCGCTGGAGCAGTTGGTGCAGGCGCTGGGTGCAAGCAAGATCCTGTAGGAGCGTTCCGAGGTTACGACGGCCGCGATGGCGGTGTGTCAGTCAAATGCTATCGTTGTCTCGCGTTGCTCGTGGGCTCCCACCAGGCTCACTCCTGACAAAGAAGCTCAAACGTCAGACAGAAAAAACCCGACGTGAAGTCGGGTTCTAAAATTTGGTACTGCTCAATCTTGTTTTTCAGGTTTGACCCAGTTTTTGTCGCATTCCTGACACGCGGCCTGAACCATTTCTTCAGTAATCAGGATTTCGCGTCCGTCCTTGTCGAGCACTGCGCCGCCGACGTGCAGGTCGGGATTGGCTCGAACCACCGGGACTTGATTGCTGCTTTCGTGCAAGCTCATGGCCTGTCTCCTTCATCAGGTGTTGCGCCTAAAACTACTCGCGCCAGATGACTGCGCTGTGACATCCCTCAGCTCTTCCGACGCGTGCTTACTCCACCAGAATCGGCAGAAAACCGCCAGCCCGGGCTTAGATCAATGCTCTCTAGGGCCCCGACCAAGCGGTCATAACTCACTGACCGGGCTTTATCACTGGAAGTTCATTGGCCCCGCCGTACGGTAAGCCGAGCCACACGGCCCTTCACGGGTGTAGGCTCTGTGCCTTCAGCCTTTATGCAGGTCCATTTTTCATGGCTTCGTTGCTTTCCAGCCGTCAGCGTCAGGCGATTCGTCTGGCTTCGCAGTTTGTCGCGCCGTATCGCTGGCAGGCCCTGGGTGCCCTGTTGGCGTTGATTGTCACCGCCGGCATCACCTTGTCCATGGGCCAGGGCATCAAGTTGATGGTCGATCAAGGCTTCATGACCCGTTCGCCGCATCTGCTCAATCAGTCGATCAGCTTGTTCATGCTGTTGATCCTGGGCCTGGCGGTCGGCACCTTTGCGCGCTTCTATCTGGTGTCGTGGATTGGCGAACGAGTGGTGGCGGATCTGCGCAAGCGGGTTTTCGATCACTTGATCAACCTGCATCCGGGCTTTTACGAGAACAATCGCAGCTCGGAGATTCAGTCGCGGCTGACTGCAGATACGACGCTGCTGCAATCGGTGATCGGTTCGTCGCTGTCGATGTTTCTGCGCAATGCCTTGATGGTGATCGGCGGCATCATTCTGCTGTTCATCACCAATCCGAAGCTCACCAGCATCGTGGTAGTGGCCTTGCCCTTGGTGGTGGCGCCGATCCTGATCTTTGGCCGTCGAGTGCGCGCCTTGTCCCGGGAAAGCCAGGATCGTGTCGCCGATGTCGGCAGCTACGTGTCCGAGGCGTTGGGACAGATCAAGACGGTTCAGGCCTACAACCATCAACAACAGGACAAGCAACGCTTTGCGCGCACCGCTGAAGACGCTTTCGAGACCGCTCGCAAGCGCATCTTGCAGCGCTCATGGCTAATCACGCTGGTGATTGTCCTGGTCCTGGGCGCCGTGGCGGTGATGCTCTGGGTGGGCGGGATGGACGTGATCGAAGGCACGATTTCCAGCGGCGAGCTGGCGGCTTTTGTGTTCTATAGCCTGATCGTCGGCAGCGCCTTCGGTACGTTGAGCGAAGTGATCGGCGAGCTGCAGCGGGCCGCAGGCGCTGCCGAGCGCATTTCCGAGCTGCTTCAGGCCAAAAGCGAAATCACCCCGCCAACCAACGATTTGCTGCGTCTGCCTGAGCGGGTGAGTGGACGGCTGGAACTGGAAAATATCAGCTTCGCGTATCCGTCGCGTCCCGAACGCAACGCCGTGGATGGCATGACCTTGAGCATTGAAGCCGGTGAAACCCTGGCACTGGTCGGGCCTTCGGGGGCGGGCAAGTCGACGCTGTTCGATCTGCTGTTGCGCTTCTACGATCCCCAGCAAGGTCGGATTCTGCTGGAAGGTGTGCCCATCGCGCAGCTTGATCCATTGGACCTGCGCCGCTGCTTTGCCCTGGTCTCCCAGACGCCGGCGCTGTTCTTCGGCAGCGTCGAGGACAACATCCGCTACGGCAATCCCGGCGCCAGCAGCGAGCAGATCGAGGCCGCCGCGCGTATCGCCCATGCCCATGAATTCATCATGCAGATGCCCGATGGCTATCAGACTCATCTGGGTGACGGTGGGTTGGGCTTGTCTGGTGGGCAGCGTCAACGCCTGGCGATTGCCCGTGCCTTGTTGGTGGATGCGCCGATTCTGCTGCTGGATGAGGCGACCAGCGCACTGGATGCCCAGAGTGAGCATTTGATCCAGGAAGCGCTGCCGAGCCTGATGAAAGGCCGCACCACGCTGGTGATCGCGCATCGGCTGGCCACGGTGCAGAACGCTGACCGGATTGCGGTCATTGATCAGGGCCGGTTAGTGGCGGTGGGCACCCATCAGCAATTGATCGTCAGCAACCCGTTGTACGCGAGGTTGGCAGCGTTGCAGTTCAATGCGCGGATGGAAGAGGTGGTGTAAATGATCTGTAGGACCGGCTTCAGCCGGGAGGACGTGCTCCCGGCTGAAGCCGGTCCTACCGATTATGCGCAGACGCGGGCTTAGCGATACTCACACAGGTAAGCAGTATCAACCGCTACCTTGAGCTGGAACTTGCTGTTGGCCGGCACGTTGAACTGGCTGCCGGTGGCGAAATCTTCCCAGTCGGTGCTGTCCGGGAGTTTGACGCTCAGCTTGCCGGAGATGACGTGCATGATTTCCCGTTGTGCTGTGCCGAATTCGTATTCGCCTGCCGCCATAACGCCGATGGTGGCCTGACCTTCAGCCTGGCTGAAGGCGATGGATTTGACGGTGCCGTCGAAGTACTCGTTGACTTTGAACATGGCGATTCCTCGAAAAGGGCTGTTAAAAAGGGCCGGCCAGTATGCCCAACGCATAAAACGCCGTCACCCGCTTTAAGCGTTGCATTGCATTCAATTGGGCAGAATCAGTGGCAGAAGACGGGCGGTATTGCGCGCATCCACCAAGGCCCGATGCTGTTGCCCACTGAACTGCATGCCTGCCAGTTGCAGTGCGCCATTGAGGCCCAGCGGGCGTTGTAATTGACGCGCCTGGGCGAAGCGTTGTCGCAGATTGACGTGGGGCAAAGAGCTCAGGACGCTGGTCAACCCCTGCTGACGCCATTCCTGCTCGAACTGTTGGCGATCGTAATCGCCCCAGCTGGCCCAGCCGACGATTTGCGCCTGATGATGACTCAGCCAGCGTTCGAACAGCGGCCAGACCGCCGTGAGCGGCGCGGCGCTGTCGATGTTGCTTTGACTGATATGGGTCAGTTCCCGACAGAAATTGGTCAGCAGTGGGCGGCGCACCGGTCGAGCGAAGCGTTCGAAGTGATCCAGTTCGCGTCCATCCTGATTGACCAGGGTGGCTCCGATTTCAATGATTTCCATTTCTGCCACTGGCCATCCGCCTTCATCCGTGGTGGCCTCCAGATCTATCACCAACCAGTGCGGCATGTGCGGCTCCTTTCCATCAAATCGACTTGGTCTGGAGTGGAGGGTAGTCACATTAGCCGTGTTACGTCCAATCAGGCCTGAAACGGCGCGACTTCCAGCAACACTTGTCGCCCCTTGACCTGATCGCCGCGAGTTACCTGAACCTGACGGATGACGCCGGCGATCCCGGCCTTGAGCGGCTGCTCCATTTTCATCGCTTCGAGCACCACCAGCAGCTGACCCTGGCTGACCGTCGCGCCCTCGCTGACCAATACCTCGACAATCGAGCCGTCCATGGGGGCCCTGACGGTTCCGGAACCGGCGAGTGCCGTACCGGTGAGGGTGTCATGGGTGCGATCAACGAAATGCAACGCACCGGATTCGCAGTGCAACCACAGATTCTTGCCCTGCAAGTGGCAGGCATAGCGGCGTCGAACCCCGTCGATTTCCACATGGGCCGAACGTCCGTCGGCTTCCAGGACCTGAATGCTGTGGACGCTGTCGGCGATGCTCAGGTCCAGGCGCGCGCCATTGCGGATCAGATGCACTTCCATGACCCGCTCGTCGTGGCCCAGCAGGTAACGGCGTTGCTCCGGCCCCGTATTGCTCCAGCCTGCGGGTTTTGACGGGTGGGCGCCGGCCGAACCCTGATAGAACAGGGCCGTGGCGAGGGCCAGCTGCGAGGCCTTGGCAATCTGCGGCAACAGGCTCGCGTCGTCGCGCAGGTGCTGGCCGATGAAACCGGTGCCGACCCGTGCGTCGACGAAAGCCTGATGCTTCAGCACACCGGCCAACAGCCGCTGATTGGTCTGCACGCCCAGCAACACGCTGCTTTGCACGGCGCGCAGGAGTTTGCGCCGCGCCTCTTCGCGGGTTGCGCCGTAAGCGATGATCTTGCCCAGCAGCGGATCGTAGAACGGGCTGATGGCCTGATCTTCCAGCAAGCCGTGATCGACCCGCACGCCATCGAACAGCAGCGGCTGCCAGCGCAACACTCGACCGGTCTGCGGCAGGAAACCTCGCGCCGGGTCTTCGGCGTACAGCCGCGCCTCGATGGCGTGACCGTTCAGCTGAATCTGCTCCTGACGCAAAGGCAGGGTTTCTCCAGCCGCCACTTTTATCTGCCAAGCCACCAGGTCCTGGCCGGTGATCATTTCGGTGACTGGATGCTCGACCTGCAGGCGGGTGTTCATTTCCAGAAAGTAGAATTGACCGTCCTGGGTCAGCAAAAACTCCACAGTGCCGGCGCCCTGATAGTTCACCGTTCGGGCCGCCGTCAAGGCAGCGCGGCCCATGGCTTCGCGCAGCTGCGGGTCGACGGCGGGGCTGGGCGCCTCTTCAATGACTTTACGGTGGCGGCGCTGCACCGAGCAATCGCGCTCGCCGAGAAAGACCAGGTTGCCGTGGCTGTCGCCGAAAACCTGCACCTCGACATGCCGGGGGTCAATCAGCGCCTGCTCCAGAATCAGCTCCGCCGAACCGAACGCGTTCTGCGCCTCGGCACGCGCGGTGTTGAGCCGCTCCAGCAGCTGATCGTCATGTTCCACCAGGCGCATGCCTCGCCCGTCACCTCCGGCGCTGGCCTTGATCAGCACGGGATAGCCGATCCGCCGCGCTTCGCGGCTCAGGGTCTGATCGTCCTGCTCGACGCCCTGATAACCGGCGACGCACTGCACACCGGCAGCAATCATGGCCAATTTTGACAAACGCTTGCTGCCCATCAGTTCGATGGCTTCGGCGCTGGGACCTATGAACACCACGCCGGCGGTTTCGCAGGCGCGGGCGAATTCGGCGCTTTCCGAGAGAAAGCCGTAACCGGGGTGAATGGCGTTGGCTCCGGTGCGTTGCGCGGCATCGAGAATTACCTCGATATTTAAATACGACTGCTGCACCGTTGGCGCCCCGATGCACACCGCTTCGTCGGCCATTTGCACATGCCGGGCGTCGCTGTCGGCGGCACTGAAGACCGCCACCGTTCGATACCCCAGATCGCGTGCGGTACTGATGATGCGGCAGGCAATTTCTCCCCGATTGGCAATGAGGATCTTGTCGAAGACGGGAATCTTGCGGCCCCGTGATTCGTGTTCTGGAGTGACGTGCATTTTTTATTGTTCTCCTCGTCCCGGCTGGCGTTGAACCGTTGCCGTCCTGTCACTAATCGCCGGTCCCGTCAGAGCGACCGGGGGGTGTTCCAGCTTGCCCGCGAATGGGTATTGGACCGGCTTTAGCCGGGAGAAAGTCTCTCGCGGCTAAAGCCGCTCCAACGTGACCCTCGCGAACCAGTTCGCTCTCATTGCGTTTCGCGCAACACCTTGCACAGTAGCAGTGCAGTGATTTCCCGCACGACGCGCAGACCGTCGGCGGCGTCTTTGGCCAGCTATTGGCGTAAGCGTCTGGTCTGATGCTTGCCTGGCGCGGAGCGCAACTTGGATTTCCCAAGCTGGCGCAATGGTCGCTGGAGGGGTATTGATGAATGAACAAAAGCCCCCGGTTGTTAACCGACGGAGCATTGGCGGTGATTTCCAGGGAGGTTTCGGTACAAAACCCTGTGAATTCATTCTTTTGGGCAATTGTTTAAACTTCGCAAAACGCCTAATTTAGCTCCTTTGTATTATCACTCTGGGGTGCGCAGTCTTGATGTATGTGTCTGTGCGAGAGGTTTGGCGGGCAGTTTTGATGGCCGCAGCGGCCGCGTTGTCCATGCAGGCCGCCGCCGAGCAAGTTGTGCGAATTGGTGCCGCGCATTTTCCGCCTTATACCATTCGCCCGGAAAAGGGCGAAGACACCGGGCTGCTGCCGGAACTGGCCGCTGCTCTGAATGCTGCGCAACACGACTATAAGTTCGTCCTGGTACCGACCTCGATCCCGCGCCGCTTTCGGGATCTGGAGCAAGGCCGTATTGACATGGCGATTTTCGAGAACCCCGATTGGGGCTGGGAGCGCATCGCTCACCAGGCTGTCGACATGAAGCTGGAAGATGCCGAGATTTTCGTGGCACGCAAGGCGGAGGGGCGAGATCAGACGTATTTCAACGATTTTGACGGCAAGCGCTTGGCCCTGTTCAGCGGGTACCACTACGCATTTGCGCAGTTCAATGCTGATCCGGCTTATTTGGCGAAAAATTTCAACGCAACTTTGACGTACTCCCACGACAGCAACCTGTTGATGGTGCTGCGCGGACGTACCGATATTGCGCTGGTAACCCGCTCATATTTGAGCGACTTTCTCGCGCGCAACCCAAACGAGGCCCGACAGCTACTGGTTTCAGAGCGTATCGATCAGGTTTATCGGCATTATGCTTTGCTGCGTCCGGCTGCACCGATTACGGCTGTACGGTTTGACCAGTTATTGGCAAATTTGCGCGATAGTGGCCAGATGTTGAAGATTTTCCAGCCGTATCGCATTGCGGTTACGTCGCCGCTGACCGAGTCTTCGGTGGCCGGCAAGCAAAACCTTGAAGCGCCGTAGGCTGTAACAATCGGCTTAATACAAGAGGGCGATGCGGGTCAGGCATCGCCCCGGGGTATTCAGCGATCCTTGGCCTCCTTGGCATCCATCTCGGCATTGCGCTCATGGACGCGTTTGAGTTGTTCGTCGGTCAGCGGCAGTTTTTTTGCCGAGTCGCGCAGCATCATCAGCCCCCCGACGATCGAGCCGATTGCAACTACCAGAATTAACCAGGCATACCAGGGCATAGTGCTCTCCTTGTTGTGATACCGGTTTGAGCCGTGTCGCCGCTCAATGGTTCAAGTCTAGCCCCATCCCCCTTTGGTTGCTGCTGTTTGCAATACCGCGCCGGTCCAGGGTGTGTTCATCGGCGAATGGTCTGCGCACGCCGGATCGATTACCCGTCCGGGGACGGGTTCGGCTACAATGCGCGCCGATTTCGACTTACCAGAGAACCCGCTCATGTCCGCCTGCCAGACTCCTGTCATCGTCGCCCTGGATTTCCCGACCCGTGAGGCCGCCTTGAAGCTGGCCGACCAGCTCGACCCCAAGCTGTGCCGGGTCAAGGTCGGCAAGGAGCTGTTCACCAGCTGTGCGTCGGACATCGTCGAAACCCTGCGCGACAAGGGCTTCGAAGTATTCCTGGACCTGAAATTCCATGACATCCCCAACACCACGGCGATGGCGGTCAAGGCCGCGGCGGAAATGGGCGTGTGGATGGTCAATGTGCATTGTTCGGGCGGTTTGCGCATGATGGCGGCTTGTCGCGAAGTCCTGGATCAGCGCAGCGGTCCTAAACCGTTGCTGATCGGCGTGACCGTGTTGACCAGCATGGAACGTGAAGATCTGGCCGGCATCGGTCTGGACGTCGATCCGCAGGTGCAGGTTTTGCGTCTGGCGGCGTTGGCGGAAAAGGCCGGCATGGACGGCTTGGTTTGCTCGGCGCTGGAAGCCCGGGCGCTGAAGGCTGCGCACCCGACGCTGCAACTGGTGACACCGGGGATTCGCCCAAGCGGCAGCGCCCAGGACGACCAGCGCCGCATCCTCACCCCGCGTCAGGCGCTGGACGCAGGTTCCGATTACCTCGTGATCGGTCGCCCGATCAGCCAGGCCGCCGATCCGGCCAAAGCGCTGGCGGCGGTGGTGGCCGAGCTGAATTTGCCGGGCTGAAGAATGACCGGTGGGAGCGAGCTTGCTCGCGAAGAGGACGCTGTAGTCGACTCATATTTACGGATTGGTCCATAGCCTTCGCGAGCAAGCTCGCTCCCACTTGTGTGGATCAGACCTTCAACACCAACTTCCCGAAATTCTCGCCCTTGAACAGCTTGAGCAGGGTTTCCGGGAAGGTTTCCAGGCCTTCGACGATATCTTCCCGGCTCTTGAGTTTGCCCTGAGCCATCCAGCCGGCCATTTCCTGACCTGCTGCGGCGAAGCGGTCGGCGTAGTCCATCACCACAAAACCTTCCATGCGCGCCCGGTTGACCAGCAGCGACAGATAATTGCTTGGGCCTTTCACCGGTGACGTGTTGTTGTACTGGCTGATCGCGCCGCAAATCACCACCCGGGCTTTGGGCGCCAAGCGGCTGAGCACCACGTCAAGGATGTCGCCGCCAACGTTATCGAAATACACATCTACCCCGTTCGGGCACTCGCGTTTCAGTCCCGCCAGGACGTCTTCGTTCTTGTAGTCGATAGCGCCGTCGAAACCCAGCTCTTCCACCAGCGACTGGCATTTTTTCTTTCCGCCGGCAATGCCCACTACGCGGCAGCCCTTGATCTTCGCAATCTGTCCCGCGACGCTGCCAACTGCACCCGCCGCACCGGAAATCACCACGGTATCGCCGCTTTGCGGTGCGCCGACATCCAGTAAAGCGAAGTACGCGGTCATGCCGGTCATGCCCAGCGCTGAAAGGTATCTCGGCAGCGGCGCCAGTTTCGGATCGACCTTGTAGAAACCTTTCGGTTCGCCGAGGAAGTAATCCTGAACGCCCAACGCGCCCTGGACGAAATCGCCGACCGCGAACTTGTCGTTCTCTGAGGCGACGACTTCGCCCACGCCCAGGGCGCGCATGACATCGCCCAACCCCACCGGCGCAATGTATGACTTGCCCTCGTTCATCCAGCCACGCATGGCCGGGTCCAACGACAAATACTGGTTCTTGACCAGAATCTGCCCGGTCGAAACCTCGCCGACCGGCACTTCCTGATAGGTGAAATCTTCCCGGCTGACTGTGCCGACGGGGCGTTTGGCGAGCAGGAATTGACGATTGGTCTGGGCGGTCATGGGAGGTCCTCGCAAAGGGGTAAAAGGGCAGGGCAGCAAAAGATCATTGAAGTCGCTGCCCGAGGTTGAGGCAAGCAAAGGCCGTTCAGCGAATGCACGCCGATCCAGCAAGATGATGAAGCGAGGTCATTTGTATCACTGCAATTCATGCTCTCCCAACCGAGCGCTTGATAGTGCTGACGGAGCAGGCTGCCCAGTGACTAGACTCAATGCTCTTCTCGATTCATCACAACAATAAGGACAATCCCGATGAGCATGACGTTTTCCGGTCAGGTGGCGCTGGTGACAGGCGCCGCAGCAGGCATTGGCCGCGCCACCGCCCTGGCGTTCGCCGCGCAAGGGCTGAAGGTGGTGGTGGCGGATCTGGACAGCAATGGTGGCGAACGGACCGCGCAGCTGATCCACGAAGCTGGCGGCGAAGCACTGTTCGTGCGCTGCAACGTCACTCAGGAAAGCGAAGTGCGGCAGTTGATGGAGCGTGCCGTGGAGGTCTACGGTCGGGTCGATTACGCCTTCAACAATGCCGGGATCGAAATCGAAAAAGGCCGCTTGCCCGAAGGCAGCGAGGCCGAGTTTGACGCGATCATGGGCGTCAACGTCAAAGGCGTCTGGTTGTGCATGAAATATCAATTGCCGCTGATGCTCGCCCAGGGCGGCGGGGCCATCGTCAACACGGCTTCGGTGGCGGGCCTGGGCGCGGCGCCGAAAATGAGCATCTACAGCGCGTCGAAACACGCAGTGATCGGCCTGACCAAATCCGCTGCCATCGAATTTGCTAAGAAGAAAATCCGCGTCAACGCGGTTTGCCCTGCGGTCATCGACACCGACATGTTCCGCCGCGCCTGGGAGTCCAATCCGAAGAAGGGCGAATTCGCCGCCACCATGCATCCGGTCGGCCGCATCGGCAAAGTCGAAGAAATCGCCACTGCGGTGCTTTACCTGTGCTGCGACGGCGCCGCTTTCACCACCGGCCAGGCGCTGGCGGTGGATGGCGGGGTGACGGCGATGTGAAGCATCCTTATTACATTCCAAATACTATCCTCGTGGGAGCGAGCTTGCTCGCGAAGCAATCTCAGGCGGTGAATCTCTGCCGGGTCGACTAATCCTTCGCGAGCAAGCTCGCTCCCACAGTGTGACCTTGCTGCCAAACACCTCATCGCTCCCTCGGTAAATCGTTACCTGCCTTACAGTCCTCCACCGCTTTGGATTTCAATCAGCTAAGCTCGGCTTGTTTCAGGCGCATCGGTGTAACTGCGCCTGATTTCCGGTTTTTCTGGAGCGCGTCGATGGATTTCCCGTGGTTGGCTTTTCCGCTGGTCAGCGCCTCGCTGATCCTGGTTATCGACCTGACATTCTGGCAGTGGCTGGATCAGCGCTGGTTGCGCTGGAAGATGGTGGTGCGGCTGGGATTGTTCCTGCTGTTCAGCATGTGTTTGATCAAGGCCGGGCTGAGTCCTTTGATTACGGTGCCGACCGAGCTGCCAGTATCGCGTCACGTACTGGCAACCATGTTGTCCATCGCCTGGTGGCTGTTTGGCGCGCGAACCTTGACGATCCTCATCAGCGTGCTGCTGGCGCCGCGCATTGGCGGCAAAGGCCATCTGCTGCAAGACGTACTGGGCGCGATCATCTTTCTTTTTGCCGCGGTGGCAGCTGCGGCTTATGTGCTCGATCTGCCAGTCAAAGGCCTGCTGGCAACTTCCGGCGCCGTGGCGATCATTCTCGGCCTGGCGGTTCAGAGCACGTTGAGCGATGTGTTCTCCGGCATCGTGCTCAATGCCACCAAACCGTTTCGCGTCGATGACTGGATTCGTGTCGACGACATTGAAGGCAAGGTCATCGAGATTGACTGGCGTTCGACCCACTTGCTGACCTCCGAAGGCAGCATGGCGGTCATTCCCAATGCCATGGCCGCCAAGACGCGGATCGTCAATTTCAGTCGCCCGGATCATTTTCACGCGGTGACCCTGAGCATCGAACTCTCCGTGCGCCTGCGGCCCAGTCTGGTGCTGGACGCCATCGGCAAGGCGTTGCAGGGTTGTCGGGAATTGCTCGTGCAGCCGGCGTCCAGCGCGGTGGTGGTCAGGTCCGGGCTGCGCAGCGTCGAATATGAAGTCACCGGCTACGTTCAGTCCCGGGATCGTCGTTCTGCGGTACGTAACCAGTTGCATGACTTGATCTACCGCCAGCTGGCCGCCAGCGAAACGCGCCAGGATCAGGTGCGCCCCGCGACCCGCGTTTCGGCAGTGCTCAACACGGTCGGTGCGTTGCGCATGTTGAGCAACGCCGATCTGGCCGAGCTTGAGCGCAACATGCGCCTCAATGCCTTCCAGAGCCATGAAGTGATTCTGGCGGCGGGCGTCGTCCCGGAGGCGCTGTATATCATCGAATCCGGGATTGTTTCGGTGTCCATCGAGCGTCCCGAGGGCTGGGTCGAAGTCGGGCGCATGGGCCCCGGCGAACTGATGGGCGAAACCGGGTTTGTCGATCAATCGCCGGCTGTGGGACGTTTCTGCGCGCTGACCGATTGCATGGTGTACCGCATCGCGCTGGCGGACCTGGAGCCCTGGCTCAAGGATCATCCCGAGTTGCGCGGCGCGCTGGCCGGGCTGGCACGTTTCCGGGCCAAGGCCCGCGCGGCGATGCTCACCAACAAGCCGACGGCGCCCGATCCCAATGGCTTTCTCAAATGGCTGCGCAAGGGTGTCACGCGCTTCCAGGCACCGCGTGAGCCGCGCAAGACCGACAAACTCAGTTAACGTGTCGGTAATTAGTTATGTAGATCAACCGTCAGGAGTGCTCTACATTACCTTGGCTTGCAACATAGCCCCTTTCACTTCAAGCCTGAGTCAGTTGAATGCCTTCCATCTGCTTGCCGACGCTCCATCCCCAAGCACTGCGCCCTGGCGATGCGGTGGCGCTGGTATCGCCAGCCGGTCCCGTGGCCACTGAAAAAATCGAATCAGCCGTGCAGGTATTGCAGGGCTGGGGTTTACGCCCGCGGGTTTATCCCCACGCGCTGGATCAATACTCGTTCTACGCCGGCCGCGATGAAGATCGCGCGGGCGACCTGAATGATGCGCTGGCCGACCCTGAAATCCGTGGCGTTATCTGCAATCGTGGCGGCTATGGCGTACAGCGCATCATTCAGCGTCTGGATTTTGAGGCGGTGCGCCGCGATCCGAAGCTGTTGGTGGGTTTTTCCGATATTACCGCGTTGCATGCGGCACTCTGGACCGAGGCCCGGCTGGCAACTGTTCACGGGCCGGTGGCGACCCAGCTTGAGCGCGGCGGTGTGTTCACCAGTGGCACGCGTCACACCGTGATGAGCACCGAGCCGGTTCTAGTGGAGGCCAACGCAGACGAACCCACTTTCAATGTCCGTATCAAGGGGCGTGCCTCGGGAATATTGCTCGGCGGGAACCTGAGCATGCTCAGTACCTGTGTCGGCACCCCGTTCATGCCCGACCTGACCGGCGCCATTCTGCTGCTCGAAGATGTGGGGGAGGCGAGCTACCGGATTGATCGCATGCTCACCCATTTGCTCAACTGTGGAATCCTGCAACGTCTGGCCGGTATCGCCGTGGGCCAGTTCAGTCTTCCGGGCAACGGGCTGAGTGCAGTATCAGCGTCCGAGGTATTGACTGAGCGTCTGGGCAACCTGGGTATTCCGGTCCTGGGTGGTCTATCCATCGGGCATGGCACCAGCAATATCGCAGTGCCGTTGGGCACCGAAGCCACGCTGGATGCCGACGCGGGCACGCTGCTGGTGGCCGCCGCCGCCCGGTAGTTTTCAGTCGCACCGGATCAGTACAGCGTTGCCTCTTACGGGTACGAATCCGGGCGTTTTTTCGAGAATTGTTGATGGCTGGGCGCAGCGGATTTTTGCGCGCCGACTCAGACCGTCCTGAAAGCGACTTCAGCGTAGCTTTTTGCCATTATTCCGTCGGCAAAGACTTGTATCTGCCGTGAGCCATTGCGAATCTGCACGATTATTGAATGGCCTGCTTAAAGGCCAGAGTGCCCAAGGTATTCACAGGGGAGGCGACGCTATGATTTCGGCCGTGCAAGCACGATTCGCTAATCTGGGGATGGCGAAAAAACTGGGCGTGGGTTTCACGCTGGTTCTGCTATTGACCGTTCTGGTGGCAGCCATCGGCGTCTGGTCGTTGAAAAACATCAGCGTGCAGTTCGACGGACTGAAACAGATGTCTGCGTTGAACAGCGGCGTGCTCAAAGTGAGGCTGCTGGAGCAGGATTATGCGTTGCGCAGCGACCCGAAAATCGTTGAAGCGCTGCATGCTGGCGTTGAAAACCTCAATATTCTTGCTGAAAACCTCAAAGGCCAGTCTCCCGCCAACCAGCAAATCATGACTCAGGTCCAGCAAGGCCTGGCCGCTTACCGCAAATCCTTCGATGAATTCGTCAGCCTCAGTCAGAGCAAGGATCTGGCGCTGGAAATGGCCAGCTGGTCGGTCTCCAGCGTCGCCAACAACCTCGATGTGCTGCAGGCCGGGCTGGCCGATGACGGTGCGTATGGCCTGAAAGATTCACAAGGCCAGCAAGGTGGTGAGTTCATCGAGCAGGCCAATCAGGTCAGTCAGGTTTCCAAACTGATGATGCAGGCGATGGACGAAGCGCGGGTGCGCCTGGACAAGAGCCGCAAGACCGGTTCAGGCGAGGAAGCCAAAACCGGCAAGATCGAGCAGGCCGATCAGGCGCAGGCCCTGGCGGAAGAGCTGAAGGGCGTGATCAAGGACTCGGGTTATCTCACCGTGCTGGGGGAAGTCAGCACGCACATCGTCAATTTCACCGATAAGCTCAACGAATACACTGGATTGCTGGCCAGCGAAGCGCAGGTCTCCAAGCAATTGGCAGCCAATGCCCGGCAGGTCGTGGACCAGGTCAATCAAGCCTACGCCGCTGAAGACGTCTCCATGCAGGCGCAAATCAAGACCAATTCCATGCAGATCATCGGCTCGTCGATCATCGCCTTGTTCGTGGGGCTGATAGCGTCCTGGCTGATTACCCGGCTGATTGTCGGGCCGCTGCGCACGGTCATCGCCTTCGCGCAGCGCATTGCCGCCGGCGACTTGAGCGCCAGTGTTGCGGTCAAGCGTCGCGATGAAATTGGCCAACTGATGCTCGCCATGCAACAGATGGGCGCAGGCCTGAGCGGCATCGTCAGTGGCCTGCAAGCAGGTATCGAACAGTTGGCCAGCTCGGCTCATTCCCTGTCGGCGGTGACAGAACAGACCAATCGGGAAGTCAGCAGCCAGCAGCAGGAAACCGAGCAAGTGGCGACTGCCATGAACCAGATGACTGCGACCGTCCACGATGTGGCGCGCAATGCCGAAGAGGCGGCACTGGCCGCGCAGACCGCCGACAACAAGGTCGACAGCGGCCAGAGCGTCGTGCGCCAGAGTCTGCAACGTATCGAGCAACTGGCCACGTCCGCGACATCGGCGAGCGACAGCATCGAAAGCCTCAGCGCGGAAATTCAGAACATCGGGACCGTGCTCGGCGTGATCAAAAGCGTTGCCGAGCAGACCAACCTGCTGGCCTTGAACGCAGCAATCGAAGCCGCACGGGCGGGTGAGCAGGGTCGAGGCTTTGCGGTTGTCGCTGATGAGGTTCGGGCACTGGCCAAGCGTACTCAGCAATCGACAGAAGAAATCGAACGTCTGGTGGGCAGCTTGCAGAATGGAGCACAAGCTTCCGTGACACAAATTCGCAGCAGCGCAGAACTGGTCAAGCTGGCAGTCAGCGATGTCCTGCAAACCGAAAGCGCGCTGGGCAGCATCGCCGCGGCGGTGTCGATGATCCAGCAGATGAATCAGCAGATCGCTGCGGCTGCCGAAGAGCAGACGTCAGTGGCCGAAGAAATCAACCGCAGCGTCACCAGCATCCGCGCCAGCGCCGATCAGTCGGCCTTGGCGATGCGCGGCAATGCGGCCTCAAGTATCGAGCTGGCGTCGCTGGGCATGGAATTGAAGGGGATGGTGGGGCATTTCAAATTGTAGGATTTCCGTACACGGGAATTTTTGTAGGACCGGATTTATCCGGGAGGGCGTTAGCGCGTATTCACAAGAATTCTTTGTCCACGCTGGCCCTTTCCCGAATGAATTCGGTCCTGCAGTCTTTGCAGACAAAACCGTCCTTTAACCCCGCCGCCCATTCAGAATCAACAACGTCAAGACCCCCGCAACAATCCCCCAGAACGCCGAGCCGATGGAAAACAGCGTCAGGCCCGATGCCGTGACCATGAAGGTGATGAGCGCTGCTTCGCGTTCCTTGGGTTCGTTCATTGCCACGGTCAGGCCGTTGATGATCGAGCCAAACAGCGCCAGGGCCGCGATGGACAGCACCAGTTCCTTGGGAAATGCCGCAAACAGGGCCGCAAGGGTTGCGCCGAAAATTCCGGCGATGCCGTAGAAAATCCCGCACCAGACCGCTGCGGTATAACGCTTGTCCCGATCTTCATGGGCATGAGGGCCGGTGCAGATTGCCGCGCTGATCGCCGCAAGATTGATCCCGTGGGAGCCGAACGGCGCGAGGATCAGGGAGGCAATGCCGGTGGCGGAAATCAGCGGCGAGGCGGGCACCTGATAACCGTCGGCGCGCAGCACGGCGATACCCGGCATGTTCTGCGAGGTCATGGCGACCACAAACAACGGAATACCGATGCTGATCGTCGCGGCCAGGGAGAATTCAGGCGTGGTCCAGACCGGCAGGGCGACTTCCAGGGCAAACCCGCTGAAATCCAGCAAGCCGAGCACACCGGCCAGCGCGACGCCCACCAGCAGCGCGCCCAGCACGGCGTAGCGCGGCGAAAGGCGTTTGACGATCAGGTAAGTAAAGAACATGCCCAGCACCAGCGCTGTGCGGTGCTGAGCGGCGACGAAAATCTCGCTGCCGATCTTGAACAGGATTCCGGCCAGCAATGCCGCAGCCAGGGATGCCGGCAAGCGTCTGACCAGCCGTTCGAAGCTGCCGGTCAAACCGCAGATCATCACCAGCACCGCGCAGGTGATAAAGGCGCCAATCGCTTCAGGGTAGGCAACGCCGCCCAGGCTGGTCACCAGCAATGCCGCGCCGGGCGTCGACCAGGCGACAGTGATCGGTGTGCGGTAACGCAGGGACAGGCCGATGCTGCACACCGCCATGCCCATGAACAGTGCCCAGATCCATGAGGAAATCTGCGCCGTGGTCAAGCCCGCCGCCTGACCAGCCTGGAACATCAAGACCAGCGAGCTGGTGCAGCCGGTCATCATGGCGATAAACCCGGCAACAATGGCTGACGCGGAAGAGTCCGCCAGCGGGCGTAACGGGGCTTGTGTGGTATCAGTCATCGGACATTCCTTGCGCGAAATCAGGCGCTAAGCCTAAACGTAGTCGTTACAAGGCATTGCGATACAGCCAGCTGCACAAACGCAAGTACAGTTAGCTTAAACATAGCAAAAGTGAAGCGTTGTACGGGTGAGCTGAAAACCGCTCATACAGCGCTCATGAAATCGGTTCTTCGTGTCCCTCGACAGGTTTTGCCAGGCTTTGTCGGGTTTGCCCCAGCGCCTGGTTTACTGCCAGCCAACCGTCCACTGCTTCCTGGCCCGCGTCGCGAAACACCCGTTGTAAAAGCTTGACCTGTTCGCGGCGTAGCGCCTGTTCAAACTTTATGCCTTCGGGAGTCAGTGCCAACAAACGCTTGCGTTTGTCGCTATCCGGCGCGGCGCTTTGCACCAGATCCATGGCAACCAGCTGGCGCAAAGGCGCATTCAGCGCTTGCTTGCTGACGCCCAGCACACTCAGCAACTCCGTCACGCTCAAGCCGGGGTAGCGCGCGATAAAAAATACGATGCGTTGATGCACCCGGCTGCAGCCGCGCCGCTCCAGCATTTCATCCGCCTTGGCAGTGAAGGCCTGATAGCCGAAGAAAAAAGCTTCCATGGCGACTTGCTGCGTGGCGGGATTTTTAAGGTCAAGCATATTGACGTATCCGGTTGCGATATCGTAGTTTCGGTCAACCAGTTTGACTTATTTCCATTTATTTCGGCTACCGGTGATCTCCATGGCATTCTCCGAACGCGTTTCCCGCCTGAAAAGCTCCTTGATTCGTGAAATTCTCGCGGCAGCGCAGCGCCCGGAAGTCATGTCGTTTGCTGGCGGTCTGCCGGCGGAAGCCATGCTGCCCCGTGTGGAGTGGGCCGACATGCCCGTGGCGTTGGGCCAATACGGCATGAGCGAAGGTGAGCCCGAGTTGCGCGAAGCCCTGGCTGATGAAGCCCGCGCCATTGGTCTGCCCTGCGATGCCAGCCAGGTATTGATCGTCAGCGGTTCGCAACAAACCCTGGATCTGGCCGCCAAGCTGTACATCGACAAAGGCACGGAAATCGTCCTGGAAGCGCCGACTTACCTGGCTGCGCTGCAGATATTCCAGCTGTTCGGTGCTGACTGCCTGACCGTACCGTTGCAGGCCGACGGCCCGGATCTGCTTGCGCTGCGTCAGCGCCTGGAGCAGCACAAACCAGCGTTTGCCTACCTGATTCCGACGTTCCAGAACCCGTCTGCGGTGCGTTACAGCGAGGCCAGTCGCGAGGCGGTCGCGGCGCTGCTGGATGAGTTCGGCGTGACGTTGATCGAAGACGAACCGTATCGTGACCTGACCTTCGATGGCGGCAGCGCACGACCGATTGCCAGTCGCCTGAAAAAAGCCAGCTGGATCTACACCGGCACCGTGTCGAAAACCTTGTTGCCCGGCTTGCGCGTCGGCTACCTGATTGCCAGTCCTGATCTGTTCCCGCATTTGCTGCGATTGAAGCAGTCCGCCGACCTGCACACCAATCGGCTGGGCCAATGGCAGGCGCTGCAATGGATCGGCACCGAACACTACCGCAAGCATTTGTTGCAATTGCAGGACTTCTATCGTGGGCGTCGCGATGCATTCGAAGTCGCCCTGCAAGAGCATTTCGGCGATCTGGCCGAGTGGAACAGCCCGCAAGGCGGATTGTTTTTCTGGCTGACGTTGCGGCAACCGTTGGATACTCGGACCTTGCTCAATGCAGCGTTGGCACAGGATGTTGCGTTTATGCCCGGCGAGCCGTTTTTTGCTGACCCGGATGCCAATCATGGCTATCTGCGTTTGAACTTCAGCCACATCGACCCGGCCCGCCTCGGCGAAGGTCTGAAGCGACTGGCGGTGGTCGTGCGAATGGCTCAGCAGCAACAAGCGGCTTAAGGCCATCAGGACAAGCAGTGAAAGGAGAGCAGTGATGTATAAGGTTTATGGCGATTACAACTCGGGCAACTGCTACAAGATCAAGCTGATGCTCAGCCTGCTGGGCATTGCGTATCAATGGATTCCGGTGGACATCCTCAGCGGCGAGACCCAGACGCCGGCGTTTCTGGAAAAGAATCCCAATGGCAAGATTCCGGTCCTGGAGCTTGAAGACGGTACCTGCCTGTGGGAATCCAATGCGATCCTCAATTTCCTCGCCGATGGCAGCCATTTCCTGCCGGCCGAGCCGCGCTTGCGCACTCAGGTCTTGCAATGGCAGTTCTTCGAGCAATACAGCCACGAGCCATGTATTGCGGTTGCGCGCTTTATTCAGTTCTATCTGGGCATGCCCGAGGAACGGCTCGCTGAATACCGCTCCTTGCAGAAGGCCGGTTATCGCGCCCTGGCGGTGATGGAACAACAGCTCAAACGCACGCCGTATCTGGTGGGCGAGATGTTCTCCATCGCCGACATTGCGCTCTACGCATATACCCATGTGGCCCATCAGGGCGGTTTCGACCTGGCACCATACCCAGCCATTCAACACTGGCTGGCACGGGTCAAGGGCCAACCGGGCTATGTGGGTATGCTGGATTGATGCGTGTCTAATCGGGCAAATATGGAGCCGTAGGAGCGGCGTTAGCCGCGAGGAAGGCCCTCCCGGCTGAAGCCGGTCCTACAGCAAACAGGTTTGCCCCGGAGTTCAGTCGTTTGTTAATGAGGAGTTTCACATGCGTTTTTCGATGATGGCGGTGCTGGCATTCATGGCGCTGGGCATAGGCTGTTCGGCACAGGCGCAGATCCAGGATTGCGATGGCACCCAAGGCGAAATGAACGCCTGCGCGGGCAAGCAATTGGCAACGCTGGATGCGGATCTGAATAAACAGTACAAGGCGCAGATGAGCTATCTCAAAGACGCCGCGCAGAAGCAGTCGCTCAAGGATGCGCAGGTCAAGTGGATCGCGTTTCGCGACGCCGATTGCCTGTATCAGGTGGGTAAACGCGAGGATTCCGGGTCAATCTGGCCGCTGCTGCAATCCCAGTGTCTGGCCGAGCACACTGAGTTGCGGGTCAAGCAATTGAAAGCTTACGTCGCCTGTCGCCAGGACGGTTGCCCGAACTGATCGAGCGAGGTCTCAGACCGCAGCGAAGCGCTGATTCAGGTAATCGATGATGACCCTGGATTCGTACATCCAGACCGTTTTGCCGCCTTCATCAATGCGCAGGCAAGGGACTTTGATCTTGCCGCCTTCGGTGAGCAATGTTTGACGGTCCGCCTCGTTGTTCTTCGCATCGCGCAGCGCAACCGGCACGTTCAGGCGGCGCAGGGTGCGGCGCGTCTTCACGCAGAACGGGCAGGCGTGAAACTGATACAGCGTCAGGTCCAGCGCTGCCGCATCGACCGTTGCCTGAGCTTGCGGCGTGCGCTGCTTTTTGCCGGGGCGGGTCAGGAAGTCGCCGAAGATGATCAGCTGGCCCAGGCCAACTCTTAATGCCTTGATAAACATGATGCAAACCTTCTGAAAAACCTAGGCTGAAAGATTGCCCAAGGCCCGAACGCAACGCAGTCGGGCAGGGCGGCAATCACTTGATCAGGCTGAGAAACTCGCTGCGGGTCGCTGCGTTTTCACGGAATTCGCCGAGCATCACCGAAGTGATCATCGCCGAATTCTGCTTCTCGACACCACGCATCATCATGCACATGTGCTTGGCTTCGATGACCACCGCCACACCCAGCGCACCGGTAACCGTCTGCACGGCTTCGGCGATCTGGCGGCTGAGGTTTTCCTGGATCTGCAAGCGACGGGCATACATGTCGACGATGCGCGCGACCTTGGACAGACCGAGCACTTTGCCGTTGGGGATATAAGCCACGTGAGCCTTGCCAATGAACGGCAACAAATGGTGCTCGCACAACGAATACAATTCGATGTCCTTGACCATCACCATTTCGCTGGCGTCGGAGCTGAACAGCGCGCCGTTGGTGACTTCTTCCAGGGTTTGCTCATAGCCGCGACACAGATACTGCATCGCCTTGGCAGCACGCTTGGGGGTGTCGAGCAGACCTTCGCGGGAAACGTCTTCGCCCAGTTGGCCAAGGATCGCGGTGTAATTCTGTTCCAGTGTCACAGAGCTTTATTCCGTGTGGGTTCAATAAACGCGGGTTTGAAGGCCCGCCAAGGCGCACATAGTAACTTACCTGCAGCCGACACGTCGCGGTCGAGGCCGGATGGTGCGCCTATGTATCAAGCTTGATACCTGACCTCTACCAAGCTGCTACGTACATACGGGTGCTGGCGGTGTCTGACGTACAGGTAACAAATACCTGTCGCATAGAGAGTTAATTAGATGTTTGCTCGAATAGTTAAAGTCGCAATGGTTGTAGCTGTACTGTCCACGGTTTCCGGATGCTTCCCGTTCTGGGGGCCGGGTGGTCATGGCGGCGGCGGTGGTGGCGGTGGTCATCATGACGGTGGTGGCCAGGGCGGCCCGGGCTTTGGTGGCCCAGGCGGCCGTCCGTAACACCTGCGTTTCTTCAGGCTGAGGCTTGAACCAGGCTGCGACGGTTTATTCGTCGCGGCCTTCCATCATGGTGCGCTTGAGGATCACGTACACCGCTCCCGCGCCGCCGTGTTTGGCCAGGCATGAACAGAAACCCAGGATTTGGGTATGTTGCCGCAGCCAGGTGTTGACGTGGCTTTTGATCATCGGCCGCTTGCCGTCCAGGCGCACCGCCTTGCCGTGGGTCACGCGCACGCAGCGGATTTCCAGCCTGGTCGCTTCGGCGAGAAATTCCCACAAGGTCTCGCGCGCCACTTCGACGCTCATGCCATGCAGGTCCAGACTGCCCTCGAAGCTGATCTGACCCAGCTTGAGCTTGCGCATCTGACCTTCCTGAACCCCGTCCCTTGACCAGCTCAGCACGTCCTCGGGGCCCACATCAATCACGAACTGATCAGACAGGCCGTCAACGGTTACCGAATCGGTGCGCACTGTTGCTGACTGGCGCAGCCTGGCCAGAAGTTTACGATCGGTCTTGGGTTTGCCCACATCCGCATGTTCATGCTTGATGGGCTTGACGCCGCGCGTCTCGTTTCGGAACAGGGAAAAGTCGTCGTCTTGCATGGTGCCTCCGCGAAGAGGGCTAGTTTAACCAAGTCGCGGGGTGCTCGGGTTGACTAAACTCGTGTCGAGAAAAAAACGCTGCAGCAATCAGTCGTGTTTTTTCATCAGGTGCGGGGACATATTCAAACCCTTTGCCCGGCGCCGACTCAGACGGCAACGCCGCCACAACCAGATGCCGAGATACAGCACCAGCAAACCGCCAGCCACGATGAATGCCGCGCCGACCGGGCTGGCATTGAGTTCGCCCAATGCCTGGGGATGCCCGATGAGACTGGACACACCCGCCATGGTCAGCAAAACGCCCAGCGTCGCCAGCAAGGCAGCAATCGCAGAACCAATACGCACACCCCAGTTCCCTTGCCCTTTGGGGCGCAGGCGACGGGCGTCGAAACCATCGGATATTTTCATTCCGATTTCCTCCAGGTGTATCGGCGCTCTGACCCGGATATGAACCGGTGGTTCCCGCCACAACAGGTTCAGAGGCAAATGCGAGTGATTAATGGATAGGCGGTTATGAGAAGTAGATCACATGTTCGCAGGGGGTGCAGGCATTGCTTCAGGAACCGTCTCGAGATGCTCCGGCGCAACAGTGGCGCAGGGTGGCAGTGGATCGATTCCTGATGCTCAAGCGCCTCAGATCAAGTCTTTGGTCAAGGCCAGTGTGGCGAAGTTGTCGTTCATGATGGCCATCTCGGTGCGATGCACGACCCGAGCGCTGACGATGCCTTCAGGGCTTGGCAGGTCGCGGGTCGCACAGGCGTCATCGACCAGTGTGCAGCGATAGCCGTAGTCCTTGGCCGCGCGGACCGTGGTGCTGATGCTCGAATGGCTCATGAAGCCGCACACGATCAGGTCCAGATGACCAAGGCTCTGCAACAGATCGTCAAGACCGGTGCCATTGAAGGCATTGGGAAGGCGCTTTTCGACGACGCGCTCGCCATCCTGGGGCAGCAGCGACGGCAGGAATTCGCCGCGCTCGCCTTGCGGGTCAAACAGGCCGCCGACGGTGCCGAGGTGACGGATATGCACAATCGGGCATTTCGCAGCGCGGGCAGCCGCTACCAACAGGCAGATATTGGCGACGGCTTCGTCGATACCGCTCAGTGCCAGCGGACCACTGACATATTCTTTCTGGGCATCGATGATAATCAGGGTGGCATTACTCAAAGTGGCGGGTGCATAACCACGGCCGCTGAGTTGAAACATGGTCTTTGGATCTGACATCTGGGGCTCCTTCAGGTGGGGCTTTTGCGACATTCTCCTCCGGCTGAGCGGTTCTGGGAATGGCAACGATGACAACTAACGGTTTTGCTGGGCTGTAGCGCTGTTTTCACCTGCGTAATGGCAGTATGCCTTGATTGTTTTGCCGGGATACATAAAGTGCAGCGGAGAAGATGGCCCGATACGCCTTCACGGCGTCACGGCATCGTCTGTTAGAATCCCCCGTCGTTTTCTCAAGGAGTTGTCTGAAGTGATCACATCCCGCTTGCGTACGCTGCGCGACCATATCCGTTGGGCGGTCAGTCGCTTTCACGAAGAAGACCTGTTTTTCGGGCACGGTACCGATAACGCGTGGGATGAAGCCCGGCAACTGGTGCTGGGTGCGGTCCACCTGCCTTGGGAAATTGCTGACAGCTATCTGGATTGCCGCCTTGAAGTCGATGAGATTGCGCTCCTGCAGCGCTTGATCATGCGCCGCGTCGACGAGCGCATCCCGACGCCTTATCTGCTCGGCGAAGCCTGGTTCTGCGGGATGTCGTTCATTGTCGATGATCGCGTGCTGATTCCACGCTCACCCATTGCCGAGCTGATCGAAAATCGCTTTGCGCCCTGGTTGCCCGACGAACCGGCGCGGATTCTCGATCTGTGCACAGGCTCCGGTTGCATCGGCATTGCCTGCGCCGACGTATTTCCGGACGCTGAAGTGGTGCTTGCGGATCTGTCCTATGAAGCGCTGGAAGTGGCCAATCAGAACATCGAGCGCCATGGCGTGGATACTCGCGTGTACACCGTGCAGGGCGATGGTTTCGATGGTTTGCCGGGGCAGCGCTTTGACCTGATCGTCTCCAATCCGCCTTATGTCGACGCTGAAGACTTCGCCGATATGCCTGACGAATACCAACACGAGCCTGAACTGGCGCTGGCATGCGGCAGTGATGGCTTGAATCTGGTCCGGCGTATGCTCAGCCAGGCCGCCGATCATTTGACCGACAAGGGTTTGTTGATCGTCGAGGTCGGCAACAGTCAGGTTCATGTGCAGGCGCTGTACCCGGAAGTGGACTTCGCCTGGCTGGACTTCCTGCGCGGCGGGCATGGCGTGTTCATGCTGACCGCTGCCCAGTGCCGGGACCATCAGGCGTTGTTTGAAACCCGGGTGTGAGCGTAGCGTGTAGGAGGGGACTCGTCCCCGATGGCTTCGGCGCAGACCCCATCGGGGACAAGTCCCCTCCTACCCGATTCGTGCACCGTCGGCAAAGGTTTTCATTTCCGGCATCGGTGGATGCCGGTCACCGATGCGTCGCAATCCAGATCAGCAACCCTGCCTGGAATACCGCGAAGGTCACCAGGCACGCAATCGTGAAGCGCAGGCTGCTGTCCTCGCGCTTGTATTTGGCCACCCGGTCTTCGTGCTGGCGTATCAGCACTTCCTGCTCGATCATCTTCTTCTCGGCGTTCTCCAGCATTTGCGAGGCTTCGAGGATTTCGATGATCTGAATTTTTTCGGTATTCCAGGTGCTGTGCAGGTTGCCGACCTGGACATCCTTGACGCTGCCTTTCATATGTTGCGCATCGGCGTAGGCGACTTCAAAACCCTGGGTGCGCAAAAAGTGGTCGCGGCGCAGGCGGGTGTCTTCGTTCAGGCCGTCCTTGCTGGCTAGCGCCACGCTTTCAATCTTGTACGTCGACCACTTCTTCTGCGCCCAAAGAATGCCTTGGGCGGCCAGGAAACGACCGATGCCGCGGTTCCACGGTTCGATCTGCAAGCCGGAGTCGGGCCCCATGCGCACCAGGCGCTTTTCGTGGTCGACCCAGACGTCCAGATGATTCTGTTCGCGCCGCACCCGTTGTCCTGGCAGCTGGATGGCCAGGCGCAGCAGGCTCAGCTCCTTGCTGTGGCGCTCGGCGCGACCGAACTGGATGAATCGCAGGGGACGGGCGCCGGTGGCCCGGTCAGTCTGCAGCGGTGCCAACCGCAACATCATGAAGGTTTCCGGCTGAACCTCTTCCCACGGCTGCGCAACCGCCGGTACTTCAGCAGTGGCGGTTTTTTCGGCAACAGTGTGCAGAGCATTCGTTTCAGTCATTTTTCCCGCCGATCTTGTGCATGATCCTTAGGTTGCATACAAAGTATTGCAAACACGGTGCCAGTAGCATCCTATCGGCCGTTTTTGCCAGTCCTGAAGGGTATTTCGCGTGTGTTGTCGTCAAAAATTGGATCAAGCGGCGGGCAGGGTGCCGATGAAACGCAGAATGCGGGTAGTCAGTTCACTGGCCAGGGGCAATTGCGGATCCTTGTACGACGCGAGCTGGCGTTTGATGTCGTTGGGCACAATGCGCAGCACGTGGTTCATGCCGTCGATCAAGGCCAGTTCAGCATCGGGTTTGGCTTGCTGCAGAAGCTGCGCATCGCCCACGCCGACCTGAATGTCGTGGCGACCCTGAACGATCAGCGCCGGGACCTGCAACTTGCCGAAGGCAGCGACCGGATCCTGTCGGAACAGCGAAGTCAGGTACGGCTGCACGCTGGGACGAAATACCACTTCCAGCTCGGCGGGCACATCGTCGTCGGTCTTGCCGGCCTTGATTTCATCGATCAACTGATTGCTGCGCGCCAGCAGCGGCGGCGGCAGACGGTACTGAAGCTGTTCGCGCAGCACCTGATCAACCGGGCGACCAGTGCCAGCCACGGAAATCACCGCAGCGGCGCCAGCTTTCTCGGCAGCCAGCGAGGCGACCAGAGCACCTTCGCTGTGGCCCAGCAGAATCAATTGGCCCAGACGCGGATCAGCCTTGAGTTTTTGTCCCCAGGCTTCGGCATCCGCCACATAACCTTCGATGCTCAGGTTGCGTTCGTCCGGTGTGGCCGGTTTGCTGGCGGCGATCCCGCGCTTGTCGTAACGCACGCTGGCAATGTTGTGTTTGGCGAGGATGCGCGCCAGACGCTTCATGCTGTCGTTGCGCCCGCCATCGGGGTTGTTACCGTCTCTGTCCGTCGGACCGGAGCCGGCAATGATCAGCACCACCGGCACTGGCGTGTCGGATTTAGGCAGCAACAAGGTGCCGAACAGCTCACCGGTACCGGTGTCGAGACTGATAGGACGTTGCAGGACAACTGGTTCGCCAGCGTAGGCAAGCCCGGTGAGCAAGGGAAGTATCAAGGCAATAACTCGTAACATCGTTGGGCCACTATCTGTTTGGGTGCCGATTGGACGCGGCCAGACGAATAAGGTTCGAGGATGAACTACACGACCAGCCTGCGTATACTGGCGCGCCTGGTTTTTATTGATCTGGTTTTATCGATCTCGCTTTTTTCGCTGACTTCTCGGAGCGTCCGCATGTCCGGCAACACTTTCGGCAAGCTGTTCACTGTTACCACCGCCGGCGAAAGCCATGGTCCGGCGCTGGTTGCTATCGTTGACGGCTGCCCGCCGGGCCTTGAGCTGTCGCTGCAAGACCTGCAACTTGACCTCGACCGGCGCAAGCCTGGCACCAGCCGTCACACCACCCAGCGTCAGGAAGCCGACGAGGTGGAAATCCTCTCGGGTGTCTTCGAAGGCAAGACCACAGGCGCTTCCATCGGCTTGCTGATTCGCAACACCGATCAGAAGTCCAAGGACTATTCCGCGATCCAGGACCTGTTCCGCCCGGCCCATGCCGATTACACCTATCACCATAAATATGGCATTCGCGATTATCGTGGCGGCGGTCGCAGTTCGGCGCGGGAAACCGCCATGCGTGTCGCGGCCGGTGCCATCGCCAAGAAATACCTGGCGAGCCTGGGCATCGTGGTGCGCGGCTACATGAGCCAGCTGGGCCCGATCGAGATTCCGTTCAAGACCTGGGACTCGGTCGAAGACAATGCCTTTTTCTGCCCCGATCCGGACAAGGTCCCGGAGCTGGAAGCCTATATGGACCAGCTGCGTCGTGATCAGGATTCGGTCGGTGCGAAGATTACCGTGGTCGCCGAAGGGGTGATGCCGGGTCTGGGCGAGCCGATCTTTGATCGTCTGGACGCCGAGCTGGCCCATGCGCTGATGAGCATCAATGCCGTCAAGGGCGTCGAGATCGGCGCCGGTTTTGCCTGTGTCGCCCAGCGCGGTACCGAGCATCGCGACGAGCTGACGCCGGAAGGTTTCCTGTCCAACAATGCCGGCGGCATTCTGGGTGGCATTTCTTCCGGGCAGCCGATTGTTGCGCATCTGGCGCTGAAGCCGACCTCCAGCATCACCACACCGGGACGTTCCATCGACATCAACGGCAATCCGGTGGACGTGATCACCAAAGGCCGCCATGACCCGTGCGTCGGCATTCGCGCCACGCCGATTGCCGAGGCGATGATGGCCATTGTCTTGCTGGACCACCTGTTGCGCCATCGCGGGCAAAACGCCGGTGTGCAAGTCAGCACGCCTGTGCTGGGTCAGCTCTGATGATCAATGGCGCCGCTGCCAGCGCAGCCTGCTAGCGTGGCGCCAGTCTCAGCCGGGCCGCTGCCGTATTGGCGGCTGTCCAGCTTCTATCTGTTCTACTTCGCCTTGCTCGGCTCCACGGCGCCGTATCTGGCGCTGTATTTTCATCATCTGGGTTTTTCCAGCGCGCGGATCGGCGAGCTGGTGGCAATCCCCATGCTGATGCGCTGCATCGCGCCCAATCTCTGGGGCTGGCTCGGCGATTACACCGGGCGACGCCTGACCATCGTGCGCTTCGGCGCAGTCTGCACGCTGCTGACGTTCTCGCTGATTCTGTTCGACAAAAGCTATGCCTGGCTGGCGATGGTCATGGCGTTGCACGCCTTCTTCTGGCACGCAGTATTACCGCAGTTCGAAGTCATAACCCTGGCGCACCTACAAGGGCAAACCTCACGCTACAGCCAGATTCGACTCTGGGGTTCAGTGGGCTTCATTCTCGCCGTGGTCGCCCTGGGCCGGCTTTTTGAAGGGTTTAGCCTCGACCTTTATCCCCAGGCGTTGCTGGTGATCCTGCTCGGTATTGTCGCCAGCAGTTGGTGGGTGCCCAATGCCCAGCCGGTGCTGTCGGCCGCGCGCCTGGGCGCCGGAGGTTTTTTCCGGCAACTGACCCGGCCCGGGGTACTGGCGTTTTATGTCAGCGTCGGGCTGATGCAGTTGAGCCACGGCCCGTATTACACCTTCCTGACCCTGCACCTCGAAAGCCTGGGTTACAGTCGCGGCATCATCGGTCTGCTCTGGTCCGTGGGCGTGGTAGCTGAAGTGCTGATGTTCATGGCCATGAGCCGCATGCTGAAGCGTTTTACTGTGCGTCAGGTGTTGCTGGCGAGTTTCCTGCTGGCGGCGTTGCGCTGGGTGTTGCTGGGTAGTTTTGCCGAGTACTTGGCGGTGCTGCTGGTTGCCCAACTGATGCATGCGGCGACGTTCGGCAGTTTTCACGCAGCTGCCATTCATTTCGTGCAACGTAGTTTCGGGCCGCAACAACAAGGTCAGGGCCAGGCGCTTTATGCGGCGTTGGCCGGCACCGGCGGCGCATTGGGGGCGTTGTATTCAGGCTACAGCTGGAATCTGCTGGGCCCGGGCTGGACGTTCAGCATCGCCAGCATTGCGGCATTGGCCGCCGCCGTCATCACAGGTTCAAGAATGAAAGAGGAGCGCGCATGAGCCGCGAACAGCTAAGCCAGGCAATTATTGATGCCGGGCGCTTTTTATATGCACGGGGCTGGTCGCCAGCCACCAGCAGCAACTATTCCGCACGACTAAGCGCGACCGAAGTGCTGTTGACCGTTTCCGGCAAGCATAAGGGTGAGTTGGGGCCGGACGACGTGCTGGCGACCGATCTGGCCGGCAACAGCCTGGAGCCGGGCAAGAAGCCTTCAGCGGAAACCTTGCTGCATACTCAGCTATACAGCTGCAGGCCGGACGTCGGCGCGGTGCTGCACACCCATTCGGTGAACGCTACGGTATTGTCTCGTCTGACCGCCGCCGATCACTTGGTGTTCGAGGACTACGAGCTGCAAAAGGCATTCAGCGGTGTCGTCACCCATGAATCCCGGGTTGTGGTGCCGATTTTCGACAATGATCAGGATATCGCCCGACTGGCCGCCAAGGTTCAGCCCTGGCTCGATGCCCATCCAGACTGCGCCGGTTATCTGATTCGCGGCCACGGTCTGTATACCTGGGGTGCGCGAATGAGCGATGCGTTGCGTCAGATCGAAGCGTTCGAGTTTCTGTTTGAATGCGAGCTGAAAACCCTGGCCATATTGAATCGATAACAGATTTACCCGCAGCGGCCTGGCTTTCTCACTATTAAAATCCGCCGCAGGGTCACCAAAACCGAGGAATTGCCCCATGAGCAGCCTGTTCGTTTATCACGAGTCCAGCCCTGACCAGCCCAACAAAGTCCTGACCCACGTCGAAGACATCGCCTCGACCCTGGCCGAACACGGCGTCGGTTTTGATCGTTGGCAGGCGGCTACGCCGATTGCGCCCGGCGCGACCCAGGAAGACGTCATCAGCGCCTATCGGGTGCAGATCGACAAGCTGATGACCGAACGGGGCTATGTCACTGTCGACGTGATCAGCCTCAACAGCGACCATCCGCAAAAAGCCGAACTGCGCGCCAAATTCCTCGACGAACATCGGCATGGGGAAGACGAAGTAAGATTTTTCGTTGCCGGCCGTGGGCTGTTTACGCTGCACATCGAAGATTATGTCTATGCCGTCCTGTGCGAAAAGAACGACCTGATTTCTGTTCCAGCGGGTACCCTGCACTGGTTTGACATGGGCGAGAACCCGCATTTCGTGGCCATTCGGCTGTTCAACAATCCTGAAGGCTGGGTCGCCAACTTCACCGGCGAAAGCATCGCCCGCAACTTTCCGCAGCTCGACGATTTATAGGACCGGATACTGATGACGATTAAAGCTGTCCTGACCGATATCGAAGGCACCACCAGCGCCGTGAGCTTTGTCTTCGAAGTGCTGTTCCCTTACGCCGCGAAACATCTGCCGGACTTCGTGCTCCAGTACGCCAGCGAGCCTGCCGTTGCCGCGCAGTTGCAAGCGGTGCGCGCTGAAAGCGCCGAGCCGGATGCTTCGGTGCAACGGGTTGTCGAAATCCTGCTGCAATGGATCGCCGAGGACCGCAAGGCCACGCCGCTCAAAGCGCTGCAAGGTATGGTCTGGGAGCAGGGCTACAAGGCCGGTCAGCTCAAGGGTCACGTTTATCCCGACGCCGTGGAAGCCCTCAAACGCTGGCATCAGGAAGGCTACGCGCTGTACGTTTATTCGTCCGGGTCGATTCAGGCGCAGCAACTGATTTTCGGCTGCTCTGAAGCGGGCGATTTGTCCGGGTTGTTCAGTGGCTATTTCGATACCACTTCCGGGCCCAAGCGCGATCCGCAGTCCTACAGAACTATCACCGCCGCTATCGGCTTGCCTGCCGAGCAGATCGTGTTCCTGTCCGACATCGTTGAGGAACTGGACGCCGCACAAGCTGCCGGCATGCCGACCTGTGGCCTGGTCCGCAATGGCGGGGAACTGGTCGGACACAGCAACGTTGCCAGTTTCGCCGTAATTGATCTGACGCGCTTCTGATTCCTCTTCCCCCGGCAGTCGCGGGCCAGAACCGCGACTGCCGTCAGTCAACATCGCCTGCCTCGTTACTTATCTGCAGAACTTTAGTCAGCCTTTTCTGAATGCGCTGTGGGACGCGGCTTCGATGTAAGTCAGCGAAGACTGTTTGTTTTCGCTTTGGCTTTTCAGTGCGTTTATTCGTGTAGTTTTCTGCCCATCCAGCCATCGCCGATATTGCTTGCACACCATAAAACAGTGGCGGGCTGGAGAAGGAGCTAGCGCCAATGGAAACTGCCAATTCACGAAACGCGAATCTCGATCCGCTCATCCAGCAAATGGTCAGCAGCATTACCGAGCTGGACAGCGAGTATGCGATTGAGAACGCATTGATCTGGTTGCGACGCGAGTGCAATTGCGAGCGGGCAATGTTTTATCAGTTCCGGGGTTCGATGCTGCTGACCATTGTGACGTCCAACGTCGACAGCAACTGGCGCCACATGTACCGCCGCAGTCGGATGCTGCTGGAAGATCCGGTGGTCAACTATTACCGGGAACAGCTGGGCTTTCTCGACTGGCGCAAGGCGTTCCAGCTTGATCCGCCTTCCAGCACCTATAGCGAGGCCGTTGCCAGTCATCAACTGAATCCAGGTTGTTCCTATGGCTACAGTCATCAGGGCCAGGGATTTCAGGGTGTCACTTCAATCTGCTCGCTCAATGGTTTGACCAGAAGCCTCACCGGTGCTGATAAATACTTGCTGTCCAGTCTGGTGCCGGTGCTGCACATGGTGGGCAGAGGTGCAAAGTTACGATCCCGGGGGCTTAGCGAGAAAGAAATTGAAGTGTTGGAATGGGTCAGAGAAGGCAAGACCACTTCCGAGATCGCATCGATCCGGCAAATCGCCGCACCAACCGTGAAATATCACCTGAAGAGCATTTACAACAAGTTGGGCGTTTCCAATCGCGCGCAGGCGGTGGGGGAGGCGTTGTCCCAGGGGATTATCAAATAGATACAGTAGAGACCGTCTTGACGCCCTGAATCCCTCCTACGGTTTAATTCAGTGCGAATGCTCAAACCAAAAAAAGCCGCGAAAGCCTTTCGGCAGTCGCGGCAAAAAAACAAAGGATGAGAGAGCGGGTGAATCAGTACAACGTGAAGCGTGCAGTCGGCCTTACCAGCAATCAGCGAGTGTGGTAGGTCGGCAAATCAAAACGGTGTTGGCTTTGCAGCATTGAGATGGCCGGCAGTTCGCTGGCTTGTGCTGCGAGGTCGCGGCGAATCGCGCTGATTACCCATTCCAGTTGAACCGGAGTATGGAGCTGCGCATAGGACACGGAGCGACGAATCTGTTTGCCTTCACTGTTACGCAAAGAAAGAAGCACACCACCGTCAGGACGGGCCTGAGTGGTTACGTCGAATTCGGAAAAGACGGAAGCGAATTTTTCTTGAATAAAAGTCATGTCTAGCGGCTCCATTGCTCATGGGATAACAAGCGTGGAATTACTAGTGCAGTGACTGTGCCAGTATTTGAATCTTAATTAAGTCGTTTAAAATCAATAACTTATCAAATTTGATTTTTTCGCGGCTCGTGCAATTTGCATGAAGGCCCATCGTGCATCCTGCATTTTGCGGGTTTTTTCGCGGTTGGAGAGGGCAAGCGCGGAACTTAAGCGAACGTCCGGGTTCTGGCAAAACCGGACGGTGATGCGAACACACCTGGACGCTCTGACCACGTTTTTGAGGAATTATTCGAACCGGCCAAAAATACCTTTTCCGTCTATTTATCAATGACCTCGATAGGCGGCTTTGCCTTGACCCGATTCGAACGGCTGCGCACAGTTGCGGTCATTACCAGACAGCTTCCCTGAACCTTATTGATGCCGCGTGCAAACTGCCTGCGAGGAGATACCAGATGTCAGATCCAACCAACACGGCTGCCGGACCGGTGCAAATGACCGATGAAGAAGCCCTCGAATTCGCAGAGCAGGTGTTTGACGTGGCGCGCCGTGGCGATGCGGTAATGCTGGACAAACTTCTGGAGAAAGGTCTGACACCGAACCTGCGCAACCACAAGGGCGACACTTTGTTGATGCTGGCCAGCTATCACGGCCATCAAGACGCCGTTCGGGTGTTGCTCAACCATAAAGCCGATCCGGAAATCCGTAACGACAACGGTCAAAGCCCGGTGGCGGGCGCAGCGTTCAAGGGCGATATGGCGGTCGTTAAATTACTCATCGAAGGCGGCGCAGACGTGGAAGGCGCTTCGGCGGACGGTCGCACTGCATTGATGATGGCGGCAATGTTCAATCGCACTGAAATCGTCGATTACCTGATCAGCAAGGGCGCCAATCCTCACGTGCAGGACGCTAAAGGCGTGACGCCGCTGACCGCCGCGCAAACCATGGGCGCGGTAGATACGGCTGCGCAGTTGAGCAAACTCGCCAACTGAATGCGTATGAGCTGAACTGATATGCCCAACTGATATAGAGGCGCGCAGGATTTGCCGTTATCCTTCGCGCCTTTATTTTTGCTTGTGATCAGGATCGCCCCATGAAGAATCAACTTATCGAATTAATCGGCAAAATCAGTTCGGGTTGCATGGGCGAGCAGGATATCGAGCGCATCGCCGACGAAGCGGCCCAGGCGTACGCTGATCCTCAGGCGTTTTTGGCAGCTAATCCGGACATCAACTACGACGAGACTTTCCCGATTGCATTGGGGGAGTGGGTCGTGGTGGGCAGCTTGCCAGAGACTGTGCTGTTCCAGGCCGATACCTACGAGGACCTGTTCGCGCAAATCGTCGAGTCGTTCGGACCGGACGTCACGTTCAATATCAAGCCCAAGCAATTGGCCAAGGTCGAGCCGCTGACCGCGCTCAACCGTATCCAGATTCAGCTGGGCGCGATGAACAAGGAAATGGGCGGCTACGTGCTGATGAACTTCAGCCAGCCTCTGGATGATGAGCTGCAAGCCGTGCTGGTCTACGGTAATGATCAGGCGCGCGTTCTTGAGTTGTGCGCTGCGGTCGGTATCCACGCAGCGCCTGCACTGCAGGCGCTGAAAGCATCGAGCTGATCAACCCAGCGCGGTATCGAGAAACATCATGACCGCGAAACCGCCCATCAAACCCAGGGTTGCGGGCGTTTGATGGCCGTTGCGGTGAGTTTCCGGAATCACCTCATGGGAAACCACGAACAACATGGCGCCCGCTGCCAAACCCAGGCTGACCGGATAAGCGATGGCGAAGCCGCTGGAAATTCCCAGTCCGATCAGCGAGCCGATGGGCTCCATCAGGCCCGAACCGATCGCCACCAGCATCGCTTTGAATGCTGAAAGCCCGGTGACGCGCAAGGCCAGGGCAATCGCCAGGCCTTCTGGAATATCCTGAATCGAGATCGCAGTCGCCAGCGGCAGGCCGACATTCATGTCGCCATTGGCGAAACCGACGCCAATGGCCATGCCTTCCGGAAGGTTGTGCAGGGTGATTGCCAGGACGAATAGCCAGACCCGATTGATCCGTTCGGAGTGTGGCCCCTGACGGCCCACGCTTTCGTGTTCGTGGGGGGTGAATTTGTCCAGGCCCAGCATCAACAGCACGCCCAGTCCGAGTCCCAGCACCACGGTTGCCGCAGCAAAGGGGCCATTTCCGGTGACTTCCCTGGCAGCGGCCAGGCCGGGAAGGATCAGCGAAAACGAACTCGCCGCGAGCATCATTCCCGCCGCGAAACCGAGCATGATGTCCTGGCTGCGCTGCTTGATGTCGCGCATCGCCACGGCCATCACCGCGCCCAACGCGGTCGCGCCGAAACCGGCGGTGCCGCCCAGCAAGGCGTAATGCAGGTTGTCCTGATTGGCGCCGTAGATGGCGTTGTAGCCACTGGCGATCAGCAGCCCGAGCACCACCAGCAACACCAGCAGAAAACCGAGACTGAGCAAGGGCGTGGATTGTGCCTGAGCGAACCATGTCGCCCACCACGTTCGCGGTTGTGCGGGAGTTTGCATGAGTGCCTGACCTTTGCGGAGTTAGTAAAAAAATTGCGCCGTTACGCCTGTGTTATCAAGTCGGAGCGTAAAAATATGCCGATGGTTCAACGGAACCCTTGAAGACTGCGACTATCCTAAGCAGGCATGTATTCATTCGGGACAATCAGGAGCGACACCATGGGTTCCACTTTCAATGGTTTGGTAGGGCTGATCATTCTTGCCCTCGATATCTGGGCCATCATCAACGTTCTGAAAAGTGGTGCCGAAACCGGGATGAAGATCCTCTGGGTATTGCTGATTGCGCTGCTGCCGGTGCTGGGGCTGATCATCTGGGCGATCGCCGGTCCGCGCGGCAATGTGCGGATCTGATATCTAGCGAAGTCAGATGAACACCAGCTCTCGGTAGTACGCCGTTAGCTGGTGCCCGCGTCAATATCCATTCTCAGCTGACCAGCGTTGGCGAATCTATAGAAACTTTAGCTAATACTGCGGCTTTCTTGATCTCCGCTAATTCCAGCCATTCGGTAACCAGAGCGTCGAGATCAGCACGTTCGGCCTCGTCGCCGAAGACGTCTTTGCGGGTGACGATCACTCGGGATTGGGCCTTCAGGCGTTTTTGTGCCTTGCTCAGGCTTTTCTGTTGTTCAGGTTTGAATTCGAGGATTTCGCCATGGCTTTTGTCGTAGTAAGCCCGCAGATCCAGTTCAGTGAGGCGATTCAGGCGCGGATGGGTTTTAGTGCGCAAGTTTTGCCGGAAACGTAAGTAGGATTCGGGCTGCCAGGCCGCCATATCTTGTTCAATGGGGTCGATTTGCTTGCTGATCTGCCTGCGCTCCAGGTCGGTGAACAAGGTTCCATTGCGCTGTTGAGCCGTGATCCAGCGCAACAGGGTGGTCAAGGCGGCGCGGCTGTAACCGCTATTGCTGGAGTGCTCAGCGAAAGACAACATTTGAGTGAGGATCGACCTAGTTGGCATGTCGCCTCGCAGATCAATTTCCGCAGCCCATTGCGCACAGGTTTTCTGCTCCAGGGCGACACAACCCGGCTGCCAGAGAATCGAGCTGTAGCCATCCGACGTGGCCTTGCGCGGCATGAAATGCCGTTGCTCGCCGTGGTGCTCGAAGTTGTCGCCGCGCAGGTTCAGCAACCCGCCCAATAACACCGCTGTGCCCAACAGTGGCGTACCGATCGAGGCCACCAGCATGGCCGTACCCGGCAGCAGGTGTTTCCAGTTGCCATCCATCCAGGTGGAAGGCACACCGGGGATGGGGTCGTGATGGTTGACCAGACGATGATGAGTCAACCCCGCCGCTGCTTTGACGAAGGCGCTGTCACCGGCCCGGGGTGAGCCGTAGGTGTAAAGGATGACGTTCGCGTTGGGGTAAGAGCGGTTCAACCACTCCGCCAACAGCAAGGCAATGGCTCCGCCCAGGCTATGGCCGCAGATCAAAATGGTTTGGTCGGTGTAGAAGTCTCTGAAGTAACGACGAACAAAATCCTTGGCACCCACGAAGGCTTGATGAAAACCATTATGAGCCTGGCCCTGGCCGTCTTCGTTCAACTCTCCGGAGTATATTTCACCCCAACGATCATGCAACCTGTAAGTAAGTCCGGCGTAGGCTTTTCCGTCTCCCTGTTCATTGACCAGCCGGAAGCTGCACCAGTAGTCACGTTGCGGGCATTTTTCTTGAAGTCGTTTTTCTTGAAAGGCCATAGGTATTACTCCGTACATCCTGGATAAATGGTGCAGGTTTTACCGTTCATTTTGAATGTTTTGAACTGCGGGGGAGTTTGGCACCTCTGCCATCCTTCTTTCGGCAGGCAAGGTTTCCAGCCATTGAGAAACTTGATCCATGTATCATCACGATAGGGTGTTTCTTCGGGATTAACCTCGATTTTAAATTTGACTGTCTTGCCCGTTAGTTGGTCTGTTTGTAAATAAGCACCGGCACCTTTGCAATTGAGAGATTTATCGAGCTCAAGGACCAGCTTGCTGTCCTGGAACCACCATTCACATTTGCCCGTTATCTCGAGAATTCCATTTGTGTTAAAGCCAGGGCTGCCTTGCGGCAAGGTTTTTACGAATCTCAGTCCAGCGTCGTCATAGGCTTGTTGCCAATCCTTGTGACCGAAGCGGCCCCTGATTTTCATATCAACCCTGCCGATTTTCATCGCGCACAGTCCAATGCTGTATTTCAATGGAACTTTGAAATTAAAGGTCTGCGCGTGTGGATGAAAGTCTTGTTCAAACGATTTGGCATGGCTGCGAGGCATTTTTTTAGCCGTATAAATGTTATCGGTTTCGCAGCTCGCGCCGGGCGTTATCGGTCCATACCAGACGGTCGCTTCTACGCCGAATTCAGCCGGTAACTCCCCCGTCAGATTGAAACTATCCCAGCCTTCGCGACCCGTAACTGACAGGGCACTTTCTTTTGCTGCCGAGACGATGAGGCTGCATCCGCCAATAACAAGCAGAGCGCTAGCCAGCGCGGCTAAAGGCAATACTCGCCTCATAAGACATGCCCCTTGCTGGCAGCGAGCAGTTCACGCTGGCATCGGGCGAAATGCTGCCTCGGGGTTTCATTGGCTCGGGGCTCCCAAGCGGGATGCTCGGCAAGTGACGGATTTAGTTGCTGCTCAAGCAGGAAACATTTTTGGTCGCCTGTATCCCAGCCCCACGCGCCTGCACGCTGGAACTGCTCTTCCAGCCAAGGTCGTAGTGGGCGAGTTTCGGCCAGCTGCTGGGTGGCCTCGCCCTTTAGTTCCCAAAGCCATGCGTGGAGTGCGCGCAACTCAATACCATTTGCGATCTCCAGCGGCTCTGGAATGTTGAGCCACGGTGTTGCGAACGGAACTGGAATGAGCGCAGGGGTTTCATTTTCAAAGGCCAGCCACTGCTTACCATCCCACGTCAATGCTCCTATTAACGGTCCAAGTAGCAGGGGGATTTGTTGCACTGTTAAGCCGCTGAGGTGGCGAGCAATAACCTGATTATCCTGAAAGCGATAAAACCATCGTTTGCCGTCCTCGTTTATCACCAGGCGTTCGCGCCAGTGCTGGGCAACATCGTTCAAATCAAGGTGGACAGCGCTGGCGATCCAGCCCCAATTGCGTTCGGGGCACTGCAGTAGATATGTGAGAATCGGCGCGGACGATTCGTCGATACGCACCAGCCACGGGCTTTGCTCAAGCAGACTCTCGAACTCTGTGCCCTGAAACAGCCGAACATACTCACGGATCGGTGCGAGTTGAAATATTTTCGCGATAGTTTCCGGGGCCGCAACCGTGTCAATAATCAGGAGTAATTGATGTTTAAAAGTTTTGTGTTCGTTTAGCCATTGTTGAGGCTGAATGAACGCATTGTTCATGGCTTTATATCCTGTGGTTACTGCATCGCATGATTTCGGTCAGGCCCGCGCTGCGAATACGTTGTTTTCGTTGTTTATCACGTATTAAAATTGTGTTTAGTTGGCTGAGTTTTGCTTTGGGTTCGCATCATCCCACTGTGTCAATGTATTTGGATGTAGGTAGAGAATCTTAACTTTGTAGGATTATTCGTAATTGATTGCGGTTATGCGTTGGTTTGAAGTTCCTAGTGTTGATGTGGCTTGATATCCATCAATTGATTACCAGTTGATTGTGGCAACACCAGCCTGACCTGCGGATTTTATTCTGTAAAAAGCTGACACCGAGCGGAGTGCCAGAAAAAGACTGTCCACTCGTCACTGCTGCTCTAAATCCGGCTTTCCGGTATGTTTACCATTCCAACGCGGACCTTGAGCCCGGTAGCAGTGCTCGGAGGGTGTGGATTTGCAATGGAGGTTCGACCTGTCATGTTCCTCGACGTAGAATGCGCGCCATTCTTATGGGCGGCCTGCCGTCCTGCCATCCGTATTTATCAGGGACTTACCCATGAGCGATTATCAAGAAACGTTGTACGAAGGTTATGGCCAGCGTTTTCGCATGGAAAAACTGCTGCACGAGGTGCGCACCGAGCATCAGCACCTGGTGATCTTCCAGAACCCACGCATGGGTCGCGTCATGGCCCTCGATGGCGTGATTCAGACCACTGAAGCCGATGAGTTCATCTACCACGAGATGCTGACTCACGTGCCGATCCTGGCCCACGGCGCTGCTCGCCGGGTGCTGATCATCGGCGGTGGCGATGGTGGCATGTTGCGTGAAGTGGCCAAGCACCGCAGTGTCGAGCACATCACCATGGTCGAAATCGACGGTACCGTGGTCGAGATGTGCAAAGAGTTTCTGCCGAACCACTCCAAGGGTGCGTTCGAAGATCCACGCCTGAACCTGGTGATCGATGACGGCATGCGCTTTGTCGCCACAACCGAAGAAAAATTCGACGTGATCATTTCCGATTCCACGGACCCGATTGGTCCGGGCGAAGTGCTGTTCTCGGAGAATTTCTATCAGGCCTGCCACCGCTGTCTGAATGAAGGCGGCATCCTGGTCACCCAGAACGGCACGCCTTTCATGCAATTGAGCGGCGTACAAACCACGGCCGGGCGGATGCGCGGATTGTTTGCTGACTGGCATTTCTATCAGGCGGCGATCCCCACCTACATCGGTGGCGCCATGACCTTTGCCTGGGGCGCAACCAATACGGCCTATCGCAAACTGCCGCTGGATACCTTGCGTCAGCGTTTCGCAGGTAGCGGCATCGTGACCCGTTATTACAACCCGGAAGTCCACATCGGCGCGTTCGCCCTGCCGCAATACGTACTGCAGGCGGTCAACAAGCCTAGCAACGACTGATAGTGTCGAAAGTTACGTGTACATAACATTTCATCGGAAACGTTATGCACACGTAACACTCTGCTGTTGGTGCCCATGTCGCTTCCAGCTATGAAAAAGGTGCCCGCGCGATTCGCCTGTTCTGCGCACCGGAATGCATCCGGTCATCGGTGGAGCTGTTCTACGATATCGTCAACACAACTGCTTACATAAAAGAGGATTCGCTGGCGCTGAGCCTCGACGGATCGAAAAGCCTGTTCGCCTCACGGTTGGGGATTCTTGCCCTGGCGCAGGTCTGTGATGTCGTCAAACCCCGGCAACGCCTGCAAAAGCTGATCGCGGCGGCGCAGGCGTCGTTGCGCGACAACGCCGAATTCGCCGGTGACCCGCCAGGGGTTTTCGAGGCAATCGAGTACAGCCTGAGCCTTTACAGCCAGTCTTTCAGCTGAATCCTTGCCCTGCGAACGACGAAATTTTCACGTTATGTCGCTGAAAATCTGCCGCGCTTAATAACGCCTCGCTGGCTGCCAACCCTGATTGCAGAGCAATGACGCCGTCGATTTCGTACCGTTCAAGATGAAACATCGTACAGCCATCGGTGTTTATCAGTGAATGATCACGTAAGATTTGCCCCCCGCGCGTTGCTCGATGTGAAAACGTCGCCTGACGCACAGACTTTTGAACCCCTTTTTGAATCCAACGGATCCTAGAACGACATGGCCACAACGGACGCCCTGAGTCATCAGCCCGCCTCGTCGCGCTCGATGCAACCTACCGTCAAATCGCATCTGGCGTACACGCTGCTAAGCGGGCTGGTCCTGATGGTGCTGTATACGCTGTTGCGTATTGCACTGCTGGTCTACAACCGCGAAATGATCGGTGACACGCCGGCATCGGTATTTGTTGAAGCGATGCTCAACGGCATGCGCTTTGACCTGCGTCTGACGGTTTACCTGCTTATTCCCCTGATTCTGGCGCTGTTCAGTGCGCGAATCATGGCGATGCGCGGGTTCTTTCGTTTCTGGCTGACGCTGGTCGCCAGCCTGACGCTGTTCTTCGGCCTGATGGAGATGGACTTCTATCGCGAGTTTCACCAGCGCCTGAACGGCCTGGTGTTCCAGTACGTCAAGGAAGATCCGAAGACCGTTCTGAGCATGTTGTGGTACGGCTTCCCGGTGGTTCGCTATCTGTTGGCCTGGGCTTTCGTCACCTGGCTGTTGAGCCTGGTGTTCAAAGGTGTGGATCGGGCAACCCGGCCACGACGCTCGGTGGCTGGCGGCACTTCCAGCCAGCGTTCGATTGCGCCGTGGTATGCGCGTATTGGTGTCTTCGTTGTGTGCCTGTTGATTGCGGTTGTCGCAGCTCGCGGCACCTTGCGCCAGGGCCCGCCGCTGCGTTGGGGCGATGCTTACACCACAGAGTCGAACTTCGCCAATACCCTGGGCCTCAACGGTACGCTGACCCTGATTGCTGCTGCGAAAAGCCGCATGTCGGAAGATCGCGACAACATCTGGAAGGCGACTCTGCCGCAGCCACAGGCGCAGCAGACTGTGCGAGACATGTTGCTCACCTCCCACGATAAACTGGTTGATCCAGAGATCGCGGCAGTGCGTCGCGACTCCATGCCGCCGGCGGAAAATACCCTGCCGATCAAGAACGTCGTGGTGATCCTGATGGAAAGCTTCGCCGGTCACTCGGTAGGTGCGCTGGGCGACGAGGCGAATATCACGCCTTACTTCGACAAGCTGTCCAAGGAAGGTCTGTTGTTCGACCGGTTCTTCTCCAACGGCACGCACACCCACCAAGGCATGTTTGCCACCATGGCGTGCTTCCCGAACCTGCCGGGCTTCGAGTACCTGATGCAGACGCCGGAAGGCAGTCATAAGCTGTCCGGCCTGCCGCAATTGCTCAGCGCCCGTGGTTACGATGACGTATACGTCTACAACGGCGACTTCGCCTGGGACAACCAGTCTGGCTTCTTCAGTAACCAGGGCATGACTAAATTCATTGGTCGCAATGACTTCGTCAATCCGGTGTTCTCTGATCCGACCTGGGGCGTGTCCGATCAGGACATGTTCGATCGCGGCGCTCAGGAATTGAAAGCCCGTGGCGAAAAAGGCAAGCCGTTCTATGCCTTGCTGCAAACCCTGTCGAACCACACGCCTTACGCGTTGCCAGCCAACCTGCCAGTTGAGCGAGTGACGGATCAGGGGTCGCTGAACGAGCACATGACTGCCATGCGCTACTCCGACTGGGCGCTTGGGCAGTTCTTCGAGAAGGCCAAGAAAGAGCCGTACTACAAGGACACGCTGTTCATCGTCGTCGGCGACCACGGTTTCGGCAATAACCAGCAAATCACTGAGATGGACCTGGGCCGTTTCAACGTGCCAATGCTGATGATTGGTCCGGGCGTGCAACAGAAGTTTGGCCAGCGCAGCAGCATCGTCGGTACCCAGATCGACATCGTGCCGACCATCATGGGCCGCCTGGGCGGGGAAAGCCGCAACCAGTGCTGGGGTCGCGACTTGCTGAACCTGCCGGAAGGCGACAAGGGTTTTGGCGTGATCAAGCCTTCGGGCAGCGAGCAGACCGTCGCGCTGGTAACCGGCGACCGGATCCTGATCGAACCCAAGGAAATGGAACCGAAAGTCTTGTCGTACACATTGGGCCGCACACCTCATGCCGAGGTGATCCCGGATGCGCCGGATACTCAGGAACTGCGCAACAAACTCGACAGCTTCCTGCAAACCGCGACCAAGAGCCTGCTGGATAACACAGCCGGTGTAGAGGCGAGCAAGAACAAGAACTGATCGCTGCACTGCAACGCAAAAAGCCCCTTGTCCAGGGGCTTTTTGCATTTTCGGCTCCAGCCTGTATCCGCAGCCAGCTCTATGTTTCTGCGGGTTAATCCGCTTAACTCGTTTGAACGAATGACCGCCAAAAAAGGTCAAGATCACGTAAGCCGCGTTTTCGGCTGCTGAGGAGACATCGATGAAACAGTGGACCATTTCGTATCTGGATAAAGATGGTGTGCAACAAAGCCTGGATCTTGATGCCGAGCAGCGTCCCAGCGAAGAGGAAGTCGCTCGTCGGCTACGGCCGATTTTGTTTCCTGTGGCCGATGAGCTTGACCTCAATGACCTCGAAGGTCGCACGGCCGAGCCCACCGTGAAATCCTTGAAAGACCAGAATGCGGTGCAGATCATCTCCATCACTGAAGCCTCCTGAGCACCTGAAAAAAATCCCTCTCCCCCAATTGGCATAACGCCAACGATGGGGTTACTCTGCAAATGAGGCCGGTGAAGCGTTTCTCCAGCCTCGTCATGTCGATGCCTCGCCCGCCCAGCAGGCGTGGCCTTGTCAGCTACATGCTTGATTCCCGCCCGGCAGAGTATCTGCCGTGTGACGGCCTCCGATCGGAGCGTCGTATGGGAGCGTTGAAACTCTATCTATCGTTGCATAGGAGGACGTTTCATGAGCACAGCCTATCAAGAGGACATCAGCAGTAACGTACTGCGCCGCATGAAAGAGGGCGGTTTCGATTTCGCGCGTATTCACCCCATCGAGTTTTATGCCATTTTTCCGGATGAGGAGCGGGCACGGCAGGCTGCGGGACGATTTCGTGGCGAATCCCTTAATACCCAGATCAACGTCGGAGATGACGGCGCGTGGCATTTGCAGTTAAGCAAGGTCATGTATGCGACCTATGACGGCATCGGTGATTTCGAGCAGGACTTCCAGACAGCAATCGAAGCGCTCGACGGTGAAGTCGAGGGCTGGGGCGTTACGCAGGAGATCAGAGGCTCCCAGCGCATGAGATGTCATTGATGCGCTGAACGACCGGTCGATTCAGGGGCATTCCTGGAATCGGCCGGTTTTGGTTTGTGGACTCTAAAACTGTTTATGAATATACGCCGCGCCGCTGACCAAAAAAGGGCAGGCAAAAAAAAGCCACTCAAGAGAGTGGCTCAAAGGGAAGTTCGGAAAATTCGGTTGTTGCAGGCGCTGCGGTGTTTTTCGACAACGACTTGAAACAGGGCATCCGAATGAGTGATTGCCCGAATGCAGGGGATTATCGGGAAACAATATCCACTCGTGAAATCAACTCTGGCTATGCTGGTCATAGCGTTTGCAGTTGAAGGACGCTTCCGAATGAGGCGTAGGAGAATTGGTTAGGAAGGATATTGCACAGGAATGGTGCGGTGATCCTTGTGTTTTTATTTAACCGATTGATATTTAAGCGTTTATGCCGATGGCACGGGCCTTGCGAAGGCCCTTGGTGTCCGTGGTGACAAGGAGTACGGCATGATCCGCACCTTTTATGATGAGATGTACGATGCCGGTGGCCTGGTCCGCCCGCATTACCGGGAATTTGCCCGCTGGTTGGGTGAAACGCCGCCTGAGTTACTGGCTCAGCGTCGACGTGAAGCCGATCTATTGTTTCATCGCGCCGGGATCACGTTCACGCTGTACGGTGACGAGCAGGGGACAGAGCGCCTCATCCCTTTCGATACGATTCCGCGCAGCATTCCTGCCAGTGAATGGCGGGTGGTAGAACGAGGCTGCATTCAGCGCGTGAAAGCGTTGAATATGTTTCTCGCTGACCTTTATCACGAGCAACGCATCATCAAGGCCGGGATTATTCCCGCCGAGCAGGTATTGGCCAACGAGCAATACCAGATAGCGATGCAAGGCCTGAATCTGCACCGCGATCTTTATTCGCATATCTCCGGTGTCGATCTGGTGCGCGACGGCGACGGCACGTATTACGTGCTGGAAGACAACTTGCGGACCCCGAGCGGGGTGAGCTACATGCTCGAAGACCGCAAGATGATGATGCGTCTGTTCCCGGAGCTGTTCGCCGCGCAGCGCATTGCCCCGATCGATCATTATCCGAACCTGCTGCTCGATACCCTGAAAAGCTCCAGCCCTATCGACAACCCGAGTGTCGTGGTGCTGACCCCCGGTCGCTTCAACAGCGCCTTTTTCGAACACGCCTTTCTGGCGCGTGAGATGGGTGTGGAACTGGTCGAGGGTGCTGACCTGTTTGTGCGCGATGATCGTGTGTTCATGCGCACCACTGATGGTCCCAAGGCTGTCGACGTGATCTACCGTCGCCTGGACGACGCGTTCCTTGATCCTCTGGCGTTCAATCCGGATTCGATGCTCGGCGTGCCTGGCCTGCTGTCGGCCTATCGCTCGGGTAATGTCGTGCTGGCCAACGCCATCGGCACCGGTGTGGCGGATGACAAGTCGGTCTATCCGTATGTGACCGACATGATTCGTTTCTATCTGGACGAAGAGCCAATCCTCAAGAACGTGCCGACTTTCCAGTGCCGCAAACCGGAAGAGCTGTCCCACGTGCTGGCCAATCTTGGCGATCTGGTCGTGAAGGAAACCCAGGGTTCCGGTGGCTACGGCATGTTGGTGGGGCCTGCATCGACCGCAGCGGAAATCGAGTCGTTCCGGGCCAGAATCAAAGCCAAGCCCCACGCTTACATCGCCCAGCCCACGCTCTGCCTGTCGACCTGCCCGACCTTTGTCGAGAACGGTATTGCCCCGCGACACATCGACTTGCGCCCATTTGTCCTGTCCGGCCGTGAAACCCGCGTCGTACCCGGCGGGCTGACCCGAGTCGCGCTGCGTGAAGGTTCGCTCGTGGTGAACTCGTCGCAAGGTGGCGGAACCAAAGACACCTGGGTGGTTGAGGATTAAGGATGCCTGCCAATGCTAAGTAGAACTGCCTCGGATTTATATTGGATGTCGCGTTATCTGGAGCGAGCGGAGAATCTCGCGCGAATGCTCGACGTCAGCTACTCGCTGTCACTGATGCCGCAGGACGGGCGCGGTGACGGCCTGGATGAACTGGCCATGCCGCTGCTGATTACCGGCACGCTGGACCATTATCTTGAGCGCCATGGGGAGCTGCACGCCGAGCGCTTGCTGCATTTTTTCGCCCTGGATGCGAGTAACCCGGCCAGCATCTACAGCTGTCTGGGTGCCGCGCGGGCGAGCGCCCATGCGGTTCGTGGGCGAATTACCGCCGACATGTGGGAAAACATCAACGCTACCTGGCTGGAAATTCGCGGCATCGCTGAACAAGGCTTGAGCCGTTATGGCATGAGCCGGTTCTGCGAATGGGTCAAGGAACGCTCGCACCTGTTTCGCGGTGCCACTTACGGGACCATCATGCGTCACGATGCCTTCCGTTTCATTCGTCTGGGCACCTTCATCGAACGCGCCGACAACACCTTGCGCCTGCTGGATGCGCGCTACGAAATGCTCGAACTGCGTGGTCGCGATACCCATCAGGTTTCCGACAGCTCTGCTCATGGTTACTACCAGTGGAGCGCGTTATTGCGTGCGCTGTCGTCGTTCGAGGCTTACACCGAGCTGTACCGCGATGCACCCGGCGCGCGGCAAGTCGCCGAATTGCTGTTGCTGCGCCCGGACATCCCGCGTTCGCTGAGCGCCTGTCTGGAAGAACTCGACCTGATCCTTGCCAGCCTGCCGGGGGCCAACGGGCGTCCCGCCCAGCGACTGGCGGCGGAACTTGACGCACGCCTGCGCTATACCGGGATCGACGAAATCCTGGAGGAAGGCCTGCACGAGTGGTTGAACGAATTCATTCCTTTGGTAGCCCAATTGGGTAACGCCATACACACTTCTTATCTGGAGGCTGCATGAGACTTTCAGTTAGCCACGAGACCACCTATCACTACGAGGATCAGGTCCGCGCCAGTATTCAGTATCTCCGTCTGACGCCACACGACAGCGAGCGCCAGCAAGTGCTCAGCTGGCAACTGACCCTGCCGCGCCCGGTGCGTGCGCAAGTTGATCCGTTCGGCAATATCCTGCACGTGCTGACCATGGACGAGCCCCATGAAGCGATCATCATCGGTGCCCGTGGTCAGGTTGAAATCGACGAGAAGCGTGAAGCCGAACACGAAAGTCAGTCACCGCTGCCGTTCCTGCGTTTCACGCGGTTGACCGAGCCCGATGAAGCGATCCGCGCCTTTGCTGCCAAACAATGTCGCAAACGTAAGGATCGCAGTGCGTTGATCGATTTGATGCACGCGCTGAACCAGCACATCACTTACACGCCGGGCTCGACCGAAGTCGATACCAGCGCGGTCCAGGCGTTTGCCGGTCGCGCCGGTGTCTGTCAGGACCACACGCACGCCTTTCTGGCCTGCGCGCGCAGCCTGGGGATTCCGGCGCGTTATGCCTCGGGTTATCTGTACAGCGAAGACAGCGAACACCTGGCTAGTCACGCTTGGGCCGAGGCGTGGATTGATGACGCCTGGTACAGCTTTGATGTGACCAACGAATTGGCTATTCCGGAACGCCACCTGAAACTGGCGGTGGGGCTGGATTACCTGGATGCCTGCCCGGTGCGCGGCATGCGCCGCGGTGGCGGCAGCGAGCAGATGCACGCCAAGGTTCTGGTGTCGCCGATGGTCGACGCACCAAAAATCATGATGCAGGCGCAGCATCAGTAAAGCCACTTACTCCAACGGATGGTCATTGATCACCGTTGGAGCGGCTTGAAATCATCCGATGTCCCAGGGTTATTTCATTCCTGCAAAAGCCCCTATCCACACGGCACGGCCAAGCAGATCTCTGCGCAGAACTTATCGCGGGCTTCGCCAACATTAATCCTTTGCGCATACACCATCCCCATTCATTCGAATAGAGAGGCTGGCACAGATGTGCTCGGTTCGAAAACGCACTTACAGGCGCGGATTCCGATGCGATGCGCGACCATCAACCGAATAGACGGGTCATATTCGGCAGGATGAGTAGCAGTGTAGTGGCAAAGACGATAAGTCCGGCCTGACGGAATTTTGAATGCTTGAACATGGCTGTCTGCCTTTTTTGTTATTCCAGAGCTACAAAAGCTCACCGAATTCGTCAATGAATGTTCGGGCAGCTGGCAAAGGTGATTGCGTTGAGCAACTGGTGCGGCAAGTTTGCCGTCAACCGAGGCGCTGGTCTTGATTGTCGTGGCGCCCATTGCTACAGACTTAACCTTAGAGTCCAGGTGCTGTGACATTTAGAACTATTACGTATAACGGGCTGTAAATCTCATCTTAAAAACGTCTATGCGTTTCGTAAATCCAGCGGACGCTACCCGGCTAGACGCTTTCGGACTTCCCAAGACGATTCGCTTTCGGCGCGACCGTTCGTCTGGCTCGGATAATTCCTACATCTGCGCAAAACGATTCAGTGGTTTTGATTATTGAATACCGCTGGAGTGAAGCTAAGGTGTCAGCACGGTATTTATTCCAACAATAATGAAGGCTCTGAAGACACATGACAGAAGCGCTGATTTTCGACGCGGTACGCACCCCGCGCGGCAAGGGCAAATCCGATGGAGCGCTATACAGTGTCAAGCCCGTGAACCTGATCGCCGGGCTGCTGGCGGCATTGCAGCTGCGCAATCATCTGGATACCGCTCAGGTCGATGACATCGTGCTCGGCTGTGTCACGCCTGTGGGAGAGCAGGGTGCGGATATTGCCAAGACGGCAGCGCTGGTCGCCGATTGGGATGTGAGCGTGGCCGGGGTGCAGATCAATCGGTTTTGCGCGTCGGGTCTTGAAGCGGTGAACCTCGGGGCGATGAAGATTCGCTCCGGTTTTGAGGAACTGGTAGTGGTCGGTGGCGTGGAATCCATGTCGCGGGTCCCCATGGGCAGTGACGGCGGCGCCTGGGTGCTGGACCCGCAGACCAACCTGCAGTGTCACTTCACGCCCCAAGGCATTGGCGCCGATCTGATCGCCACGCTGGAAGGTTTCACCCGCCAGGATGTGGACGCCTACGCACTGCATTCGCAGCAAAAAGCCGCTCGGGCACGACAGGCCGGGGCGTTCGCCAGGTCGCTGGTGCCGGTGCGGGACCAGAACGGCACGGTGTTGCTGGATCACGATGAATTCATTCGCGCCGACTCGACGCTGGAAGGTTTGGGCAATCTCAAGCCCAGCTTTGAAATGATCGGCCGGATGGGTTTCGATGCCACCGCTCTGCGGGTCTACAGCCACGTAGAACGCATCAACCACGTGCATACGCCAGGCAACAGTTCCGGGATCGTCGACGGCGCGGCGGCGATGCTCATCGGCTCGGCGGCCAAGGGCAAGGCGTTGGGGCTGCAGGCGCGAGGGCGGATCGTGGCGACGGCGGTCACCGGCACCGATCCGACCATCATGCTCACCGGGCCGGCCCCGGCGACGCGCAAGGCACTCGCCAAGGCCGGGTTGACGGTCGATGACATCGACCTGTTCGAAGTCAACGAAGCCTTCGCTTCAGTCGTGCTCAAGTTCATCAAGGACATGGCGGTTGATCCCGACAAGGTCAATGTCAACGGCGGCTCCATCGCCATGGGCCATCCCCTCGGCGCGACCGGCTGCATGATACTCGGCACCTTGCTCGACGAGCTTGAGGCGCGCCAGTTGCGCTATGGCCTGGCAACGCTGTGTGTCGGTGGCGGCATGGGCATTGCGACCATCATCGAGTGTTATTGAGCCGTTGTTGCTTTCCTTCTTGTGGATTCGTTGAGATCACCTGTTATGACCGATGCCATTCGCTATGAAAAAGGCCAGGACCAGATTGTTATCCTGACCATCGACATGCCGGGACAAAGCGCCAATACCATGAACGCGGTCTATCGCGATGCCATGGCCGCCACCGTTGCCCGTCTGCAGGACGAATTCGCGTCGATTGCCGGGGTGATTATCACCTCGGCCAAGCCGACGTTCTTTGCCGGCGGTGACTTGAATGAATTGATCCGGGTCGGCAAGGACCGCGCGCAGTGGTTTCAGGCAATGGTCACCGAACTAAAGGCGCAATTGCGCAGCCTGGAAACCCTGGGTAAACCGGTGGTCGCGGCAATCAATGGCGCAGCGTTGGGTGGCGGCTGGGAAATCTGCCTTGCCTGCCATCACCGTATCGCCCTGAATTGCGGCGGGGTTTCCATCGGCCTGCCGGAAGTGACCCTGGGTTTGTTGCCGGGTGGTGGGGGTGTGGTGCGCATGGTGCGCAAGCTGGGCCTGGAAAAGGCGCTGCCGTATCTGCTCGAAGGCAAGAAACTCGGCGCGCAGCAAGCCCTGCAAGCTGGCCTGATCGATCAGCTTGCCGCCAGCAGCGATGAAATGCTGGCCATGGCCAGGCAATGGATCATGGCCAATCCTGACGCCCGGCAGCCTTGGGATATGCCGGGTTATCAGCTTCCCGGCGGTACTCCGGCCCAACCGAACGTTGCGCAAATGCTGGCCATCGCCCCCTCGATCCTGCGCAACAAAACCCAGGGTTGCTACCCGGCACCGGAGAAAATTCTCTGCGCGGCGGTGGAGGGCGCGCAGGTGAATTTCGACACCGCGCTGGCAATCGAGACGCGTTACTTCACTGAGCTGGTCACCGGCCAGATCGCCAAGAACATGATCGGCACCTTCTGGTTTCAGCTCAACGAAATCAATGCCGGCAAGTCTCGCCCCCAAGGCCCACCAGCGTTCGCCACCCGCAAAGTCGGGGTTCTGGGCGCCGGCATGATGGGCGCGGGCATTGCGTATGTCAGTGCCTGCGCGGGCATTGCGGTGGTGCTTAAGGACGTGAATTTCGCCGCCGCGCAAAAGGGCAAGGAGCATTCTGCCAAGCTGCTGGACAAGCAGGTTGCAGCTGGACGCATGGACGCGCAGAAGCGTGAAGCGATTCTTGCGCGCATTCATCCGACCGGGCGCGATTCTGATCTGGAGGGTTGCGACCTGATCATCGAAGCGGTGTTCGAGGACCGGGAGCTCAAGGCCAAAGTCAGTGCCGCTGCAGAGCAGTTCGCGCTGCAGAATGCAGTGATTGCGTCCAACACTTCGACGCTGCCGATTACCGGTCTGGCCCAGGCGGTTTCCCGGCCTGAGCGTTTTATCGGGCTGCATTTCTTCAGCCCGGTGGACAAGATGCAACTGGTGGAAATCATCAAGGGCCAGCGTACCAGTGCTGCAACGCTGGCCCGGGCTTTTGACTTCGTGCTGCAAATCAAAAAAATCCCCATTGTGGTGGCAGACAGCCGCGGCTTTTTCACTTCCCGGGTATTCGCGACCTTTACCCATGAAGGTATCGCCATGCTGGGCGAGGGCATTTCGGCGGCGATGATCGAGAACGAAGCGCGCAAGGCCGGAATGCCGACTGGACCGCTGGCGATCGCCGATGAGGTGTCCTTGAGCCTGATGAGCCACATCCGTCAGCAAGCACTGAAGGATCTGACCGCTGAAGGCCAACCTGTTCCGCAGCATCCGGCTTTTGCTGTTGTCGATCTGCTGGTTAACGAATACAAACGCGTCGGCAAAGCGGCAGGCGGCGGGTTCTATGATTATCCCGAGGGCGCGCCCAAGCAGTTGTGGCCGGAACTGAAAAGTCGTTTCGAGCGGGCGGATGCGCAGATTTGCGCGCAAGACGTCCGTGATCGCCTGTTGTTCATTCAGGCCATCGAGACCGTGCGCTGCCTGGAGGAGGGCGTGCTGCTGTCGGTGGCCGACGCTAATATCGGCTCGATCTTCGGTATCGGCTTTGCGGGCTGGACCGGCGGCGCGTTGCAGTTCATCAACCAGTATGGGATCCAGGGGTTTATTGACCGGGCACGGTATCTGGCCGGGCGCTACGGTGAGCGCTTCGAACCGCCAGCACTGTTGCTTGAAAAGGTCCTCAAGGGCGATTTGTTCTGAAGGCCTGCGGGCGGCAGCACGACTGCGAATCAGTACAGCAAAGGTTCAGCTAATAACGCACCGATGGGTGAATCGCCCCTTGCCTTGCGGTGCTCGTTCAAGGCAGGCTTTGTCAGTGCATTATCGCCATTACCGCTTCAGGTACTTTTTCTTATGCCGTTACGCATCTGCATTCTGGAAACCGACGTCCTTCGCCCAGAACTGGTCGATCAATATCATGGTTACGGGCGGATGTTCGAACTGCTTTTTGCACAGCAACCGATTGCCGCCGAGTTCACTGTCTACAACGTGATGCAGGGCATTTATCCGCCCGAAGGCGAGCGTTTCGATGCCTACCTGGTGACGGGCAGCAAGGCTGACTCGTTCGGCACTGATCCGTGGATCGAAACCCTCAGGACCTACCTGCTTGAACGTTATCAGCGCGGCGACAAGTTGCTGGGCATCTGCTTCGGGCATCAGTTGCTGGCCTTGCTGCTTGGCGGCAAGAGCGAACGGGCAACGCAAGGCTGGGGCGTGGGCATTCACAACTACACCCTGGCGCCTGCTACGCCCTGGATGAGTCCGGCCATGGACAAGCTGACCTTGCTGATCAGCCATCAGGATCAGGTCACTGCGCTGCCGGCAAACGCTACGGTCATCGCCTCAAGCGAGTTCTGCCCGTTTGCCGCGTATCACATCAACGACCAGGTGCTGTGCTTCCAGGGCCACCCGGAATTCATCCACGACTACTCCCGCACTTTGCTGGACATCCGCCAGCAATGCCTGGGTGAACACATTTATCAGCAGGGCATTGCCAGCCTGGATTACGAGCACAACGGCACGACGGTGGCCGAGTGGATGATGCGGTTTGTGGCACACAAGGCAGATAAAGCAGCGGTTTAGCTGCTTTAAAGCCACCCCGACCGCTTGAAGCTGGCGAACAGCGCTGTACAGCCGCCGACAATGACGGCCAGCACGGTGAAATAGCCGTAATGCCAGGTCAGCTCCGGCATGTTCTCGAAGTTCATGCCGTAGATTCCGGCAATCGCCGTGGGAAAGGCCAGGATCGCGGCCCAGGCGGCGAACTTGCGTTGCACGATGCTTTGCCGGGATGACTCCAGCAGCAAGCCGATCTCGATGGTCTGACTGGCGATATCGCGCAAATTGCCCAGGTCTTCCATCTGGCGTTTGACGTGGATCTCCACGTCGCGAAAGTACGGCCGCATGTTCTTGTCGATGAACGGGAAATCCAGGCGCTGCAACTCCTCGCCAACTTCCACCATGGGCGATACATAGCGCCGCAAACGCAGCAGATCGCGGCGCAGGCTGTGGATGCGCTGAATGTCGGATTCGTTCAAGGAGCCGTTCAGCACGTTGTGTTCCAGGTCTTCGAGTTCGCAGTGAATCGCTTCGGTCACCGGCTGGTAGTTCTCGGTGACGAAGTCCAGCAGCGCATACAGTACGAAGTCCTCGCCATGTTCGAGCAGCAGCGGCCTTGCCTCGCAACGTTGGCGCACCAGCCCGTAGGATTTCGAATGGCCGTTACGTGAGGTGATGATGTAGCCCTTGCCGGCGAAGATATGGGTTTCGATGAATTCGAGCTTGCCGTTCTCGCGCACTGGCGCGTAGGTCACGATAAACAGCGCGTCACCGAAGGTTTCCAGCTTGGGACGGCTATGTACCTCCATGGCATCTTCGATGGCCAGTTCATGCAGGTTGAACTGTTTTTTCAAGCTGGCCAGTTCGCTGGCATCAGGCTGTTCCAACCCGATCCAGACGAAGTGGCCGGGCTTGGCCGCCCAGGCTGCCCCTTCATCGAGGGTGATATTGGTGACTTTTTTGCCTGCACTGTAAACCGCGGCAGCGACGACTCGGCCCATGTTGGTTTCGCTTCTTTATAGTGTGCTGTTATCGGCGCAACGGGGCGCTCTACTGCATCAGAGCAGGCAATCCGGTACGAGTTCGCCGACCGGAAAAAAGCCCGCTTCGGCGGGCTTCGCGTCCTGGGTCTGGCCTACAGCGAATGCTGCTGATCGGCAACGATGGCCGCGTCCAGGGTGTCCAGCAGCGCCTTGCGCACTTTAAGTTTGGTGTTTTTGTGCGCGTTCATGTTGATTTTTTTCAATTGCAGTGCTGCGGTACGAGCGGCTTCCTGCAACGCTTCGACGCTGACCAGCTTGTCGAGAAAACCTGCATCCAGCGCGCCTTTGGGGTCGAACATCTCGCCATTGATCACCGAGCGATGAAAGGCGGATTTACGCAGACGATCCCGCGCCAGCTCAATGCCAGCATGGTGCATGGTCATGCCGATCTGGACTTCGTTCAGGCCGATGCTGAACGGCCCTTCGACGCCAATCCGGTAGTCGGCCGACAGCAACAGGAACGCGCCTTTGGCGACCGCATGACCCGGGCAGGCAATGACGATAGGGAAGGGGTGCGAAAGCATGCGCCGCGCCAGGGTCGAGCCTTGCTTGACCAGGCTGATGGCCGCTTCAGGGCTGGACGTCATGACCTTGAGGTCATAGCCGCCGGACAGAATCCCCGGCTGCCCGGTGATGATCACTACGGCGCGGTCTTTCTCGGCTTGATCCAGCGCCGCGTTGAATGCCGCGACCACGTCAGGAGAAATGGCGTTGACCTTGCCGTTGCTCAGGGTCAGCGTGGCGATACCGTCTTCCAGGTGGTACGAGATCAAATCACTCATGTCGCGATTCCTTTTTATTGAAGTGAGCAGAAGTTACTCACCCGCAACGGTGAGGTAAAGCGCTGACTACCGGGTCAGTTCGCAACCGCTCGAAGAGACTGCGCAGTGCTATGAGTTCGGACTATCGAAGGGGCGAGCGGGCGCTGAACAACGCCACTTTGCCTACCACTTCAACGCTGACATCCGCAAAGTGCTGAGCCAGTGCGCTACGCAGTCCGGCAAGCGTGTCGTTGCGGTTACCGAAAATGCCCTTCTTGTTGTAAACCGCCATTAATTTGCTGCCAAAGCCATTGTGGTTGGCTTCGTCGCCCAAAATCGTTGCTCCGAACAGGACTCCGTTGTCAGCCAGCCGGGATTTGAGATTGCCAAACACCACCGCCTTGTCGGCCATGGTGCCAGGCAGGCAATACAGCAGGTAAAACAGCGATATCGAATCACAGACCGCGACCTGTTCATCATTCAACGGCTGGAATACATCGTGCTGCACGACCCGAGTATCAGGACGGCCGAGGCGTTGGCGTGCGGCTTCAAGGCTGCTGGGGTTCAGGTCGAGCAAAGTTACCTGGGTGCTGGCCGGCAAATTGGCGTTGGCCAGGTAATAACCTGTGCCAACGCCAACATCCAGATGGCGTGCGCCAACGTGACGATTGAAAAAAGGCTGTAGCACTTTTCTGGTTGGACACTGCCAGGCAAACCGATTGGAAACTCCAAGTACCCAGCCGTCATAGAGCTTCAAGGTCAGGGGCGAATAAACAGCGGCGCCAGCTTGAGACGACTGGGTCATGGGGGTCATTCCTCGATGGCATTGAGCTCGCGATATTCATCCCAATCCATACCCAGCGTTTCGGCCACCTGCTGATGGGCTTCCAGGCGCATGGACTTGAGTTGCTCAGGGGATTCGGCGACCAGCTGCAACGCCAGTTCCCAGGGTTCGATGCCGAGGTCTTCGGCTTCATCCTCAAATGCCCATTGGGTCTGCTGCTTCTGTTCTTCGACGCTCAGCTGCTTGATTTCATCTTCGAGGATCGGGTTGGTGGTGAGGTATTTCGCCAGGGCGACGTCGTTCCATTCAAGTAGGTTCATGCGGTACTCCTGCAGGTTTGGATCGAGTCGAAGAAGGTCGAACTGCACAGTTGCAGACTCGACGGCAAGGCGCGATTGTGCGCGATACCCCGGCTGGCTTCCAGTGCAACGCAATTGACTTCGTGGATAAATCCGAATTTACGGAGAGTTCTGTAGGAGATAGCGCTATATAGCTGACGCATACGCGGTTGCAGAGGGCGCGCCGGGTTTGTGGGAGCGAATTTATTCGCGAAGCGGTAGAGCCAGCAGTGGAGACATTGCTGACCGGATCGACGCTTTCCCGGATGAATCCGGCCCCCACGGAGCGGTCGACCGTACCGCTACACAGCCCTGCCAAACTCGGCGTGATACACCTTGAGGAAATACGCCCACTCGGTATCAGTCCAGGACGAATGGCGTCGTAATTGGCGAAGGTCGTGGCGCGCGGCTCCCAGGGAGGTAATCCGGCGATGGGATTTTTCCAGGTCGAGCAGGGCCAGTTCGAATTGCGGACCGTCGATGGACGTCACGACTTTGACGAAAATATGTTTGGACCGCATGCAGCTGTGTTGCCAGTAACCGAGGTGCAGACGCGACAACAGGAACGCCAACCGCTCGAACAAGCGCAGATGTTCGTCAGGCGAATACCGTTCGCGAGCTCCATCCGCATACCAGGAGTCCAGATCCTGGAAGCCGTTGAGATCCTGCGTGACCAGCACGCCCTGCCAGACGCCATCAACTTTGCGAGCGCCATAAAAAATTGGCTTGGGCGCTGCTACATCAAGCTGGTCAAGTTTGGTCAGTGCACGTCCTTCGCGCAGGACAGTCGGCCTGCCGAACGGATAACGGGGGCTGCGGTAAAGATGACCGGTCTGCCGTTTTACATACACGACGGTTCCGTTATGAACGACTCGCTGAACCCCGCTGGTACCACTGCGCCGTACATTAGGTTCTTCAACCCAAGTTCCCTGCGTTTCCCACCAATAAGCGAAGTTTTCCTGCACAGTAGACGTCCCCATTACTGTTTCCTGTCCGATTATTATCCTTTGTCAGTCTCATTGAGTTGACAGTTTCATCGGAGAATAAAACAACTATTGTCACTGTGATAGGGATAGTTGGCAGGTACTTGACGGTCGGCCATTGAACCAATAGTCATTGGTGTCAGTACCATTACGGTGGCCTGTACGTCCAGCGTAGGCAGGACTGTATGCGTCGCTGGTATCGACCTACTGGGACGTTTTATGACTGACCAGTCGTCAGGCCCAAGAAAATAGAAGGTGCTAAACCCCAAGGTCGTGGTCTGACTAGTATCAATTCAAGAAGACCCTGAAAATGCCCTGTCTTAAAATCGTTTCAGAAGGAAGCGGTGATCTGCTGGATGACCTGAATACCGCTACGGCTGAAATGATGTCGTTCGCCATCGGTGATGTTGGAGGTAGTGAGTGGCAAATCGCTCGGGCACGTCAAGAACATGCCTTTGAGAAATGGCACTGCTATATCAGCAGAGAACCGACCGTCAAGTTCAAGGGGCCACGCCTGGCCGAATCGTGTTTGACTTAGTCTGATGGCGGGGCGGCATCTCGATATAGGAAGCCTGTCGAACTTTCCTAGGCGGAAAAGTTCCGACTTCCACTAGAAGAAAAGTTAAAACGTCAGCGTGTGTGTAGTAAATGGTAGAGGGCTTCAAATTTTTAGCCTGTCATTTGCTCCTAACGCTTCAATCCAGCCTGTTCGACTCGCCGAAATGAACGACGGGTCATTGAACAGGTCCCTTATTCCAGCAGGCCAAAGCCTTGTTGCCGGTTGCTAGCTGAGTGTCGTCTTCCTTGCCTTGAGACATGACGGTCCGGAAATATAAGAGCTTGCCCGCCGCCGCCTCCCCGAAGCACAACAAATATATCCGAACTACCCAGACTGAGCCGTTTCACTCAAGTTTTAAATCGCAGAACCAGGTCATTCAGATTGACCGCGAGGCGCGATAGTTCATTACTTGCCATCAGAGTTTGCCGTGTACCTTCGCTGCTTTGTATCGCTAAATCGCGAATACTGATCAAGCTACGATCAACGTCCCGAGCTACATGGGCCTGTTCTTCGGACGCGGTGGCAATTTGGAGGTTTCGGTTGTTTATCTCGAGCACCGAATCCGTAATTTGACGCAGCGATTGTCCCGCATCTTCAGCAGTACGTTGGGTGCTGTGAACCTCCAGGGTACTGTTCTTCATGGATTCGACAGTTGCAGTAGAACCGGCTTGAATGGCGGAAATCATTTGTTCGATTTCTTGAGTAGACGTCTGTGTGCGATGCGCCAAGGCCCGAACTTCGTCAGCAACTACGGCGAAACCACGACCCTGCTCCCCTGCGCGAGCTGCCTCAATGGCGGCGTTCAACGCCAGTAAATTGGTTTGCTCGGCAATCGCACGAATAACGCTGAGTACCTTACTGATATCTTGCGCCTGCGTAGCAAGGGCTTGGACCTGAGCAGATGAATCCTCCACCAACCCGGTTAGGTTTTGCATAGCGACCAAGGTTTCAGCCACCTTTTTATTACCGACATCTGCGGAGAGGCTAGACTGTTTCGCAGCCTGGGATGTCGACGTCGCGTTTCTTGCAACCTCTTCAACAGCAGCGCTCATTTCAGTAACCGCGGTAGCGGCTTGTTCAATCTCACTGTTTTGTCGTTGAAGCGTGCGGTCAGCGCTTTCGGTTATAGAAGTCATCTCTACTGCAGCGGTGCTTAGCTGGGCTGAAGCTCCTGATATTTCTTGAACAGTACCTCGCAGATTTTTTGCCATTAAGTTCAGTGCATTCATAAGTCTTGATGCTTCATCAGAACCTGTCACTTCAAGCTGACGAGTGAGGTCGCCTGCGGCGATATCCTCTGCTAATTTCAAGGACGAACTAATAGGGGTAACGATACTTCTGGTTAGCGAAATGGCAAGAATGACTGTCAGGATTGAAGCGATAACGACAACTGCTATTAATACGTTCACGCTGTGGTCGTAGACGTCCCCGGCCTCAATGCCCGATTTTAGGGCCTCACGAGCGTTCTGCTCGCGCAAAACCGTTAGCTGGTCTTGATAAGCACTTGCCCTTTGCGCTTGTGCATTATTGGCAATGGATACGGCTTTTTCATGATCAGTAGATTCCAGCGCTAACACCTGATTAAGGCCATCAATGTAGTCACGCATCAACCTGTCCGCCTGCTCGAACTGAGCCTGGTCGGTCTCGCCCGCAATCAGGTTTTTCCGATAAAATTCGGCACGTGCCTGAAGCGTTTTAATTGCTTCCTGGGTCTTCGTCAGCGATGCTGTGTGAATGTCGGGCGCGGTACTTGCAAGCATTCTGATACTTTCAAGCCGGGCATGCAGTAGGGCAATCTGGATGTCATCAATGACCTGGATACTGGGCAGGGTATTTGTCTCTATATTCTGCTCGGCGCTCCTGAGATGCCGAATTTGGATATAAGAAAAGGCACCTAGTCCTATCAGTAAAATTGTGATGACGCCGAAACAGACGGCGGCTCTGCGCGCAATGTTCATTGACCTCAGGTTCATGGTGGGCTCCAGCGGTTTATTAGGAGGAATTCTGAAATCCGTTCCAACAACTAGGTTGTCTGCTGATGAAGACGTTGCTTTAATTTTTTAATAAACTTCAGGAGCGAAAATAATTGACGTCAACAGTTTTCCTGCGTGTCAGTGTCTAGGGAAGGTCTGAAATAGGCAGACGTTTTCAACGGCCCCGTTGCTTGAGGCTCAAAAAATGTCGACTCAATCGAAAATCAGACCTTTTCCTCTATTAATTCCCCTTTTTTCTGCGTATGAGCGCTTTTCAGCGCTCATTGTCCGCAATACAGACGCACCTCTCCTGCATTCAGCAATCGTTTTCGCATCATCCACAGGTTCGACAGCGCAAACAGCGTGGTCTGCTGTGCGGTGTTTTTAACAAGGCCCCGGAAGCGCACTTTCGTATAACCAAACTGACGCTTGATCACTCGAAACGGATGCTCAACCTTGGCACGCAGCTGAGCTTTCGCGTATTCGATTTTGCGACGCATGCGCCCGATCAGGCTCTTCTTTGCATGCTTTTTATAGCTGCTGGGCCGCGCCGCAATCGACCAGATCATTTGGCGATCTTGATGCTCGGGACGCTTTTCGACGCCGGTGTAACCGGCATCGCCAGAGACGTAAGTTTCTTCTCCGTGCAGTAACTGATCGACCTGGGTTACGTCCGCCACATTCGCCGCAGTGCCCACTACGCTATGCACCAAACCGGATTCGGCATCGACACCGATGTGCGATTTCATCCCGAAGAAATATTGATTTCCTTTCTTCGTCTGGTGCATCTCAGGGTCACGTTTTCCGTCCTTGTTCTTGGTCGAACTCGGCGCATGAATGATCGTCGCATCGACCACGGTGCCTTGGCGCAGCAACAAACCACGGTCGCCCAAATAGCCATTGATCACCTGCAAAATCCCGCCGGCCAACTCATGTTTTTCCAGCAGTCGGCGGAAATTGAGGATCGTGGTTTCGTCCGGAATCCGATCCAGATGCAGCCCGGCAAACTGGCGCAAAATTGTGGTTTCGTAGAGCGATTCTTCCATGGCCGGGTCGCTATAACCGAACCAGTTTTGCATCAAATGAACCCGCAACATCGCCATCAACGGATAGGCCGGACGACCACCTTCGCCCTTCGGATAGTGCGGTTCGATCAGTTTGATCAAGCCATTCCAGGGCACGACCTGATCCATCTCGTTCAGGAAGCGCTCACGGCGGGTTTGTTTGCGTTTGCCAGCATATTCGGCGTCAGCGAAGGAGATTTGCTTCATCGGGGCTCAACCGTCCGGTGTTTGGGACTGGCGTATTTCACCAGATTTGGAAGTCTTTTTCAGAGTTTCCCTAGCAGAGCTGATTTTCCGAAGATAGAGCGGAGATTGTGAAAATATCGTCTTTTAAAAATGACGGTTTCATAGCTGTTAAGTGATGGGGTGGGAGACGGATTGGTGAACGTCCAAAGCATTCCTGTGGTGTTGGCGCGCGAAGGTAGCCGAATGATTTATCGCCGATGGGCACGATGAAAAACAAACGGAGAGAATTACCTCGGAGCTGGTGCCAAACATCACGCTAAGTGATGCCAAATCCAGCGCCAACTTACGCTAAAACTTAGGCCAAAAACACAAAACCCCTGACATTCGCTAGGAATATCAAGGGTTTGGGTTGTTTCTAATATGGCGGTGAGGGAGGGATTCGAACCCTCGATACAATTTCTTGTATACACACTTTCCAGGCGTGCTCCTTAAGCCTCTCGGACACCTCACCGAATCTCGTCACACCGTTGGTCTGTCGAGGCGCGCTAATGTAGTCGAAGGCTTTGCCGAACGCAAAGGTTTTTTTCAGAATTTTCATGTGCTTAAGCAAATGCCAGGCGTTGGCCGCGCGTCCGTGTGGTGCGCGGCCAACGCCTGAAGCTGCGGGCGGCGCGGATCAGGCGCCGAAGCCGCCGTCGATGGTCAGGCTGGCGCCGGTGATGTAGCCGGCTTCCGGGCCTGCCAGGTAAGCGACGAAGCTGGCAATTTCTTCGACGTGTCCGTAGCGTCCAACGGCCATCATCGGGATCAGCGATTCAGCGAAGTCGCCGCTGGCCGGGTTCATGTCGGTGTCGACCGGGCCGGGTTGCACGTTGTTGATGGTGATGCCCCGTGGGCCGAGGTCGCGGGCCAGGCCTTTGGTCAGGCCGACCAGTGCCGATTTGCTCATGGCATACACGCCGCCGCCGGCGAAGGGCATGCGGTCGGCGTTGGTGCTGCCGATGTTGATGACACGACCGCCGTCGCCCATGTGCCGCGCGGCTTCCTGGGTGGCGATGAATACGCTGCGTACGTTGATGCTCAGGGTCCGGTCGAAGTCTTCCAGGCTGAACTCTTCCAGCGGGCCGATGGCCAGCACGCCTGCGTTGTTGACGAGGATGTCCAGGCGGCCAAAGGTTTTCACTGTGTTGTCGACAGCCGCACGGATGGCGTCGGCGTCGGCGCTGTCTGCGTGAATTGCCAAGGCCTTGCCGCCGTTGATGGTGATGCTGTCTTGCAGTTCGCGGGCCTTGGCTTCGGAGCTGACAAAAGTGAAGGCAACCGCCGCGCCTTGTTCGGCCAGGCGTTTGACGATGGCTGCGCCGATACCGCGTGAGCCGCCTTGAACGAGTGCTACTTTACCGCTGAGGACTGTTTGCTGAGTCATGTCGTTCTCCAGATCGTTGGGGAGTTGAGTTGATGGGGGCCAGTATCCGGCGTCGATTGCATCCTGAGTAGCGGGTAATTGCGATAGTCTGTGTAAACCAAAAGTTTAGAATCGCCTGTCATGGAAAATTTCAGCAGTATCGAATGCTTTGTGCGCAGCGCCGAAGTCGGCAGCTTTGCCGAGGCTGCGCGACGCCTGAGCCTGACGCCCGCAGCCGTGGGCAAAAGCGTCGCCAAGCTGGAAGCGCGCCTGGGCGTGCGGTTGTTCCAGCGTAGTACGCGCAGCCTGACGTTGACCGAAGCCGGCCAGCGATTTCTCGGCGAGGTCAGTGCCAGCCTCAATACCATCCAGAACGCCGTCGCCAACCTGGCCAGCGCCGAAGGGCAACCGACCGGTACGCTCAAGGTCAGCATGGGCACGGTGTTTGGGCGCCTGTATATCCTGCCGTTATTGGGTGAATTCTTGCGGCGTTATCCGGCCATAACGCCGGATTGGCATTTCGATAACCGGCAGGTGGACCTGATCGGGCAGGGCTTCGATGCAGCCATTGGTGGCGGTTTTGATCTGCCCCAAGGGGTCGTCGCCCGCAAGCTGACCCCAGCCCATCGCGTCCTGGTGGCGTCGCCGGATTATCTTGTTGAGCACCCGGACATCAAGCATCCGGAAGATCTGCAAGGCCAAGCGGGGATTTTGATTCGCTCGCCACAGACCGGCCGAATCCGCAGTTGGCCGCTGACCCATCGCAATCAGGAACACAGCCCGCTGAGCCTCAAGGCACGCATGACCATGAGTGACTCGGAAGCCGCCTGTGCGGCGGCTGAGCAAGGCTTGGGTATCGCGCTGGTCAGCATGCCGTTCGCTGTGCCTTATCTGCGCAGTGGCGCATTGCAGCGCGTGTTGCCTGACTGGTATGTGGATGACGGCAATATTTCGTTGTACTACAGCGAGCACAAATTGCTGCCGGGCAAGACCCGGGCCTTTGTCGACTTTGTCATCGAACAGTTTGCCCGGCAGAATCTGGCCCAAGTGTTCAGCGCGATTTAACCCCTATCAAACGGAGCCAGGTCTTTTATGGACATTCTCGCCAATGCCACATTGGTCATTATCGACATGCAACAAGGCATTCGGCATCCGAAACTCGGCCGTCGCAACAATCCCGAGGCCGATGCCAACATGCTCAGGCTGTTGCAGGCATGGCGCAGCAGCCAGCGGCCGGTGATTCACGTGCGGCATTTTTCCCGTACGCCAACTTCGGTGTTCTGGCCGGAGCAATCCGGTGTGAAATATCAGCCGAAATTTTTGCCGGTCAATGGTGAAGCGGAAATCCAGAAACAGGTGCCCGACGCCTTTTGCGGGACGTTGCTGGAAGAGTGGCTGCGAACCGATTCAATCAGTCAGTTGGTGATCGTTGGGGTCGCCACCAACAACTCGGTGGAGTCCACCGCACGCAGCGGTGGCAACCTCGGTTTCGAGGTGATCGTGGCCCATGACGCCTGCTTTACCTTCGATCAGGCGGATTTTTTCGGCACGCCTCACAGCGCGGAAGAGGTCCACGCCATGTCCTTGGGCAATCTGCACGGCGAATACGCCACGGTGCTGGCCACAGACGAAATCCTCAAGGGTTTTGCAGAAACACCACATAACCTCTGAACCACGGGCTGTCCTGCAGATATTGCGGTGCGTGCCATTCGCCGTCCTGGATCAGGCCGATCTTGAACGGCAGCCCGAGACGATTCATGCGTGGCAGATAAGCGGCGTAATCGGGAATGCTCTGGCGGCCTTGATAGGTTTGCACCACCACTTCGTCGATCACCCCTTTGAGCTGCCCGATGACCTCGGCGTCGGCGTTGCTGCTCCAGTCCAGCAGGCCGGTGATGCTCAGGCGGTAGTCCTGGGGCAGGCGTTGGCGCAGGTCGCGCAGGAAATCGACGTACTCGTTGAGATAGCGGGTGCGTGCGTCGAAGTCGATCTGGATGCCCACCACATTGTTGCCGGCATGACGCCAGCGGTTGACCTGACCCAACAGCTGCCGGTAGATCGGCTCGGGCCAGCGCAGCGTGTGGGCGCGATAGACCACCCAGACCTCAGCCTGAGGCAGCTTCGCAATCGGCATGCCCTGGGCGACGAAGTTGACCCGTCGATGCTGCTCGCTTCGGGCGCTGCTGATCTGGCCTTGCAGCACGTACAACGTCCTGGCCTTGTTCAGTACTGGCTGGGAAGACACGCCGCCCCACAGCCAGAACGCCTCATAGTCGTCGGCGTCTACCGCAGCATTGGCCGCAGTTATCTGCAGCAAGCAGATCATTGCCAGCCAGAATCGCATGGCGCTTTACCAGTAATACTGCAGGGATTTACCCCAGCGGGTATCGGCGAAACCGCTTTTGAGCTGTTTGAACCAGGCCTTGCGTGCGGCCGGGGTCACTTCCTTGCCGCCGCAACCGTTGTTGCCGGAAGGCGCATAGCAGTTGATGGCGCGAAACAGCGCATAGGCCTTGTCTTCATGGCCCGCTTTCGGATTGGCGATGACGGACTGATAGCCGGTCTGGCGGGCGAACACTTCGCCGGCAAAACCCGGCGCTGTTCCGCCGAGCAAGTCGGCATGCCGCGCTTGATCCAGCGGCATGTTGTCGAGGTTGTTGCGCAGGATGAACTCGCCCATGCAGTTCAGGCCTTGCGGGTTTTTGCCATCGCCGTGCAGGGCGGCTGCGGTCTCGGCAATGCTCGGGCACAGATAGCCGGATTCGGCCTTGTCGCCTGTCCAGCGAAACAATGCCAGCGACTGGCCCTGGTCATAGGTGTAGCTGAGGCTGTAACTCAGTTTGTCTGGTGAAGGCGCTTGCGGCAGTTGCTTGAGGTCGTCGGCAAACATCGCAAACTGACTGCGCAGCAGGTCCTTGTAGAGCAACACGAACAGCGCGGTATTGCGCTCTGTGTCGTTCTGGCCCTGGGTGATCTGCTGGCGCAGCAGATTGGCGTCGGCGGTGTGGCTGAGCAGGATGTAACGGACTTTCTCCGACTTGATCGGCGAGTCCGCAGCGAAGACTTTGGCCAACTGCTGGTCGCGCTCGTAGCTCATCGCCAGTGCCAGTTCGAGCTGCTCGCGTTGCAGCGGCAGTTTTGCCAGCGGGATCAATTGCAACCACAGGGTTTGCGCTTCTTTCCATTCCTGATCCGCTTGCAAGGCCAGGCCGCGCAGCATCTGTTGGCTGAACGCGAGGTAGTTCAATTCGTCCGGTATGGCGCTCGGCAGCAGTTGCAGCGCGCTAACCGCATTGTTCTCAACGTACAGCGCGAAGGCGGCCTGCAAATAGGTAAACAGTTCGGGCTGCTGGGCGAAGGTGTCTTTTTGCGCGAGCAGGGTGGCTTTGGTCAGTTTGTTTCTCGACTGGCCGCGCATCCACATCAGATCGTTGACCGCCGCGAACAAGGGCGTCGTCAGCGCCTTGGTATTGACTGTCACCATTTTCAGATCCGCTTCGCGAATCAGCGGCTCGTAGTCGGCCGCTTCAAGTTTGAAATCCTCGCTGTCGGTGAAGAACAGCGCGTTGTAGTCGGCCGCGAGCCTGGCGTTGTCGTTCATCAGCCAGTGGACGCGGCGCAACAAGCCGGTCGCACTCGTCGAGTAGCGGCCAAACGGGTTGGCATCGATGTAGTTGAGGAAGGCGCTCTCGGCACGTTGTGCGGCTGTCTGATCGACACGCTCGACCTTCAATTCCCCATACTCGAACGCCTTGTCCTGAGCCAGGCTCAACTCGCTGCGGCCGATCATGTACAGCGCGGTGTCTTTGAGCCATTCCTGCGGGTTGTCGGCGAGCAGGGTGAAGCCCTTGGTCGCCTCGATGAAGCGTCCGCTGTAGAAATCCGCCGCCGCGTTGAGGTAGCCGAGAAAAGCCTTGCCCATGGGCGACTTGATATCTCCCGGCAGCAGGCTGCTCAGTTGCTCCGATTCCCAGGCGCAGGCCGACAGCATCTGTACGCGGCTGCTGGCCAGGGATGCGCGTTCGGCCGGGTTGAGTTCAGGGGTGCTGACCACCTGACGAATGAAATCGCTGGCGCTGTCTTCGTTGTTGCTGCGGCAACGGCTGCCTTCGCCATCGACCAGCGAATCACCGGCCACTTCCGAGGCTTCGCGCTTGACGCCTAATGTGTCGAGCATTGCCTGCAAGCCGGCCACGCTGCTGTCTGTATTTTCCGCAGCTCCCTCCGGCGGCTCTTCGTCGGTGCCGCCTGCGACTGGCGCCAGACGATAAAGGGCGAACGGCACTTCACCGTAGCCTTCGGCCAGATCCGCTTTGTTCAGTGCCGCCGGCGTCAGCTCCAGGCGACCGGCATTGGCCAGCAACAGCCGCAGGTTGACCGAGCTGTCGTTACCGGGGCTGAGAAAGGGCAGGTTATTGCAGACATCCAGATCGTTATTGAAAATAGACCAGCTCGGGTAGCACGAATCGTCGCCGCTGGCCTGAGCCTGGACACACACGGTGGCACCCACGACAAATGTCAGGGAAGTCAGCAAGCGGTTATGCATGGAAAATCCTTAATCCAGAGACCCGGAGGCGAGCGCCGGGATCATACCTCGCCGCCTCCGATACGACGCTGGGGGCGTAACAAAATATTTTATCCAGTGCTGCCCGGGCTTGCGTCGTGCGGACCGCAATGGGGTTGGATTTATCCAGATTCTGTTGGAGCGAGGCTTGCCCGCGAAGAGGCCGGTACATCCGCCGAAGCTTCAAACCAGAAACGACGCCTTCGCGGGCAAGCCTCCAACGACGATCACCCGGCCTTCATCCCAAAGATAGAATTCCCCACATTTATCCTGGGCTGAACCTCAGACCATCCGTTTAACCGTATTGTCCTTGCGCACAAAGTGATGCCAGATAGCCGCGATCACATGCAGGCCGATCACGTAATAGAAGATCGTCCCCAGCAGTTTGTGGATGTCTTCCAGAGATTCGGCGAGGTCTTCGGATACCGGGAAGGGCGACGGGATCAGCAGCTGAGTCAGGGGAATCGGCAGCGAACCCTTTTCGATCAATACAGTGAGCAGCCCGAGCACTGGCTGGACGAACAGAAACGCATACAACAGGTAATGGGAAAGCGTGGCGGCGGTGCGCAGGAAGCCCTCCAGGGGCGGCATGATGCCTGGCGGTGTATGCCGGCGACGCTCGGCGATACGGAAAAACGCCATGACCAGCACCACAATGCCCACCCAGAAGTGGGTCTGCACCACGAAGGTCCGTAACTGCGAGCCGCGTTCGAACTGCGTGCGGCTCAGGATCAGCGCATAGGCCAGCACGATCAGGATTGCCATTGCCCAGTGAAACCAGCGGGCCTTGTAGGTATAGCGGTCGGAAGGTGTATTCACGGTGTTTTCCTTGATTCTTGAAGAGGCATCGGCTCTGCGGCTGTTGTTTATTCGTTCTGCCTCGCAGGATGGCGGTGGCTCAACGCAAGCATGCGGCAAACTCACATCGCGTGTCGTAACCGCTCTAGCATAGGAGACTTCCCCGGAGCGGGGCAACGCAGCCAGTCTTCTGCGCCAGATGCACGCCGGCTCCCGGCGGACGCTTATATCTGGACGTTTTAACTTGCGACCTTGGCAGACCGATTGCGGATGCTCTAGTCCACGTCAGTGAAGTTATCCGCCCGAGTGACATTAAACCTCTAGCTTTTATTCCCAATTATGCTCAGTAAACCACCGTTGCTCGTTTGACAGGTGTAAATATGGGATCCATCTTTAGGGCAATACCAAGTTAGCTTCGCGCCCAATTCTAATAATGCATTTTCTCGGTGTGCTCTGCGCACCGGCACCGAGAAGTCTAAGTTGACTGCTCATTGGAGCCGCTAATGGCTGGTTTGAGATATGTTCGCATTCTGAAAAATGCAAATCCGGATTCGGAAGTTTGGTGGGATGGTTCCCCTGCTTGCTATGGGGTGTTCAAGTCGGTAATGGTGGAACGCTATCATGAGTTGAGAGGTATTATCGATTCGCTATTGCCGGACCCGTTGTCTGGCCGTTTTTCCGGAATAACGGGTGTCACGACTAATCCTCGGCTAATCAATGCGGCCTTTTTACACGCTCATTATTGCCGGACGGAGCGAAATAATAGCTGGGATGAACGGCTGGATGTTACGCAGCGTCGCCGTAATATCTACAGTCAGCTTGTTCTGGATGCCGCCAGGCAATTAGACACAATGTGGAATGCTTCTGGTAGGCGTTTGGGCTGGTTGTCCGCTCAAGTTGATCCGTTTCTTGGCGAAGATACTTCGGCAATTGTCAAACACGGCCTGGAATTGTCCCGGTTGGCACCGAACATCATGATCAAGATTCCCGGTAGTCAGGCGGGCTATCTGGCGATTGAACAACTTGTCGCGCAGGGGTGTTCGATCAACAACACATTCTGCTTTACCGTTTCGCAATTCGCCGCCGGCCTTGAGGCTGTCGAGCGGGGGCGGGCAAAGGCGCGTCGTCTGGGCGTGAACATTGCCCACGCGCGGTATGTCATTACCTTCATGATCGGTCGTTTCGGGGCGCCCGAAGCGTTTGAGCGTCAGGCTCAGGCGCTCGGGATCGCATTGACCACTGAAGATAAACGATGGGCTGAACTGGCGGTTTACGATGCGATCCAGGCGTTGCTGGCCGCTGCGCAAAGCCCGGTTCGCCTGCTGATCGCCAGCATCAAGGTTGATGGCGAGGGACAGGACGGTGAGCATTGCTGGCACCTTGAACGCACTGGCGAACGAACCACTCTCTACACCTTGCCGGCGCCAATCATCGAGTTTTTGCTGCGCCGCGAGCGCGCAGGCCGCCCGGTATTGCCTGCCCGCAGTCTGGTAATCCCGAGTCAGGTTCTGGACAAGCTGCTGCGCATCGATTACTTCAGGGAAGCCTACCAATTGGGCGGCCTCGAACCTGAAGAGTTTGCGCTGCACCCGGCATTTGTCACGGCGCATGAGTATGCCCGTGGCGCACGTCCTGAGCTGGACGGCTTCATCGAGTCGCTGAGAATGGCTCTGCCGCAAAGGCACGTACCCGTCCTGCAGGCTTGCGCGGGTGGACGGTCATGAATCGGATGATAGCGCTATGGGCTCATCCTCGTTCGCGATCGACCGTACTGGAGCGGGTGTTCATTGAACGTCAGGATTTCGAAGTCTTCCACGAGCCGTTTGCCCATGTGGCTTTCGGGCAGGATTCGCCGATCCCGTCGGATAATCTGGACTGTGGCTTGCCAACGTCCTACGAGGGGGTCAAGGCGCTGCTGCGTGACGCGCGGCAGCGGCGCGCCGTGTTTCATAAGGACATGTGTTATCACTGCCTGCCTGAGTTGAAAGCTGATTCAAAGTTTCTTCTGGAACAGGAGAATATCTTTATTATCCGCGAACCCGCGAGTTCCATCCTTTCCCACTTCGCGATTTATCCGCAGATGCCGCTCATGTCCATTGGACACAAGGCACAGTACGAGATCTTCTGCGAGGTGACACGGCTGACGGGGCGCATTCCCTATGTCATCAACGCTGATGAACTTGCCCGTGATCCGCAAAATACCATCCGGCAATTGTGTGATTATCTGCAACTGCCGTTTTTGCCCGATGCACTCAGCTGGAACAAGGAGTGCCCGCAGCAATGGCTGCCTTGGCGCAGCTGGCATAAAGCCGCCGAAAACAGTACGCAGATTAATTCGCGGGTGTCTTCGGATTTCGACAACAGTCAACTTGCCGAAAATTCCCGCCTGATTGAGTACTACCGTTTTCACCGACCCTATTTCGAACGCATGAATCAATTCACAAACACGTCAGGGTCAACATGAAAAAGAAAGTCGTTATAACCGGCGCGGCCAATGGTATTGGCCGGGCTGCGGCGATGGCCTGCCTGGCAGAAGATTTTTATGTCATTGCCGCCGACAAGGACGTCGCAGGATTGGAGTCTTTGCTGGCCGAAGCCGGCAGTGATCGGCTCGAAGTTATCGGTGCCGATTTTGCGGACTTGTCGACATTAAAGACATTTATCCCGCAGCTTTATGCTCGTCATGAGTCGCTCTCGGGTCTGGTCAACAACGCCGGTATTTATCACGGGCAAAGTGTCTTTGATTACAGCGATGCCCAGATTGATGAGATGTACACGGTAAATCTGAAATCGTTGATTTACCTGTCCCGGGATTTTGCCCGGCGAGAAATGTCGAGCGGTGGCACTTGCAGCATTGTCAATGTCACTTCAGTCGCCGGAGAGGTGGGCAGTCTCGACGCACTGTACGGGGCAACCAAGGCGGGCGTCATTGGCCTGACCAAGGCCAACGCATGGAATTTCGCACCTTCGATCCGCGTCAACGCGGTGTCGCCTGCACTGGTGCGCAATACCTCGATCTTCAACCGCATTCCTGAGCATCGACGCAGGGAGTACGAACGCCAGGAAATCCTCAAAGAGCCGATCCAGCCTTCAGGGGTTGCCGATGTGATCGTCTTCTTGTTAGGAGAAAAAAGCCGGCATCTGACCGGCCAGGTTATTGCCGTGGATAACGGCGCTTACCCACGTTAGCCAGAAAGCTTTCGGCCTGCGGGGCTTCAATCTGTCGATAAGGAGAAATGCCATGGACAAGAAAAAAATACTAATCGTGGGTGGAGGCAATTTGTGCCTGCAGATTCTCCAGATCCTGGCACCACGCAACGGCTTTACTTTCTACGTTGCCAGTCGTGACCTGGAAAAAGCCACTCGAAGTTGTAATCTCGTACGCCTGAGCTGCCTGCAGATGAATACGCTGTGTACGATTCATCCCATGGAGATGAATCTTGGCGAGGGCAATGTCGAAGAAAACTCCGCGATCATTACCCGCATTCATCCGGACATCATTCTTAACTGTGCCTCTCTGCAATCCTGGCGAGTGATTACCCAATTGCCGCCTGCCGCTTTTCAGGCGCTGGATCAGGCGCAGTTGGGCCCATGGTTACCGATGCATCTGGCGCCAGCCTATGAGTTGATGCGAGCTGTCAAACATTCAGGAAGCAGAGCCATTGTGGTCAACTGCGCCTTTCCTGACGCCGTGAATGTGGTGCTGGACAAGGTGGGCATGGCGCCGGATACGGGCATTGGCAATGTCGCCAATCTGGTTCCTGCCATACGCATGTCCGTCGCGCGGCTGGCCACATGTTCTCCGGAAGCGGTACAGGTCAGGCTGATCGCCTCGCATTTCTTCAGCCACTACGTACCTCGCGCCGGACTGCCGGCGGACGCCAATTACTCGCTGCACTATCGCGTCAACGGCAAGGATTGCACCGGGGCATTTGACGACGCGCTGATCTTCGCTTGCGTGCGCACCCAGTTTCGCCGTCTGGGCGGCGTCGATGGGCAGTTCCTGACCGCAACCTCGGCAACCAAAGTCATCGAAAACCTGTTTGCCGACTACGAGGTGCAGACCCACGCCCCTGCGCCGGGCGGCTTGCCGGGCGGTTATCCGGTCAGCGTTGGTCTGGGCCGGGTAATGCTCAGTTTGCCCTACGGCGTGGCACGCACCGAGGCCATTGCGATCAACCAGCGCGGCCAGCAACAGGACGGCATTCACGCGATAAACGCCGATGGCTGCGTTTCCTTCGAGCCGGAGCAGATGGCGATCATGGAAGCGCTGCTGGGTTATTCCGTGTCGCGTATGCCCCTGCAAGACGTGCATCAAAGGGCCGCAGAGCTGGGGCGCAAATACCAGGCCTACGCCCACAGGATCGAACTGACAGGGAGTGCCAGACATGACCTACATCCGGCTTGAAGGCCGCAAGGGGCAAACTTCGGTCGGCAAACGACTCGGCTTTGCCGATTACGCAACTCAATACACCCGCGACTTTGTCAGCCGCTGGGATGAATTGATCGACTGGGACAAGCGTGCCGCCGGCGAAGGCAGCTTCTTTGCCGATTTGCTGGGCAAGCTGGGCGTCGAAACAGTTATCGATGTTTCCACGGGCAGTGGCTTTCATGCGGTGCAATTGCACAAGGCCGGTTTCAACGTACTGGCGTGCGACGGCAGCCCGACCATGGTGGAGCGGGCGCGCTTCAACGCTAAATCAAGAGGGCTGGATATCCCGATTCTGCAACGCGACTGGCTGGAACTCGACCCTCGCCGCCTGGGCACTTTCGATGCCGTACTGTGCCTGGGCAGCTCCCTGTGCCATGTGTTCGACAAGCACGATCGTCATTGGGTATTGCGCCGGTTCCGGCAGCTGCTCAAGCCGGGCGGGCTGCTGGTGGTGGATCAGCGCAACTTCCGCGCGATACGTGCCGGCCACTTCAAGTCCTCCGGTCGTTACTACTATTGCGGGCATAACGCCGAAGTCAGTCTGGGGCAGGTCAGCGATCAACTGTGCGAGTTCATCTATACCTTCAGCGATGGCGCTTGCTACCGGCTGCAGGTCTATCCGATTTTGCCGGAGGAACTCAAAGGCGAGATCAGTGAAGCCGGCTTCTTCAGGCCTCAGTCGTTTGGTGATTTCCGGCACATTTATGATCCGCTGGATTGTGATTTCATCATTCATACGGCGATTGCCAAATGAACCGGTCGCCTGTCAGCACTCCAGTCGAGCCCGTGCTGACGGCGGCTGCCGATGATTCCACGCGCGCCGGTAACGGCGTGGTGCTGGCGATTGTCCTGACCGGCTTTGTTGCCTGTACCTATGGTTTCGGTGTCTACCTGTTCGCCAACCTGTTGGTGGACATGCGGCGCGATATCGGCTTTGACTACACCACCGTCGGGCTGATTACCGGCGGCGCGCAGATCGGGTTTCTGGGCTTTTCGTTTCTTGCCGGCTATCTCAGCCGTTTTGTCGCGGGCTGGAAAATCAGCCTGTATTCGACGCTGGCGACCTCACTGGCGCTGCTGGGGCTGAGTGTCAGCGATTCGATCTGGTTATCCGGCGGGCTGCTGATTTTGCTCGGCGGCTGTTCGGCGTCGGCCTACGTTCCGCTGGCCGAAATTGTCGCGACCCACTTCTCCGCAATAACCCGGGCGCGAGTGATGGGCCTGATCTCCAGTGGCACCAGTTACGGCGTATTCATCAATGGCATGCTGGTCAGTCTATTGACCCTGCATGGCGGGTGGCGCGCCATCTGGTTGATCGCTGGATTGGTGTCGATTCTGGTGTGTGTCGCGGCCTGGTATTTGCTGCGTCAGTCGCCAGGCGCGTTGCAATCTCACTCGGTCACGTCGCGACAGACCGCTACGCAAAGCTGCTCACCTGGCTGGTGGCTTTTCTCAACGGCCTGACGCTGCTGCCGTTTCAGACGTACCTGGCGCCATTCATGCGTGAAGAGCTTTCCATGTCCGTAGCAACCACGGGGATGGTGTGGTCGACGATCGGCGCGGTGGGAATGGCTGCGGGCTTCCTTGTGGGCTGGGTGGCTGACCGGCTGGGCTCGCGCCGGGCATTGATGCTGTGTTTTGTCAGCGCATGTCTGGCAAGTCTTTGCGTTTATGGCCTGGACAGCGACAGCGGGTTTTATCTGGCCGGCTTTCTATTCGCGCTGGCGTTCTATCCGGTATTTGGTCTGGTCCCGACCTATCTGGGGCAGATCGTGCCTCTTGATTGCCTGACACGCGCCTTCGGTATCGCCAATGTCTTGATCGGCGTGGGCGGCGTGCTGGGCAATTTTCTCGGCGGTACCTGCAAGGAACTGCTGGGTTCCTTTGCGCCGCTGTATCTGTGCATCGCCGGGTTATTGCTGGTGCAACTGATGGTGGTCGGCCTGCTGCCCGACAAGCCCCCCGACGACTGAATATTTACCAACAGGAGAGAGCCCGCTATGGAAAGCGTCGTTGATGATTATCCAAAACCCGATAGCCACAGCGCCTATGCGTTCAATCGAGCGGCTATGGCTGTGCATGACCAAGGCACGGTGCTGTGGTTTACCGGGTTGTCCGCGTCCGGTAAATCGACCATCGCCAATGCCCTGGATTTTGCATTGCGCTCCCGAGGCCTGAGGACCTGCATTCTTGATGGGGATGTGCTGCGCAACGGACTGTGTCGAGACCTCGGTTTCAGCGCGGCCGACCGGGAAGAGAATGTCCGCCGCGTGGCCGAAGTTGCAGCATTGATGGCAGACGCCGGGCTGACCGTCATGGTCGCGCTTATCTCACCCACCCGCACGGCCCGGCATCACGCGCGTTCGATTGTTGGCAGCGAGCGCTTCGTTGAAGTCTTCGTCGACGTACCGCTGGCGGTCGCTGAACAACGAGACCCCAAGGGTTTGTATCGCAAGGCCAGAAGCGGCGAGCTGCAAGACTTCACCGGCATCGATGCGCCTTATGAAACGCCGGTTTTCCCGGAAGTGCATCTGCGCAGCGATGTGCTGAGCATTGGTGAGTCGGTGGAAGAAATATGTGCCTGGCTGGAGCTTGCCGATTGTAGTTTCAACGCATTTTCTCAACATCTCTACAAGCGATGATGTCGCCAATGCCGCATGGCTAAAGGGGCTGCACACTTTTTATCGGAATAAAATCATGGACGAAAATCATGCTCACTCGTCGATCGCTTCTCGCACTTTCAACCCTGTCTGCGGCGCTCGCCGGTATGGGCAAACTTTCGTCAGCGATAGCCGGTGAAGAGGCAAAACTCCGGTTGGGGGACGCATCACCTTTTTCATTCGAGAGCTTGATTGAACTGGCCGAAGCAAAGTCGCGGATGCCCTGGTTTGCTCCCACCGCCGGCCCTGCCGAGGTGCTGTCGCAGATCAATTACGATGCCCACGGGAAAATAAAATTCGACACGTCCCTCGCCCTGTTTGCCCTGGGGCCAGGGCAGTACCCGGTGGTTTTCTCTCACCTGGGCACCTATTTTCGTTTTCCCGTGACGATGCATGTTGTTCACGACGACATGGCGCGTGAGATTGTCTTCGACGATTCCTATTTCGATATGCCTGCGGACAGTCCCGCTCGTCGGCTGCCCCCGGGCAATCACTTCGCCGGCTTCCGTTTCCAGGAGAGCCGCTCCGGCGACCAGCGTCAGCTGGATTGGCGCACCAATGATTGGGTCGCCTTTCTCGGCGCGTCCTACTTTCGCGCGATCGGTGATCAATATCAGTACGGCATTTCCGCTCGCGGCATTGCGGTCAATGTGGCCCAGGCAAGCCAGCTGGAAGAGTTTCCAGACTTCAGCCACTTCTGGTTTGAAGCAGCCGCAGACACACGCAGCAGTGCGGTGATTGTTTACGCGTTACTTGAAGGGCCGAGTATTTGCGGAGCCTATCGGTTTGTCCTGCACAGGGACAAAGGGGTCATCATGGATATCGATGCATCCCTGTTTTTGCGCAGGGATATCGAGCGTCTGGGGATTGCGCCGCTCACCTCCATGTTTTGGTACTCCAATACCGCCAAGCCCACTGCCATCGATTGGCGGCCGCAAGTGCACGACTCTGACGGTCTGGCCATCTGGACTGGTAATGGCGAGCATATCTGGCGGCCACTCAACAACGCCCCGCGCACCATGGCATCGGCGTTCATCGACAACAATCCCAAAGGCTTTGGCCTGTTGCAGCGCGATCGGGATTTCGACCACTACCTGGATGGCGTGCATTACGAACGACGCCCCAGCCTATGGGTTGAACCCTTGGGCGACTGGGGCGAAGGCAGTGTGCAGTTGGTGGAAAATCCTACCGACGCCGAGACTCACGACAATATTGTCGCCATGTGGGTCCCCAAGCTTGCGGCCCAGACAGGTCAAAATTTCCGCCTGCGTTACCGCCTGCACTGGCAAGCGGACGAACCCTTTCCTTCGCCGCTGGCTCGTTGCGTGGCGACTCGTCTGGGCCGCGGTGGCCTGCCCGGTCAGGACCGACCTGAAGGTGATCGCAAGTTCGTCGTGGAGTTTCAGGGTGACGGCCTTGCAAAAATACCCTTTGGGGTCCGGCCGCTGGCGGTACTTTCCTCATCAAGAGGCAAATTATCGAATGTATTCACGGAGGCCGTCCCTGACGGTAAGCAGGGGCATTGGCGGGCTCAGTTCGATTTGAGCGTGGAGGGCCGCGAGCCCGTAGAGCTGCGCTTGTTTCTGCAACTGGGCGATGAAGCGCTGTCAGAAACGTGGCTCTATCAATATCACCCGTTCACTTCCGAACCATTGGCGTCTGCCGGGCAAGAAAGCTCGGGGCTGATCAGCAGTGTGAAGGCGGTGTGAATGTCATGGCCCATTCTCGACTCCTGCCCGTGCTTATGTTCATTGCGCTCGCCACGGTCACTTCACTTGATGTGAGTGCTGGCGCGGATTTCGACAACGATGATCTGATCGACAGCCTGCTTTCCCGGATGACCCTTGAAGAGAAGGCCGGCCAGCTCAGCCAGTTGGCTGTCCAGACTACGTCCGCTGGCCCCATCGTTGAAATCGGTGGTGATGACAGTATTCGTAACGGGCGCGTGGGCTCGCTGCTGAATGCTTATGGCGTCGAGGCCACACGCAAGCTTCAGCGTGTGGCGGTCGAAGAGTCCCGGCTACGAATTCCCTTGTTGTTTGCTTTCGATGTGATCCATGGGTTCAGAACCATTTTCCCTGTTCCGCTGGCCGAAGCCTCGGCCTGGGATCCGGAACTGTCACGGCGCACTGCAAGGGCTGCGGCCGTGGAGGCCTCTGCTTACGGCATCCACTGGACCTTCGCGCCGATGGTCGATATCGCCCGTGATCCGCGTTGGGGGCGTGTGGTTGAAGGTGCCGGTGAAGACCCGTTTCTGGGGGCCGCCCTGGCGGTTGCCCGTGTCCGGGGCTTTCACGGGACAGGGCCGCCTGATCTCTCGACAATGATGACAACCGCCAAGCATTTCGCCGGTTATGGCGCAGCGGAAGCAGGGCGTGACTACAACATTGCCGACCTCTCGGAACGCACGCTGCGTGAAGTCTATCTCCCGCCGTTTCAGGCCGCTGTGGAGGCGGGGACCGACACGATCATGCCGGGATTCAATGAAGTCGCGGGCACGCCGATGCATGCCAACCATAGGTTGCTGAACGATTATTTGCGCAAGCAGTGGGGCTTCAACGGTCTCGTCATCAGCGATTTCAACGGTGTGGAGAATCTGATCGAGCATGGCGTGGCTGCGACAGAATCCAGCGCCACGCAGTTGGCCTTCAACGCGAGCGTCGACATCGACATGGCCGGCGGCCTCTATCAACAGCAGTTGCCCGAACTGGTTCGAAGCGGCCAACTGCGTAAAGACGCTCTGGATGATGCGGTACGACGCGTCCTGCAAGCCAAGCAACGCCTGGGTCTTTTTGAAGACCCGTACCGTTACAGTGATGCGTCTCGTGAGCAGGCTGTTGCCCGGATACCCGAGACCCGGGCTCTGGCACGAGAGGCGGCGCAGAAATCCATCGTATTGCTCAAGAATGACCAGGCATTGCTGCCGCTGCGCAAGGACATCAAAAAGCTGGTTGTGGTGGGTGCACTGGCTACCGATGCCGAATCCACCCTGGGACCCTGGTCCGGGCCAGTGCGTAGCGAAGAGTCGGTCACGGTGTTGGAAGGTATACAACAAGCTGTGCCATCCACGACGGCGGTCATTCACGTACCGGGCGCCTCGCCTGAAAGTCTGGACCTCTCGGGTATTGATGACGCACTGCGGGCCAGTAACGATGCCGATGTCATCGTCGCGGTGCTGGGTGAAACCGTAAGGATGACCGGCGAGGCGCGAAGCAGGATGTCGCTGGGTTTGCCTGGCGGTCAGGAAGCACTGCTGGCTCGCCTGGTCGAGACAGGCAAACCCTTGGTGGTCGTGCTCATGAACGGTCGCCCGTTGGCGCTTTCCTTGATGAGTGATCAAGTGCCGGTGATCCTCGAGTCCTGGTTTCTCGGTTCGGAAATGGGCCACGCGGTCGCCGATGTCCTGTTTGGTGATGTGAACCCCAGTGGCAAGCTCCCCATTACGTTTCCTCGGGCGGTCGGGCAATTGCCCATTTACTACGCCCGGAAAAATACCGGGCGTCCACCGAGTAAAGAATCCGAGTACACCTCCAAATACATCGACGGATCGTGGACGCCGCTTTATCCCTTTGGTCATGGCTTGAGCTACACCACGTTCGCCTATCAGCCACCCCGGCTAAGCGCCCGGCGGATTGCACCAGACGAGACACTGACGATAAACGTCGATGTCAGTAATACCGGGCCTCGTGAGGGCGATGAAATCGTGCAGTTGTATCTGCGCCAAAGCACCGCCAGTGTCACCCGACCCGTGCGCGTATTGCGTGGTTTTGAACGGGTGACACTCGCCCCAGGCGAAACCAGGACACTTGCTTTCCAGCTTGATCAGGATGACCTGGCACTGCTGGATCACTTCTTTTTGCGCCGGGTCGAGCCGGGCGAGTTCACGGTTTTTGTAGGAGGTAGCTCGGCCACCGACAATCAGGCGAGTTTCGAGGTCACCACCGGTGCTCAGCTTGCGGGACCGGGTTGCGCGATCCCTCGTATGCTCAGGGAGAACGCGGTGAAAACCTTGATCAATGTCGGTAATTGACGCTGACGCTGGACGCCACCTCCTTTTGAATCCTGAGCGATGTGCGGTGCAGATCGATAAACGCCGTGAAAACCGCTCGGCTCACGATAGGTTGTAGGCCGTCCGATAGCACTTGGTTCTTTGCTGATATCTGCCATGCTTCAAGTGTCGGATCAAGACAAGGGGCTGATCATGTTTATCAGTCAACTCAAAATCAGCTCACTGCGGCTGGTGGGTGGCTTGGCAGTACTCGATTACCTGAATACCTGCAATGGACGCCGACCGGGCAGCTCATTGGGGGAAGTGGTGGACAAGCTGGCAACGCTGGAGGATGTGGTGCGCTGGTTCCAGCATGCCCGCCTGATCAGTGCTCAGGAGTTTGACCATTATCTGGGGCTGGTCGAGCAACCGGCAGCTGCCTTCTCCTTCCAGCGCCTGATTGCCTTCCGTGAGCAGCTTTACCAATTGCTGCTGCCAATGGCAGAAGGGCGGCGACTGGATGATCGCGCCCTGAATTACCTGAATCAGGTCTTGGGAAGTACGGCCGCGCAACGCCGGCTCGTCGTGCAAGGGCCGAACGTAATCTGGCAGTGGGAGATCGGCAATAGCCTGGATGACATGACCGACAATTTCATGGCTCGCCTGGCGACCCAAGCCGCGAGCCTGCTGACCGGACCGGATCAACTGCGCCTGAAAGTCTGCGCCACGCCTGATTGCGACTGGCTGTTTATCGACAGTTCAAAAAATGGCGGGCGACGCTGGTGCCAGATGAATATCTGCGGCAGTCGCGAAAAAGCGCGAAAACGCAGTAGCGCGGGATGGACGATGTAAAAGATGCCGAATTTGCGTCCCGGCAATTTACGCCGAAGACGCAAACGGCTGTGCTGTATGAGTTACTTGTATTTGGCCTGAAGCGATTTGGCCTCTTGCAGGTGATGCTGGAGTTTAGGCAGCGTCTTCTTGGCGAAGGCCGTTAACTCAGGCGTCTTGGAAGATTTGATCTCTTCTTCAAACAGTTCGATGGTTTGCTCGTGGGCCACGACCTGATTGTTGGCGTAGGCCTTGTCGAACGACTCGTCACGATACTCAAGGACCATTTTCTTGGCACGGGCCATCAGTTCCGCGTCGTCCGCCACTTTAAGTTTCAGACCTGTTGCGACTTGTGCCAGCTCTTTATTGGCAGCGGTGTGATCGTCGACCATCATCTGGGCGAACTTTTTAACATCGGCCGATTGGCTTTTCTGCAAGGCCAACTCACTTGTCTGAATTTCGGCCAGGCCTTTGGCCGACGCGTCATCGACGAATCCGGCCGGGCTCGCGGCGAAGGCGCTCATCGTTGTCAGCCCAAGGGCAAGGGTCATCAGGGTAGGGCGCAGCAATGCGTTAAGTTGCTTCATGGGCAGATCTCCAGACGTTAATGCCGAAGGACGGGAACCTGAGTTCCCGTCCTGATAGGACGGATTGTATTATTTGCTTGAACTTTTACTTGAACTTCCGGAGCTGGCTTTGCCGCCTTTCTTGCCTGCCTCAGACGCTTTTTGAGGGTCCTCGGCAAAGTTGCCCGAGCCTTTTCCGGTACTTTTCGATTTGTCGTCGTCTTTTTGTTTCGATGTATTGGGCATGATCATTTCACCTGTGAATATTGTTTAAGTTGGCACTGGCGAGACAGTTGCCTCGTGTTCTTGAGAAGTAACTCGGGTGTGGAAAGTTTATTGAAATAGCGCCGAAACCGACGAGCGGTCATGGCCGCCTATCGATGCAAAGTTGCATAAGGTTCCGTGTTGCAGATAAACGGTTTTGTAAGTAAACGGTGCGGTGAGTCAGTTATTGCCGACGTAAGGTCACTAAATGCATTGAACGGAGCAACTTGGGCGTATTCGAATCGTTAAGGCCTCCGTCGGAGGTCATACCCGAGAGGTGGTTATGGACAGGTTAACAACCCAACAATCGATTCCGCCCAATCCTGATTTACTTGACGATGAAGATGCCGGCCTGGACGACGGCGATGTAATTGATCCTGGTTTCTCGGAAGCAGAGCCGGGTATTGGCAATGACGTAGATCTGCCTGATCCGGAAACCCTGCCCGGCAGTCTGGGTGTTGTTGATGAAGACGATGATGTCGTCCCGGATCGCCCGCTCTAGGCGCGATGCTGCACTAGTTGACCATGCGGGTTAGGGAACCTGTGCGAGCGACAGGCTTCATATGACGTGACTGTCGCCTCACATCGCACACGAAACCGAGACCACTTCCATGAGTGATATCCGCATTGGCATTTCCGGGTGGCGCTATGTTCCATGGCGGGGCGATTTTTATCCCGAGGAACTGACGCAGAAAAACGAGCTGAAATTTGCCTCCCGTGCCGTGAACAGCATTGAGATCAATGGCTCCTTTTACTCCCTGAAAACGCCAAAGCTGTACGCCGGTTGGTTTGCCGAGGTTCCCGACGACTTCGTTTATCTGCGCCTGCACGGCGACGAAAAGCTCTACGCCAGTGGCTATACCGCCAAGGCGCTCAAGCGCTGGGGCGACCGGATTCAGGAGTGGCGCGAGGGTTCGCAACCCGCCGACGCGCACCTGATCGTGGCCAAGGCCGTTCCGAAGCGAAAATCGCGGGACATATTTTGCTATTTCGACAACGACATCAAAGTCCGGGCGCCTTATGACGCCCGCCAACTGCTGGAACGCTTCGACTTGACTCAAGGACTGGAAGTGGCGCCGGGTGACATGCAAGGAGTGAAGTTTTGAGCAGTGCCATTACGCCGACTGGCGTACGTACCCCCACCTCGACCGGTGTATCCCTGAACGTGCTGACGATGAACATGCACATGGGTTTCGGGATCTTCAATCGGCGTTTCATTTTGCCGGAGCTGCGTGACGCCGTGCGCAGCGTTTCCGCCGATGTGGTGTTTCTTCAGGAAGTGCATGGCGAGCATCAAAGTCACGCCCAGCGGGTAAAGGGCTGGCCGACGACCTCGCAGTACGAGTTTCTGGCGGACAGCATGTGGAGCGACTTCGCCTATGGCCGTAACGCGGTGTATCCCGATGGCGATCATGGCAATGCGCTGCTGTCCAAATACCCCATCAGCCATCATGAGAATCTGGATGTGTCGATTCATGGCACCGAGGAGCGCGGGCTGTTGCATTGCATTCTGGACGTCCCGCAGTTTGGTCAGGTACACGCCATTTGCGTGCATCTGGGGCTGCGTGAAGGGCACCGTCGCCAGCAATTGAAGCTGCTCGCCGAGTTGTTGGCGCGTCTGCCGGAGTCGGCGCCGGTGATTGTCGCCGGGGATTTCAATGACTGGCGACAACGGGCCGATGCGCAACTGGTCGGCACCGGTCTGCATGAGGCATTCGTCGATAAATTCGGCGCGCCAGCCAAGAGCTTCCCGGCGCGCTGGCCGTTGCTGGCGCTGGACCGGATTTATGTGCGCAACGCCACCACCCACAGGCCCAAAGTCTTGTCCAACCGGCCATGGTCGCATCTCTCCGATCATGCGCCACTCGCAGTGGAGGTGACCTTATGAACGATCACATGAAACACCACGGACAGTGGCGCGACGGTAACTCGGTAGAGCTGCTGATCAATGGCGAAGATTATTTCACCCGAGTCTTCGATTGCATCCGTGCGGCACGCAAGGAAGTCTTGCTGGAAACCTTCATCATTTTCGAAGACCGGGTCGGCGAAGCGCTGCAACAGGCCTTACTTGAGGCCGCCGCCAATGGCGCGCGGGTGGTGGTCACGGTGGATGACTACGGCACTTCGGACCTGAGTAATTCTTTTGTCGGACGGATGATCGCCGCCGGGGTTCACATTCAACTGTTCGACCCTCGGCCACGGGTAATGGGCATGCGCACCAACCTGTTCCGGCGCCTGCATCGGAAGGTTGTGGTGGTGGACGGCGAGATTGGGTTCATCGGCGGCATTAATTACAGCGTCGATCACATGAGCGACACCGGCGTGACCGCCAAGCAGGACTACGCGGTGATGGTGCGTGGTCCCATCGTGGCGGATATTCACGCTTCGGCCATGGGCATGCTTGGCGAAGCCGTGCGCTCGAAATTCAAGCCGCTGCGCATCGAGCCGCATCACGCGGGCAGCGCGCGCATGTTGCTGTGCGAGCGCGACAACAAGGAACACACCACCGATATCGAAGAGCAGTACTTGCTGGCGATGCGCAACGCGAGCCATCGCATCACGATTGCCAATGCGTATTTCTTCCCCAGTTATCGATTCCTGCGCGAGTTGCGCAACGCGGCGCGGCGTGGCGTCAAAGTGACGCTGATTCTCCAGGGGCAGCCGGATATGCCATTTGTGCGCGTCTGCTCGCGGCTGACCTACACCTTTCTGCTGCGTGAAGGCGTGGTGATCCACGAATATAAACAGCGGGCGCTGCACGGCAAAGTGGCGCTGATTGATCGCGAATGGTCCACCGTGGGTTCCAGCAACCTCGACCCCTTGAGCCTGGCGCTGAATCTGGAAGTGAATCTGTTTATTCGCGACCCCGCGCTCAATCAGCACTTGCACGAACATCTGCGTGACCTGGCTGCTGCGCACAGTCAGCAGATCAGCCTGAAGGGGGCTGCACGCGGGCAGTGGTGGCGGGCCCCGATGATCTTCCTCAGCTTTCACTTTCTGCGACACTTTCCGGCCATTGCCGGCCTGTTTCCCGCTCATGGTTTGCGGCTTAAACCGCTGCGCGCGGCGGATGTGCTTCCCGAGGCGAGTGTCATCGAGCAAGAGCAAAAAGATGGCGTCCCCCATGACTTGCGGGTCAATCTGCAATCTGATCAGGAGAAATCCGCATGATTCAGGCGTCCGATGCATCTTCCGAACGCACCAGCGTAAAACAGGGCAGCAAGCCGCAGAGCAACAAATGGAAATGGGCCAAGCGCGCGTTCAACGTATTTTTCTTCGTTGCGGTGCCGGTGTTGCTGTTTCTGCTGGTGAAGAATCTCGACTGGCAGGAAGTCAAACAGGCGTTGCTGTCCTACAAAATCAGCACCTTGGCCCTCGCTTTCGGGATCGCCCTGTGCAGCTACCTGACCTATTGCTGTTTCGATGTGCTGGCGCGGTTTTACACCGGGCACAAGCTGTCGATCCAGCAAGTCGTCCCAGTGGCATTTGTGTGCTACGCGTTCAACCTTAACCTCAGCTCATGGGTTGGCGGCATCGCCTTGCGCTATCGGCTCTATTCGCGACTCGGGCTGGATGTGCCCACTATTACGCGCATCCTGAGCCTTAGCCTGATTACCAACTGGCTGGGTTACATGCTGGTGGCGGGCGTGGTGTTCTCCATGGGCTTTCTTGAACTGCCCAAGGATTGGGCGGTGGGTACGACTTCATTGCGCCTGATCGGCGTTGCCTTGTTGGTGGTCGCTGTTGGCTATCTGCTGGCGTGTCGTTTTTCCAAACGTCGTTCCTGGACGATCCGTGAGCAGGAAGTCACTCTGCCGTCCTTGAAACAGGCGCTGACCCAGGCCAGCCTCGGCGCGTTGAACTGGTCGCTGATGGCCTTGGTGATCTACACCCTGCTGCCGGACAAAGCGTTTTATCCGGCGATTCTTGGCGTGTTGCTGATCAGCAGCATCGCTGGCGTGATCACCCACATCCCGGCCGGGCTCGGCGTGCTGGAAACCGTGTTCATCACCTTGATGCAGCACGAGTTTTCCAAGGGCAGCTTGCTCGCGGCGCTGATCGGCTATCGGGCCATCTACTTCCTCATGCCGCTGCTGATTGCCGTGGTCGTGTATCTGATTCTGGAAAAACGCAGCAAGAAGATGGGGGAGAGGAATCAGGCCAAGCTCTAGCCTGTTGCCTGTTTGAGCGAGGCTCGCCCGCGAAGAACGATAATGCGGCAGATTTCGGTTGGCCGGGCTGGCCTCTTCGGGGACAAGTCCCCTCCTACCGGTTTTGCGCAGGTCGGTAGGACCGGATTCGTCCGGAAAGGCGTCATTACCGCTTCGAAGCCTGGGCAAACATCCTCACCGCATCCACTGCATTGTTGGTGCTTGCGCTGATCTGCACGATGACCGCCCCAGCCTGATCGGCCAGTTCTACGCCCTTGCTGGCATTGGCGCGGGTGTTGTCCATGCTGAAGATTGCTTGCTGGGTTTCCGATTGAATCACCCCGATCATTTCCGAAATCTCTGCGGTGGAGCGGCTGGTGCGTCCGGCCAGTTGACGAACTTCGTCAGCGACCACGGCAAACCCACGGCCCTGATCGCCAGCGCGAGCGGCTTCGATGGCAGCGTTGAGCGCCAGCAGGTTGGTCTGGTCGGCAATGCTGCGAATGGTATTGACGATGGTGGTGATTTGATCCGAGCGCTCGCCGAGTTGCGCAATCATTCGTGACGACGAATCGATGTTCAACGATATCTGGCGCATTTCGCTGGCGGCCAGCTGAATGACCTGCGTACCTTGCTCGGCCACTTTCTGGGTTTCGACTGAGATGTGATACGCCTGAGCAGCGCTCTCGGTATCACGGATATGCTGCTCGATGCGGGCGGTGATGTCGGTGGCAAACTTGACCACTTTGATCAGATCGCCGTTGGCGTCATACACCGGGTTATAGCTGGCCTCCAGCCACAGCGTGTCGCCCTGGCGGCTCACGCGTTTGAACTGGCCGCTGAAGAATTCGCCCTTGTTCAGGCGCTGCCAGAAATCCCGGTATTCATTGCTATTAATAAGCTCGGGCGGGCACAGCATGCGGTGGTTCTTGCCGACCAACTCAGCTTCTTTATAGCCCAGCAGCCGCGTCAGATTATCGTTGGCACGCAGAATGCGTCCTTCCATATCGAACTCGATCACCGCCATGGCGCGGTCCAGCCCGGCGAGTTTGCTGGCGGCCTCGCTTTCGGCCTGGATCCGTTCAGTCACATCCAGAGCGTACTTGACGATCTTGACCACGTTGCCGGAACTGTCCTTGATCGGGTTGTAGCTGGCTTCCAGCCAGACATTGCGCCCATCGCCCGCCAATCTGCGAAAGGTCGCCGACACGAACTCGCCGGCGCGCAGACGCGACCACAGCTGTTGGTATTCGGCGCTACGGGCATATTCGAAGCTGCAAAACAGTTTGTGCGGTTTGCCGATCACGTCTTCGCGCCGGTAGCACATGGTCGTGAGGAAATTGTCATTGGCACTGATTAGCACGCCATTCAAATCGAACTCGACCGTGGCCATCGAGCGGTCGATGGCCTACAACAGGCTTGCTTGCCGGGCGATGATTTCCTGAAGGTCGCGTAGTTCTTTCTTGGAGGAGTTGAATAGCATGATGAATGGCTCGTCTGGGTGCACAACGTGACGCCCAGGTCCTTGGCAGGCGGGGTCTTGAAGTGACCCTGATGCGTTCCATCGCATAAGGCCATCATAGTATTCTTGTACAAGAATGCGCAATTAATTGTACAAAATATTGGATTTGTACAATAAAATGATTCGTTTGAGTGTCTTGCCGCCGTGCGACACGTCATACGCAGGCCATGCAATGGAGCGTCTGAAGCAGGTAAGCTCCCGGCCAACCAGATATGAATAGAAGGAGAGGACCATGCGAATCGGATTGGTAGGCTATGGCAAAGGCGGTCGGTATTTTCATGCGCCTTTGATCGCCAGCCTGCCGGGCGCCACCTTCGTCGGTGTTGTGACCGGTTCGGCTCAGCGTCGACAAGAACTGGCGCAGGATTATCCTCAAACCAGGGCGTTTGCCAGCCTGGCTGATCTGGTTGCCGCCGGGGTCGATGCTGTAGCGATTTCCACGCCGCTGGCGACTCGCCAGGCGCTGATTCTGGAGGCCATCGAACTCGGTGTCGCGGTGGTCAGCGACAAGCCATTCGCCGCAGATGCCGAGCAGGCGCAGGCGTTGGTGGATGCGGCCGAGCGCAAGGGCGTGCTGCTCAGTGTTTATCAGAATCGCCGCTGGGACTCTGACTTCCTGACCTTGCGTAAATTGATAGATGACGGCGTTCTGGGTGACGTCAGCCGATTTGAATCCCGCGTCGAGCGTTATTCCCCTAAATCGGTCGGCAAAGCCAGTGGCGGCGGCATGTTGCGCGATCTCGGCAGCCATCTGGTGGATCAGGCATTGCTGCTGTTCGGCCCGGTGGCCAGGGTGTACGGCGAACTGCAATTCGCCACGCCGAACGAGTCTGTCGACCATCAGTTTTTCGTTGCCCTGACCCATCGCAACGGGGTGGTTTCGCATTTATGGGGCAGCTGCCTGCAGAATCACCCCGGCCCACGCTTCCGGGTCAGCGGCACATCCGGCTGCTACAGCGTCGAAGGTCTTGACGGGCAGGAGGCGGCTTCGTTGGCAGGGTTGACGCCTGCTTCCGAAGGCGAGCGCTGGGGAGTCGAAGCAACCCGGCGTAGGGGCTGGCTGGAGCAGGGCGATACCCGTAAACAAGTGGCATCCGAACGTGGCTGCTGGCTGGAGTTCTATCGACAATTGCAGGATGCCATTGCAGGCAACGCACCCAACCCGGTGGATCCCCATGACGCAGTCGCTGCTGCCCGGGTACTGGACGCTGCACGCCTGAGCGCCCAAGAGGGGCGCGTCGTGATTTTGTAACGCCGGAAGGTCAGTGGCTTTACCTTTGCTGCTGTTGCTGCGTATATTCGGGACTAAAGGCCAGATGCCACTTTAATTGTTGTACAAAAGCGGCCGGGCCAAGGCTGCTGTTGTTGTGAAACGATTCGGAACCGATGTGCTTGCAGGCAGTCAGAATGGGGTCGCAGGCGCAAGTCGCGGAATTTGAATCACTCAGTCGCGGACACGACCACTTTTCCAGGTCCTTGAACCTGGTTAATTAAGTGGCTTTGTCCGCGAATGCTTTCTGTCATGGGCTGGCCAAGTCGATCCCGGCGACCAGCGGACAGGCGTTACAGCCCGCATTCAACAAGTTGTTGCGGGACTTGTTACACCAATTCGCGTCAATTATGTTGCCGACTGCCCAAGCCGGCCTTAGACTGCCGCCCCTCGTAAATTGAGTGCCAGGTGGCGCTTGGAGACTATGGCGCTTTTACGGCAACGCTGAGCCGCTCCTTAATTCGCCTTAATGCACGTTTTTTTTATAGAGAAATCAATGACAAAGGAAAAGTTGCTGGCCATGCCGGCCGATGACTACATGAATGCCGAGCAGCACGCTTTCTTCGTCGAGCTGTTGCAGGGCATGAAGATCGAAATCCACGAGCGCATCGAGCAGAGCCGCATCGCTATCGAAAGCCTGGACACGCCTGCCGATCCTGCGGACGCCGCCTCGGTCGAGGAAGAGCGTCACTGGCTGGTAAACGTGATTGATCGTGATCAGCGCATGCTGCCACAGCTGGAAATGGCTCTGGCACGCATTGCCGATGACAGCTTTGGCTGGTGCGACGACAGCGGCGAGGCTATTGGCCTCAAGCGCCTGCTGATCAGTCCGACCACCAAATACTGCATCGAAGCGCAAGAGCGTCACGAGCAGATCGACAAACATCAGCGTCAAGCCTGACCACAACGGCGCCGAGAAGCCCTCAAGGTTTAACCCTTAAGGCTTCTCGGTCGTTTGCGCCTGCCGGTAATCGAGCATTGCGTGAATCCGTCCAGTCAGATCAGCAAGGGTGAATGGCTTGGTCAGCATTTGCATGCCTTGCTCCAGAAATCCACTGGCCTGCGAAGCATTTTCTGCGTAGCCGGTCATGAGCAGAATCGGCAAAGCCGGACGCTTGACCCGTGCCGCGTCAGCCAGCTGTCGCCCATTCAGGCCCGGCAGCCCGATATCGCTGATCAGCAGGTCCACAGTCTGCTCACTTTCCAGAATCGCCAGGCCGGACAACCCGTCTGCGGCTTGCAGCGTCACACAGGCAAAGTCCTGCAATACCTCCAGCACCAACTCCCGTACCGTCTGTTCGTCCTCCACCACCAAAACCGTAAATCCGCTGACCGCGGCTGAGCTTTCATCCAGGATTGGCGCGGCTTGCGGCGACTCGACCGGATCGTGGCGGGGCAGATAAAGCCGCACTTCGGTGCCTACTCCCTGCGTGGAATCAATGCGTACGTAGCCGCCGGACTGGCGCACGAAGCCATAAACCATGGACAGACCCAGGCCGGTGCCCTGGCCTTGCGGTTTGGTGGTGTAGAACGGTTCAAAGGCATGGGCCAGTACATCCGGCGGCATGCCGAAACCGGTGTCCCGGATGCAGATGCAAACATAATCACCCGGCACCGCGTCAACCTGCCTGGCAATGGCGGTGCGGGCCAGGCTGACGTTGCCGATGTCGATGGTCAGTTGGCCGCCATCGGGCATGGCGTCCCGGGCATTGATCACCAGATTGAGCAGCGCGCTCTCCAGTTGATGCGGATCGCACAGGGTTTGCCACAGCTCGTCATGGGCAAACAGATGCATGCGAATGTCTTCTTTCAGGGAGCGTCGAAGGATGTCCTCCATCGACAGCATCAGCTGATTGATGTCCGTGGGGCGCGGGATCAATGGCTGGCGCCGGGAGAACGCCAGCAGCCGATGAGTGAGGGTCGCGGCACGATTGGCTGACTGGGTGGCTGCGTCGATATAGCGCTGGGTGTCGGCTACTTTACCGCTGCTGCTGCGGCGGCTGATCATCTCCAGCGAACCGATGATGCCCGTCAGCAGATTATTGAAATCATGCGCTATGCCACCGGTGAGTTGCCCCAGGGCTTCCATTTTCTGCGACTGGCGCAACGCTTCCTGGATGGCTTCACGCTCGCTGGCCTCTTTCTTGAGCTGCGCCAACGCTTCGCTGAGGGCTTGATTGCGTTGTTCGACTTCGGCGCTCAGCTGCTGATTGGCTTGATGCAGCAGCTCGGCGGCGGCCTGACGCATCTGCAACGCATCAGCCAGCGCCTCGGCGCGACGGTGCTCGGCTTCATAGACATCGACACGGGTCAGGCTGGAACCCACTTGCCCGGCGATCAGCTCGATGAAGCTCAAGTAATCCGGGTCATGGGGCCGATAGGGGTTCAGGCCAATCAGCATGAAGCCATTAAGCTGCAGCAGGTCGGTGCCTTTGAGGGGAGCCATGGCCATGACGGCTGGCGGCTGATCCCAGGCGCCACAGGGCAGAATCGTCGCGATAGACGTCACGTCCAGCAGCGCCAGGCAGTCCGGCCGCTGCGCCCCGGTGTTGTCCCAGTGCGATTGTTCAAGCCTGGTCAGCTGCTCGACGGCATCGCCATGGCGTTCGTCGAAACCGCTGCAGCCACTCAGCGTTGCCGCGCCATGCTCATCGAGAACAAAAGTCAGGCTAAACGGCAAATCACGGGGCTGCTGCGAGAGGGTGCTTTGCAGGCTGGCAAAAATGCCGCTTCGATCCCGGGTACCGGCCATCCCGCTGGCCACTGAGCGCAGCAGCGCCAGACGTCGTTCATTCAGAACGCGGTCGGTGTCTTCGGTGACTGCACAGAACAGGCCCTGGATTTTGCCGTTATCGCCGATCAGCGGGCTATAGGAAAAGCTGTGGTAGGTTTCTTCCGGGTATTCGTGGCGCTGCAGGATCAGCAGCAGTGACTGATCCCAGGTCGCAACGCCTTGCTGATACACCGCCTCGATGCGCGGTTTGACTTCCAGCCAGATCTCCGGCCATAGCTCGCGCAGTGGCATCCCCAGCGCATGGGCATCCTTCTGGCCGAGCGTCGGGCGGTAGGCGTCGTTATAAAAGAAATGTACTTGCTCGCCCCAGCCCAGCCACATCTCGAACTTCGACGTAAGCAGAATGTGCAGCGCCATCTTCAGTGACTGCGGCCAATGCTCCGCAGGGCCCAACGCAGTCGCAGCCCAGTCACAAGCCCTCATGCGCTGCGCCATCGTGCTGTCGCCGATGAATATGTCAGCCGAAACCGGGGTGGTTGCAGAACTCAAGACATGCCTCAACTTGATCAGAAAAATCGATGTACCGAGCGTGTCGCTTGCCGTTGTCCCGCGTGTATGCAGATACGACCGGGCAGGAGCAGGAAGAGTTCTATCGTGGATGGTTTACAACTAACGACTCATGGCGTGTGGCCGCTATCTGGCGTTTAATGCAGACAAAATAACGATAAGCTCAAACGGGGTAAAGGCTATGGCCGCAAATGGATCCTTGACCGGCACGCCGCTGGATCGCCAGCCAACCGAGACCCGATCGGCCCGGACAGCCCGCTGGCTGGTGCCCGGTCTGCAAAGCATCGCGTTCGTCTTGTTATTGCTGGCGCTGGCGTATACCGGACTGTCCGTCTACGCGGCCTTGCCGCTGGCCCTGGCATTTATCTGGCTGCCGCTGTTCTTTACGGGCACGCCATCAGCTGAAACGCCGTATGACCCGAACGCCGATATCACTCGCCTGACCCGAGACTTGTCGCGCACCACCAGCCATAACGCATTGTCGGCAGCAGGCGTGGCTTTTTCCGTGAGGCAACTGGCGGGCAAGGTTCAGTCGCAGCTGTCTGCTGCGGAAAAAATCGTCACCAGCGCCGACGTGATGATCGCCACGGAACACCAGACCGCACAGCTCAGCCAGCAGGCCTTGAGCGCGTCGAGCGAGGCGCGGCAAAGCAGCGACGCGGGCCGCAGCGTGCTGGGCGAATCCATCACCCGCATGCACCTCCTGAGCAAACGCGCCATCAGCAGCCGGGAACTGATCGAGGCCTTGAGTCAGCGCAGTGAAGAGATCCAGCGCGTGACCCTGGTTATCCAGTCCATTGCCAGTCAGACCAATCTGCTGGCCTTGAATGCCGCCATCGAGGCCGCCCGCGCTGGCGAACACGGTCGCGGCTTTGCCGTGGTTGCCGATGAAGTGCGCGGCCTTGCCGGGCGTACCGCAACCGCCACCGAGGAAGTTGGGCAGATGGTGGCCGATATCCAGCAGCGCACGGCCCAGGTCGTTGAGCAAATACGCCAGTTATCCACCGATCTGGACAGCGGTGTGGAGCAAGTCGAACTCACGGGGCGGCATCTGGAAAACATCGCGCGACTGACTGCCGGGGTCGAGGTGCAGGTGAGCGAAATCGCCCTGGGCGCGCAAACCAATCAAGAGCAACTGGACGGCCTGTTCGTCGCCGTGCAACAGATGCGCAGCGATCTGGCCATCAGCGATGACCAGACCCGCAAACTGGCGGATGCCGCCGTGCAGATGGAGGGCCAGGCCGAAACCATCAGCGAGCGCCTGGCAGAAGTGGGCCTGGATGATTATCACCAGCGCATCTATGACCTGGCGAAGGAGGGCGCCAGTCAGATCGCGCTGAAGTTCGAACAGGATATCGATGAAGCCCGCGTCAGCCTCGATGATTTGTTCGATCGCAATTACCAACCTATTGCCAAAACCGCACCGGCGAAATTTCAGACTCGTTTCGATCGTTACACCGATCAGGTGCTACCCGCGATTCAGGAACCGCTGCTGACGCGACACGATGGGCTGGTGTTCGCCATTGCCTGCACGCCTCAAGGCTACGTTCCCACCCATAACAATGCGTTCAACCAGCCGCTGACCGGGGATATTGCTGTCGACACGGCGCGCAATCGCAGCAAACGCAAATTCGACGACCGCACGGGAATCCGCTGTGGCAGCCATCAACAGGCGGTATTGCTGCAGACCTACACCCGGGACACGGGTGAACTGATGCACGATTTGTCCGTTCCGATCATGGTCAAGGGTCGGCATTGGGGTGGTTTGCGCCTGGGTTACAAGCCGGAGGGCTTGCCGCTGCGTCATTCCTGAGCGCCTGAGTCAGGATGTACTGCCCGGTTGCATGTTGACCGGGCTGGCATGTCTCTCAACTCAACTCAACTTGCTCTTGTTCGTTTGATGTGATTAAAAAACAGGCCGCTTAGCCTAATAGGCGGCTTTTTTTATGTCGGATTTATATCTTCAAGTTGTTTATCTTTACCAATCGAGTGTGTGGGATAAGTCTGAGTTTGTGTGTAAGCCTTGACGAGCGGGTATCGCTGAGCAAGCTGAATGTATCAATGTTTGTCATTGATTCATGCGGCTTGATTCAGTCGCGTTAGAAACGGATGCTCCGATGATAAATACATGGAATGTAAATAAATCGTCCGATACGCCCGGTACAGCAATGCTCAGTGTCACTGTCCGTATTGGGGTTTTCTTTGATGGAACAGGTAATAACCGGGTAAACAGCCAGGTCGGCGCGGATTGTCGGGCGATGGCTGAAATAAACAACAATGTTCATATTCGCGAATGTAAAGGGCGTCACGATGAGCCGGGCAGTAGTTACGCCAATGATTTGAGTAATATTGCCAGGCTTGCAGGGCTTTATCGCCTGCAGGCCAAAGCCATTAATAACGGCGCAGGCCTGAATGTTTATTGGCCGGTCTATATCAGCGGCGCAGGGACAGTTTCCGGCGGTCGCGATTCTTTCTGGCCGGGACAGACATTCGGTCGCGGGCCGACCGGTGTCGTGGCAAAGGTCGCTCGCGCCATGCAAAAAATAGGTGAGCGGCTCAAGGGTTTTTCCCGGGATAACCCCGACTGCGTTATCGGTGCACTGGAATTCGATGTATTTGGCTTCAGTCGCGGCGCGGCGGCCGCCCGGCACTTCATCAATGAGGTACTTAAACGGGACAAGGGCAGCCTTGAACCGGTGCTCAATCAGCGCAAGGTTCCACTGAACCCGGAATTCTCCTGGAGCAGCGGCAGCGTGAGAATAAGATTTGTCGGCTTGTTCGACACGGTGGCGGCCATCGGCGGCTTCAAGGATCTGGGCAATGTCAGGGATGCCAGCAATCGAAACGTCAATTTGTACCTGCCGCCGGGCTCTGTGGAACATGTCGTGCATCTGGTGGCGCGCGATGAATTGCGGCGTAATTTCGCCCTCAATAGCGTCGCACCTCATTGGCCACGGGAGATTCTGCTGCCGGGAGCGCATTCAGATATTGGTGGTGGTTATCACTCGCAAATGCAGGAGCGAGTGCTACTGACTCGCCCGCGCTGGAGTGTGGTGGGCTGTGACCCGCCGTCCGGATTGACCGGCGCCTGGCGCAAGGCGTACAGGGACCTGCAGGCACTGGACGCCAGCGAACTGGTCGATCCGCTGGACAGTGAGGCTTCGCTATCAGTGGTGTGCGAGCAGACGACGCTGATGAGGTCCTGCAACAAGCTCAACGTCAAGTCGGTCATGGCCGCAGTGTGTTTGCAGCGCAAGGTATTCGGGCATCTTTCCCTGGTGCATCTGCGCCTCATGCACGGGCTGGCCTGCGCCGAGGGTGTTCCGCTGGAACCGATTCCGGTCAGCGATGCATTCAATCTGCCGCCGGAGCTGCAACGCATTGCGCAAAAACTGATGGACTATGCAAAAGACGGAATTTATACGCTGGATAAACGAGAGGAACAGTTATTGCGTCGACGCTACATACATCGTTCAGCACATTGGGAGGCAGCCATTCGCGGCACCGGCCAACTGAACGAGGCGTTATTCGTGCATGCCCCGGCACAGGGCGGTCGGGTGCTGCATCCCAATGTCGAAATGCCGGGTTAAGGATCTGCAAACATCGTCTCGATCCTTGTCACACAACCATCTGAATTGGAACGTAAGACCGGCTTTAGCCGGGAGGAGGCCGGTACATTGGCAGCAGTTGTGCCGTAAGACCTTGCGCCCTCCCGGCTGAAGCCGGTCCTACGGGTCCGGCGTAGTTACGCGGGTGTGTGCAGCAACACATTCAGCTCGTCGACGACAGGCGCCCAGTCAGCGTCCTCACGCAACTCTTCCTTGAGGAAGCGTGCCTGCTGCGGCGTCCAGAAGTCAGCCTCGGACAGCTTCACGTCTTCGGGCAACTGATGGGCTAGCACGAACGCGTCGATACTCGCCTGGTCGGAATCCAGACCCAGTTGTTCGAAAAGTGTCTCCAGTGTCGGTGTGGTCAGTTCCATGTCATCTCCTCGGCGGGTACAAAACCCTGTTGGTCAGTGCTCTCTTGAGCCTTCGTCATGTATCAGAGTGCTGACGCGGCGCAAGAGTTCGAACCGATGAGGCGGCGAGTCCGGGCTGCTGCAGATAGCGACTAAACGCTCAAGGCACCTTGATCAACAGCAGTTTTCAGCTCTTGCGCTGCTTCCCTGGCGGCGATGGCGGCGACCTCGGCCGTCTTGAACCAACGGTCCTTTTCAACCTGGTGCGAGGTAATCGCCTGCTTGCCTTCTTTTGCGCGCATGACAATGACGGCCTGAAACTCACCTTCTACTTCTCTGGATTCACCCCAGATAAAGAACTCGCCAATATCAAATTCAGTCACTTATTACCTTCCCATGGATGACGAGTCGCTTGCGACCAAGGTGAATGGACGCAAGGTCTGATTTTTTTTGATTTGCGCGAGTATGGCAGTTGTTGGCTCGTGCGGGCGTCTTTAAGTAGTGGCAATGACGAATGACCGGTCGCGGATTGAGAATGAAAAGTAGGATTTGTCTTCACCGGATGGGTTATTTCGGTCTTGATTGCGTCGGAAACCGCCCATGATGCTGTTGCAGGTGAAAGGGATATATCCGCCGGGCATCCGGAGCCGGTAGAATCCCCTTCGTGCCAGCGCTGAAAGCGCGTCGGCATTGTCGATTTCCTTCTACCCATAGCGCCAGCGATGGCTTCCTTGCGTCGCACCGTGGCTGCGAATGCTCTACGCCAGGCAAAGGACTTGCCCGCTCAATGCGGTAGAAAGGAAAAGAAGTACTTTTTTGATCGCCCGATTCTGCTCGGGCGGGATCATTTTCATGTTGGGGGTTTACACATTGGCAGTAACTAGTCTGGATACGCACGCTCTATTCGTACTGGGTGACCTACGCGCGAAGTTGGTCAAGCAGTTCCAATCTCGATTTGTGTATGTCACCGAGCAATCCGCTGAAGGGATTTACATTGCCGAGATCGATACCGAGAGCGCTCTGGTGGTGGATGACAAACCCCGCCTGGAACTCAAGGTCGGCGATCATTTCCGTGCCGCGGTATTGCCCAGTCGCGAAGGCGGCAAGTTTGAATTGAAGTTCCGCGACATCAAGTTGACCGTCTACGGTCTGGGTGAATACGCCTACGTGGATACCCCCGAAGGCCATGGCATCGTGTTCAAGGAAGGTCATGGTGTGATGATGGTTTTCGCCGCCAACGAACAGTTGCAGGGCGCGCTCACCAAGACCCTGAAAGCCGCAGTCTCCAAGGCCGCCAAATGGCGCAAGGGCGAACTGGTTTTCAAGGCAAGCGAGTAAATCGCTGAAGGGCTGGAAAAACGGCGGCCGCTTCGATGGCCGCTCAGCTACCGCCCGAATCCCCTGACTGACCGCTGCTGACTTCCGGTGGCACATCTTCCCTGGCCATGCGCTTGCGGAACAGTGCCGTGCGCGCCAGCAGCAGGGTCGTCACCGGCACCGTGATTGCCAGCAGTACCGGAATCAGCCAGGCATGGATCACCGGCCCGGAGTTGAGCGCCGAAAAATAGACGATCGAGGCCAGCGCCACGCACCAGGTGCCCAGCGTCGAGGCCAGCGCGGGCGGGTGCATGCGCTGGAAAAAGTCCTTCATGCGCAGCAACCCAAGTGCGCCGGTCAGCGCAAACAGACTGCTGACGATCAACAACACGGCGGTCAGGACTTCGACCCAAAACGGTAGAACCACAGGGGAATTCATTCGATCACCTCGCCGCGCAGCAGGAATTTCGCCAGGGCGAACGAACCGACAAAGCCGAACAGGGCAATCAACAGCGCTGCTTCGAAATAGGTGTCGCTGGCGTAGCGAATGCCCAGCACCAGCATCATCAGCATGGCGATGATGTACAGGTAGTCCAGGGCCAGAACCCGATCCTGCGCCGACGGGCCTTTGAACAGACGAACCAGCGTCAGAACCATGGCCAGCGCAAAGATCAGCAGGCTGGCCAGAATGGCATTGCCGAGCACGGCACTCATTGGAAAATCTCCATCAACGGGCGCTCGTAAGCGGTCTTGAAATGCTCGATGAAGCGGGCTTCATCGTCCAGGTCGAAAACGTGCATCAGTAGCACGCTACGGTCCAGCGCCAACTCGGACCACACGGTGCCGGGAACCACGGTGGTGATCATCGACAACGCAGCCAACCCGTTGGCATCGCGCAGGTCCAGCGGCACCTTGACGAAGGCGGAACGCGGCGGCCTGCGCTTGGCGTTCCAGACCGTCCAGCCCACCTGGACGTTGGAGACCAGCACATCACGACCCACCAGAACAATCAGCTTGAGGATTGTGCCTGGCTTGCGAACCCGCACGGGCAGCGGTCGTAGCGGGGCCATCAATAGTGGGGCAAGCACGCCGAACAGAATCGCCAGCAATAAATTGCCAGGGCTGATCGACAGGCTCAGAACCAGCCACAACACGGCCAATGCCACGGAAAACAACGGAGCCGGAAACAGGCGCTTCATGGTTGCACCGCCGATATTGCCGAGTCACTGACCGGACCCGGCAGCGGGCGAGTGGCCATGACTGACTGGATATATTGCTTGGGCTCATGCAGCGCCGCGGCCGTGTCCTGGGTGTAGCGCAGCAGCGGCTCGGCCTGGAACGTCAGGGCCACGCAGAGGCCCAGCAAAATCACGATAGGCAAGCATTCGAAGCGCCGCAGCAGCGGTGCCGGTTGCTCTTGCGGGGTCCAGAAGCGCTGAATGCCGATCCGGGAAAACGCCAGCAACGATGCCAGCCCGGAGAAAATCAGCAGGCCGGTGAACACCCAGGTCCGCGTGGCAATCGCTTCGTTCTGGGCAACATCGAGCCCGAACGGATTGAGCAGGGCGCTGAGCAGTGCCAGCTTGCCGATGAAGCCTGACAGCGGTGGCATGCCGATAATCAGCAGCGCCGACACGATGAAACTCAAACCCAGAAACGCCACGGTCATGGGGATGACCTGGCCGATCACGGCCTTTTGTTGGTCATCCAGGTTGGTGCCTGGCGGCGGATGTAGGGATTCCATGGTTCGCGGCAACTGGTCGGCGTCATCGTCCAGCGGGATTTCGTTGGCCGAGCGGGAACGCTCGATCAATTCGGCCAGCAGGAACAGCGCGCTCAAGGCCAGGGTCGAGCTGACCAGATAGAACAGCGCCCCGGCGGTCAGGCTTGGCTGGGCGAAGCCGATGGCCGCCAGCAGAATGCCCGCCGACACCAGAATGCTCAGACCGGCCATGCGCTCCAAGCGCTGGGCAGCGATGATCGATACGGCGGCGGTGAAAATGGTCGCCATGCCGCCGTAGATCAGCCAGTCACCGCCGAACAAGGCCGAGGCTCCGGCCTGCCCGGAAAACAGCAGAGTCCACAGGCGCAGCAAGGTATAGATGCCGACCTTGGTCATGATCGCGAACATCGCTGCGACCGGCGCGCTGGCCGCCGAGTAGGCCGGAACCAGCCAGAAATTGAGCGGCCACATGCCCGCCTTGGCCAGAAACGCCACCGCAAGAATCGCCGCACCAGCGTGCAGTAATCCAAGGTCCGCTTCCGGAACCTGCGGGATTTTCATGGCCAGGTCAGCCATGTTCAGCGTCCCGGTCACGCCGTAAATCAATGCGGCGCCAATCAGGAACAACGACGACGCCAGCAGGTTGATCGCGATGTAATGCAGGCCCGCCGAAACCCGCGCGCGCCCCGAACCATGCAACATCAAACCGTAGGATGCAGCGAGCAAGACCTCGAAGAATACGAACAGGTTGAACAGGTCGGCGGTCAGAAACGCACCGTACAGCCCCATCAACTGGATCTGAAATAACGCATGGAAGCTGGCGCCGGCCCGATCCCAGCGGGCGAGGGCAAACAGCAGGGCGCAGACACCGACGATGCCGGTCAAGACCAGCATCAGCGCCGACAGGTGATCCACCACCAGGACGATGCCGAACGGTACTTCCCAGTTACCCGGCAGGTACACGCCGATTGAGCCGGTGGTGCCGCTTTTCTGGACCCAGATGAACAGCGCGATGGAGATGCCCAGGCCCAGCACGCTGGAGAACAGATTGATCCAGCCTTTGAGCGGACGGTGCTTTTCGCCGAGCCAGAGCATGATCGCCGCCGTCAGCAACGGCAGCAGGATCGGCGCGACGATCAGTTGATTCATCCACGTCATTCTTTAGGCTCCCGGCCGTCCACATGGTCGGTGCCGGTCAAGCCGCGCGACGCCAGCAGCAGCACCAGGAACAATGCGGTCATGGCGAAGCTGATGACGATGGCGGTCAACACCAACGCCTGCGGCAATGGATCGGTGTAATGCAACAAGTCTTGCGGCACGCCGTCCTTGATGATCGGCTCACGGCCGATAAACAGGCTGCCCATACTGAAAATGAACAGATTGACGCCATACGACAGCAGACACAGGCCCATCACCACCTGAAAGGTTCGGGGCCGCAGGATCAGCCAGACGCCGGAGGCAACCAGGACGCCGATGGCAATTGCGATGACTTCTTCCATCAGACGGTTCCTTGTTCGGCGACGGGGGATGGGACGGGCTTGGGCAGCGACGTCGGGCGATGGCTACGCACCGATTGGTGCGCCAGGGCGGTCAGAATCAACAGCGTTGAGCCCACCACCACGGCATACACCCCGATGTCGAAAAACAGCGCGCTGGCCACGTGAATATCGCCCAGCCACGGCAGACTCAGGTGCGCCGTGTGGGTGGTCATGAATGGATAACCCAGCAGCATCGAGCCCAGACCGGTCATGATTGCGAACAGGAAACCCGTGCCCATCCAGCGCAACGGGCGCAGGCGCATCTGCGCTTCGACCCACTGCGTACCGGCAACCATGTATTGCAGAATGAACGCCACCGACATCACCAGCCCGGCGACAAAACCGCCGCCTGGCTGATTGTGCCCGCGCATGAACAGGTACATCGACACCACGAAGGCGATCGGCAGCAACAGGCGCACCAGCACGGCGGGCACCATCATGAAACCCAGCGCGGTATCGCTGGCGCTGCGCGGGTTGACCAGATCGGTGACCACATCCCGCGCCAACTGACGCTGCTGGGCAGGCAAGGGAATGCTTTCTTTCGGCGGACGGAAGCGGCGCAGCAGGGCAAACACAGTCAGCGCCACGGCGGCCAGCACGGTGATTTCGCCGAAGGTGTCGAAACCGCGGAAATCCACCAGCATCACGTTGACCACGTTGCTGCCACCGCCTTCCGGAATCGCCCGGCTGAGGTAGAACGACGAAATCACATTCGGCGTGGCGCGGGTCAGCATGGCGTAGGACAGCAGCGCCATGCCGCCGCCGACCATGGTCGAGAGAATCAGGTCGCGAACCCGACGCGCTCTGGCTCGCGTGCGCGTGCTGACCAGTGGCGCCACATCCTCGTTACGCCGTGGCAGCCAGCGCAGGCCGAGCAGAATCAGCACCGAGGTGACCACTTCTACCACCAGTTGGGTCAGGGCCAGATCCGGCGCAGAGAACCAGACAAACGTAATGCACGTCATCAAGCCGCAGACGCTGACCATGATCACCGCAGCCAGGCGGTGATATTTACCCTGCCATGCAGCGCCGAGGGCGCAGGCAATTGCGATCAGCCATAACGTGACAAACACCCCGGAGCCGGGGATTCTTGGTCGATCACCCCAGCTCAGGCCGCTGAAATACATGGGAATGAAGCCGCCGACCAAGGCTGCCAATACCAGCAGGAAAAGCTGCGGTTGCAGGCGACGGGTGCTGATCTGCCGCTCGAAGCGCCGTGCCCAGCGGGTCAGTATCACCAGCGCACGCTCGAACAGGCGCTTGCCATTGAGGCGATTGACCAGCGGCGGGCCGGCGAAGCGGTGCTGTTTGAATGACGGCCGCAACAGCAGATACAAGGCGATACCGCCAGCCATGGCGATCAGGCTCATGATCATCGGTGCGTTCCAGCCGTGCCAGATCGCCAGGCTGTATTCAGGCAGCGTGCCGCCCACTACCGGTTGCGCGGCTGCCGCCAGCAATGGGCCGACAGAATGCGTCGGAAAGATCCCGACAATCAGGCAGGCCAGAACCAGAAACTCGACCGGCGCCCGCATCCAGCGCGGTGGCTCATGGGGCGTATGTGGCAAATCGGTGGCCTTGGGGCCGAAAAAGACATCCACGGTAAAGCGCAGTGAGTACGCGACACTGAACACACCCGCGATGGTCGCGATTATTGGCAGCGCCATCTCGACCCAGGCGGAAGAGGAAATGAACACGGTTTCGGCGAAGAACATCTCCTTGGACAGAAAACCGTTGAGTAGCGGAACCCCTGCCATGGACGCACTGGCGACCATCGCCAGCGTCGCGGTATAGGGAATCAGTGTGATCAGGCCGCTAAGGCGGCGTATATCCCGGGTGCCGCTTTCGTGGTCGATAATCCCCGCCGCCATGAACAGCGAGGCCTTGAACGTGGCGTGGTTGAGAATGTGGAACACCGCCGCCACTGCGGCCAATGGGCTGTTGAGACCCAGCAGTAAGGTGATCAGACCCAGATGACTGATGGTCGAATAGGCGAGCAAGCCCTTGAGGTCGTTCTGGAAGATCGCCGAATACGCACCAAGAATCAGCGTGCAGGCACCCGCGCCACTGACGATCCAGAACCATTGTTCGCTACCGGACAACGCCGGCCAGAACCGTGCCAGCAGGAAGACCCCGGCCTTGACCATGGTTGCCGAGTGTAGGTATGCAGAAACCGGTGTCGGCGCTGCCATGGCATGGGGCAGCCAGAAGTGAAACGGAAATTGCGCGCTCTTGCTCAAGGCGCCAATCAGGATCAGCGTCAGCAGTACGGGATACAACGCATGGGCGCGAATCATTTCGCCGGAGGCCAGCACCCGGTCCAGGTCGTAGCTGCCCACCACATGACCGAGCAGCATCATGCCGACCAGTAACGCCAGGCCGCCGGCGCCGGTGACCATCAACGCCATATAAGCGCCGCGGCGTGCGTCGGCGCGGTGATGCCAGTAACCGATCAGCAGGAATGAGAAAACGCTGGTCAGCTCCCAGAAAAACACGATCTGAATCAGGTTGCCCGACATCACCAGACCGAGCATGGCGCCCATGAATGCCAGGAAAAACGCGAAGAAGCGCGGCACCGGATCATCCGGCGACATGTAGTAACGGGCGTACAGGGAAACCAGCGTACCGATGCCCAGCACCAGCATCGAGAACAGCCAGGCGAAGCCGTCCATGCGCAGGGCGAAATTCAGGCCCAGGCTTGGCAGCCAGAAAAATTCTTCGCGTATTACGCCGCCATCAACGATTTGCGGGTACCACAAGGCCACCTGAATTGCGCCGGTCAGTGCAACCACTCCGGCAAGAATCGATTCAGCGTTGCGCGCATTGTGCGGCAAAAGTGCCGCCAGACAGCTGCCAATGAACGGCAGAAGCAGTAGAACTATCAGGGACATAGGCTTCTAATCTGCGGGGAAATGTCAAGGATCATAAGTGCTGGACCCGGCGCCACCAACCGCCAAGGTGTCGCAGAATCCTACAAGCTTTGTAGGCTGCAACTCATTGTGGCGAATAAATTAAACATTTTCGCAAGTCCTGAAGGCCGGTAATCCCATCAATCCGCTTCGTTCAGACGTTCCTCGTCGGGTTGCTGCTGGATGGCCGGTTTGCCACGGCCTTTCATTTCGCTGACGATTACCCCTGCGACGATCAAAGCCGCGCCGAGCAAGGCGATGCCTGGCAAACGCTCACCGGCCAGACGGCCGAAGATGCCGGCCCAGACCGGTTCGCCTGCATAAATCACCGTCGCGCGGGTTGGCGAGACGGTGCGTTGCGCCCAGTTCATCGCCACTTGAATCACCGCGCTCATCGCGCCCAGGCCTATGGCGCTGATCACCAACAGCCAGGAGAAATCCGGCAGGCGTTCACCGGTGGGCACCACCATCAGAAACGACAGCAGCGACGCGGTAGCCAGTTGCACCACGGTGACCCGGCGTACATCAACCTTGCCGCCATAAGCGCTGATCAGAATAATCTCGGCTGCGATGGCGATGGCGCTCACCACCGTGGCGATCTCGCCGGAGCTGAACTGCAACGACGCACCGTCGGGGCCTGACAGCAGCATCAGGCCGGCAAATGCCAGGGCGATGCCGATGCTGGGCATCAATCCCGGTCGCCGCCCGAGTACCAGCCACTGCAACAGCGGTACGAATGGCACGTACAGCGCCGTGATGAACGCGGATTGACTGCTGGGAATGGTCTGCAGGCCCATGGTCTGCAAGCCGTAACCGAGCATGATCGCCGCACCGATGGCGATGCCCGCCTTGAGTTCGACCAGGGTCAGCTCGCGCATGACATTCAATGAGAACGCCGCGACGATCAAGGCGGCAGCAGCAAAGCGCAGGCCGACGAAAAACATCGGTCCACTGACAGTCATGGCATGTTGCACGAGCAGGAACGTCCCGCCCCAGATCAAGGTGATCAGCACCAATACCAGTTCTGCTTTGCTGAATCGTGGCTTCATCAGGGTAGACTTCATGCTTTCACCGGGCTTGATCGCCTTGCGTATCGCAAAGGCACAACGCATTATGCGTCAAAAGGTGCGCAGTATACTGCGCAATCAGGTCAAGAGAGCAAATGATAGTGAATGACGACCATTCCCAACGCGCACCCGTGCTGCAACACGTCAGTCAGAATGTGCGCCGCCTGCGTAATGCCCTGGACTTCAGCCAGACCGCGCTGGCGGAAAAATCCGGCGTCAGTCGACGCATGTTGGTGGCGATTGAAGCGGGAGAGAAAAACGTCAGCCTCGCGACGCTGGACCGGGTCGCCGAAGCGCTGGATGTCGCGTTCAGCGATTTGATTCAGGCGCCGGAAGGACGTGATCCCAGTCGCATCAACGAAGTCGCCTGGGCAGGTTCGATTCCCGGCAGTCGTGCGGTGTTATTGGCCAAGGCCACCGCCCGGCGTGAAGTGGAGCTGTGGGAGTTCTCCCTGGAGCCCGGCGAAGTCTATGCGTCCGAAGCGGACCCGGATGGCTGGAGCGAACAGGTGTATGTCGTGCATGGCCACTTGACCATCAATCTGACCGACGAGGTGCGACAAGTCGGGCCGGGTGAGTTCTTCATGTTTGCCAGCAACCAGGCCCACAGCTATCGAAATGAAGGCGAGGTTACCGTGCGCTTTGTGCGCAACGTCGTGCTATAGCCAGATGTATCAACTGTTTGCCCCGCTACAGCAGATCAACAGTTTGTGTACCAATGACTACTTTGCAAATCCTGACGCGGGGTTATTCTTGCGTTGATTCTTGCGTTAATAGCGGCGTTCAACTCCAGCTTCAGGGACGGGCACGGCCTGTGCACTGTCATCTGGATCGACGCCAGCCCGAGCGCGGCCTTTCAAGGTGAAACCCAATGATCTCCCCGATTCAGCAAGCCGTTGACCCTTCTCGCAGTGCCGACATTCTGGTGGTCGGCGGCGGCTTGAGCGGCAGCATGCTCGCCGTGCAACTGCTGCGCCTGCCCGGTACGCGACGCATCCTGATTGTCGAACCACGGGAAGAGTTGGGCCGAGGCGAGGCCTACAGCGCCACGGAACTGGGCCATACGCTCAACGGCAATGCGGCACGGATGAGCGTCGATCCGGACAATGCCGATGACTTGACTCAATGGCTGACCGATTTCATCGCTGGTGGTGGTTGGCCTGAATCCGATCAGCAGCACGTGCCCATTGCCGAGTTGTTTCCGCCACGGGGCGTGTTTGGCCTGTATGTGCAGCAGCGCCTGGCTGAGGCCCGCGTGCTTGGCGCGACCCGAGGTTCTTCGGCGGAACATGTGCGCGGCGAAGTGGTGGATCTGCACGTCAGTGAAACCGGGGTGACAATCAACCTCGCCGACGGTCAGCAACTCTCCGGTCGCCATGCCGTGCTGGCGACCGGTATGTATGCCGCCGCGCGCACGCCGCAACGTCAATCCAGCGGGCTCAACGCAGCGGCCGTCGACCCATGGGATGTCAGTGCCATGCGCCAGCTCGATCCTCAATCGCGGGTATTGATCATCGGTTCGGGTCTGACCATGGTCGATGCGGTGGTGTCGTTGCAGCAGGCCGGCCATCGTGGGCCTGTCGAAATTTTTTCGCGCCACGGGCTGCTGCCCCATGTGCGCCGTCAGCCGCCGATCTGGGTGGATTTTCTCGCCGAGGACCCGAGCATTCGCAGTACCCGGCAACTGGTTCGCAAGTTGCGCGAGCAATGTGAGTTGGCCATCGAGAACGGTATCGACTGGCAAGCGCCGCTGGACACGGTGCGAGCCAATATCGGACGGCTTTGGAATCAGGCTACCGACGTGCAGCGTCGCCAATTCGTACGCCATGTGCGGCCATGGTGGGAAAGCCATCATCACCGTTCACCGCCGCCTGGCGCTGCATTGCTCAGCCAATTGATCAAACAGGGGCGAGTGACCATCCAGGCTGCTTCGTTGCAGGGCTTTGAAACATTGCCTTCAGGCCAGCTGCAGATTCGCATTCGTCGGCGCGGTGAGCAGGAAACGTCGCTGGTGACCGGGGATGCGCTGATCAACTCCACGGGCATCGAATACGACTGGCGCCGCGTCGACCGTCCGCTGCCCCGACAGTTGCTGGCGCGCGGGCTGATTCAGCCGGGGCCGCTGGCATTGGGCATCGCTGCGGACCCGGGTGGCGCGGTGCTCGATGCGCAAGGGCGAATCTCCTCGCGGCTGTTCGCCATGGGCCCGCCATTGCGCGGCATGTGGTGGGAAAGCACCGCAGTCACCGACGTCGCCCTTCAAGCCAAAGCCCTGGCCGCGCGATTGGCGGGGTTTTAACGTGGGGACGAATATCGCTCTGTAGATACTCTGTTGCAAGGTATTGGAGCCTAGGAGTAGCACGACCCTTTTGGACGAATCGATTTGCGAAGGGTCGGTACATCCAAAATAGATTTAGCGCCTGAAACATTGATTCGCGGACAAGTCCGCTCCCACAGGGGTTCTGCGGTATTCAGTGAACCGGATTTATCCCGGTTCTGCTGGAGGCTTGCCCGCGAATGGGTCTGTCGGCCGACATTTTCGCTGGCTGAGTTGACGCCTTCGCGGGCAAGCCTCGCTCCAACGAAACCGAGCCTTTAGCTGTTGATTTTCGCTTTTCCGTGCCGCGATTTGGCAGACACCGCCAAACGCGCGTCGGGAGGCTGAGTGGAGGTGTCGTGGTGGGGTGCGCTCGGCATGGATGCCGAGCGAGCGCCGTTGGGCCAAGGATGGCCCGTCGGCGCGTCGCCCCACCACGGCACCGGAGCGAAGGAACCGCCGCGAAGCGGGGGCCGGACGTCAGCGCAAAATGGTTTCCCCCCTTTGCCGAAACAAAGGGGGTCGACCGTCAGGGCGAAACCTGATTAAGCCGCGCCGCAAATACTGTTGGTGCCACTCGATTCGAAGCGCGGCGCTAAAACAAGTGATGCCTGACTGATTCGCGCTGGCAACATACAAGGAGCGAACTCGTTCGCGAGACGATATTTACCGGGACGCAGGATTAACCCTTCGCCAACAGGTTGGCTCCCACAGATTTAAAGCAACTGCGGCCCTGACCCTTGCTCGCCCAGCTTATCCCCCCAGTTGCGCAGCGGGCAGGCGTCCATCGACAGGCAACCGCAACCGATGCACCCGGTGAGCTGGTCGCGCAGGGCGGTGAGTCGATTGATCCGGTCATCCAGTTCGGTTTTCCATTGCGCGGACAGCTTTTGCCAGTCGGCGGCAGTGGGTGTGCGGCCTTCGGGCAAGGTTTGCAAGGCCGCGTGGATGCTCGCCAACGGCAGCCCCAAACGCTGGGCCACCTTGATCAACGCCACGCGCCGCAGCATTTCCCGGGGATAGCGCCGCTGGTTGCCGGCGTTGCGCTGACTGCTGATCAGGCCCTTGCTTTCGTAAAAGTGCAACGCAGTCACGGCCACGCCGCTGCGGGTCGCCAGTTGGCCGACGGTGAGCTGTCGATTCGGGTTTTTCGGTTTGGCATCGTTCATGGCGATTTGCTGCTTGACCTCTAGTTAACTAGAGGTTTTACCCTTCGAGGCCTGAGTTCGCAATCGACTTTGGTCAAGACAGTGGAGAAATGACATGACGCAACCTGTGAGTCACCGCCTGGTCAATCAGCTTATCGAGTTCACCACCGACTCGCGCCAGCAGTCGGCGTTGGTCGCGGCGCTGCTCGATCAGGTCGAGCGTTTCACCTGCACCTACCCGGGTTTTATCAGCGCCACTGTTCAGGCCAGCGACGACGGCCAGCGCGTGCTCAATCAGGTGTTGTGGCAATCAAGGACGGCCAGTGAAGAAGCCCTGCGCAATGCCGAGCAGGACTTCACGGCGTTCCTGCGCGAACACCGAGTAACCGCAGTCAACTTCAACGCCTATCAAGTGCTGGGCCGTGTCACCCCGACCCGCTAGGCCAGGGCGCGGGTCAGACCGAGAGCTGCATCAACCGGTCACCCTGCAGGTTTTCACCGGGGCGGCGTTTGTTGACGGCCAATTCGCCGATATTGATCAGGCGGGTGCGGGTGACGTTGCGGCTCAGGCCCAACAACGCGGCGGTGTGCACCTGATTGCAGTGGCTGAAACGATAGGCCGCGCGCAGTAACGCGTCCTCGACCTTTTCATGCAGCGCGCCGGCCTGTTCTTCGAACAGCTTCTGGAACGCCCGGTTCAGCAGGGCGTCAGCCGAGTCGTCAAAGGTAGGTGAGTCTTCCTGACGTTCGATACGCAGGTTGGACAAGCGCAGATCGTCACGCTGAATCACGCCATCGCGACACACCAGCAAAGTGTGATGGATGACGTTTTCCAGTTCGCGAATGTTGCCCGGCCAGCTGTAGCTTTTGAGTTTTTGCTCGGCTTCGCTGCTCAGACGAATTGAACCGTAGCCAAGGCGGCGGCTGTAAGCCTCGATGAAATGCCGGGTCAGGGGCAGGATATCGCCGGGACGTTCGCGCAACGGTTGCAGTTCCAGATTGACCACATCCAGCCGGTAATACAGGTCCTCGCGGAAATGCCCGGCGTTGATGGCCTTTTCCAACTGCACATTGGTGGCGGCCAGCACCCGAACGTTGATCGGAATGCTCTTGCGCGACCCCAGACGCACCACTTCGCGTTCTTGCAGCACGCGCAGCAACTTGACCTGGATCGGCATCGGCAAATCGCCGATTTCATCGAGGAACAAGGTGCCGCCATTGGCTTCTTCGAACCAGCCCGCCTTGGCACTGAGGGCGCCGGTGAAGGCACCTTTTTCATGGCCGAACAGCTCGGCCTCGACCAGCGATTCGGAAAAAGCCCCGCAATTCACCGCAACGAAAGGCTGATTGCGCCGCTCGCTCAGATTATGGATATGCCGCGCCACCAATTCCTTGCCGGTGCCGGTTTCGCCAATGATCAACACGCTGGCATCACTCGGCGCCACTTGCTGCAAATGCGCGAGCAAGGCTTTGGATTTCGGGTCTTCGAACACCTGCGCGGTGGCGCGAATCGAGGTGGCCAGTGCCGGGTTGGGGGGCAACGTCAGTAACTGCATAGGGTTCACTTCTGCGGTGGCAGATCGTTGGCGATCATTTCGCCGAACGGTCCAGTCAGGTTGGTGATGCCGCGTCCGGCCAGGCTGCGGTACGGTTCCGGCAACAACGGGAAGACCAGTTCGGCGAAGCGATAGGCTTCTTCCAGATGCGGATAACCCGAGAAAATGAAGCTCTCGATGCCCAGGTCGGCGTATTCCTTGATGCGCTCGGCCACTTCCTGAGGGTTGCCCACCAACGCCGTGCCCGCACCGCCACGCACCAGACCGACCCCGGCCCACAGGTTCGGGGCGATTTCCAGGTTGTCGCGACGGCCGTCGTGCAAGGCCGCCATGCGCCGTTGGCCTTCGGAATCAAAGCGCGAGAAAGACTTCTGCGCAGCGGCGATGGTTTCGTCGCTGATGTGCTCGATCAGTTTGCTGGCGGCTTGCCAGGCTTCGGCGCTGGTCTCGCGTACGATCACGTGCAGGCGAATGCCGAACTTCACGGTGCGACCTTTGCGTGCCGCGCGTTCACGGACATCGGCCAGTTTTTCCGCAACCGCAGCCGGCGGTTCGCCCCAGGTCAGGTAAACGTCCACTTGCTCGGCGGCCAGATCGTGGGCGGCCTCGGAAGAACCGCCGAAGTACAACGGCGGGTAGGGTTTCTGGATCGGCGGATACAGCGCCTTGGCGTTCTGCACGCGCAGGTGCTTGCCTTCGAAATCCACGGCTTCGCCTTGCAGCACCCGACGCCAGATCTGCAGGAATTCGTCAGTGACTTCGTAGCGCTCGCTGTGATCGAGGAAGCTGCCGTCGCCACGGTTTTCGTCCGGATCACCGCCGGTCACGACGTTGATCAACAGACGACCGCCCGACAAGCGATCCAGGGTCGCCGCCATACGCGCCGATACCGTTGGGGAAATGATCCCCGGGCGGATCGCCACCAGGTATTTCAAGCGTTCGGTCAGCGGCACCAGTGCCGAAGCGATCACCCACGAGTCTTCGCAGGAGCGCCCGGTGGGAATCAACACGCCGTGGTAACCGAGGTCGTCAGCGGCTTGGGCCACCTGTTTCAGGTAATTCAACGTGACCGGTCGCGCGCCTTTGCTGGTGCCCAGGTAGTGGCCGTCGCCGTGGGTTGGAAGAAACCAGAAAACATCCATGACAAATCCTTCAAGTGTTCGGGCGGGTGCTGTACCTGTTGAACAGCTGTTGCTCAGGCAGCAGTAGGGGTCCAGTTATAAAGGGCCTGGTTTATTCCGCAAAATAACGTATATCCATATTTTTAGACCTCAAAGGTATAACGGTTGGCCGCCGGGCCTGGAGCGCTGCGGGTTGAAGGCCCTGTGCACCGCTGTTTGCCTATATCCTCGCTCGATCTACTCCGATCTACTTTTTGAGACTTGCGCTCATGCTGCACAAAAACCTTATCCGCCGTCTGGACCTGATTACCCTGCAAGTGTTTGTCGCGGTGCATGAAGAAGGCACCTTGACCCGAGCTGCGGCGCGGGAGGCGATTGCGGTTTCGGCGGCGAGCAAGCGTCTGATGGAGCTGGAGGATGCGCTGGGAATCGGATTGTTTGTGCGCAACGCCAAGGGCATGACCCTCACGGCTGCCGGGGAAACCTTGCTGCATCACGCCCGCCGCATGTTGTTCGACGTGGAAAAGATGGGCATGGAACTGGGCGAACACGTGCAAGGGCTGCGTGGTTACGTGCGCATGCAGGCCAATCTCTCGGCGATTATTCAGTTTCTGCCCGAGGACCTGCATGAGTTCATCGCCTGCCACGCTCAGGTCAAGGTCGATCTGGAAGAGCGGCCCAGCACCGGCGTGGTTCAGGGTGTGATCGATGGCATCGCAGACATCGGCATCTGTTCTGCCGACACCGACACTCACGACCTGTACAGCGTGCCGTATCGCCGCGACAAACTCGTGGTCGTGATGCGGCCCGATCATCCGTTGGCACAGCTGGATCAAGTGGCATTCGTCGATACCCTGGACAGCGATCATATCGGCCTGCACGCCGCCAGTTCGATCCATATGCGTACCCAGGCAGCGGCCCGGTCAGCGGGTCGTGTGCTGCGCCTGCGTATCCATGTGCCCGGTTTCGACGCCGTGTGCCGCATGGTTCAGGCCGACATGGGCATCGGCATTCTGCCGCTCAAGGCTTTTGAATTGTTTGGTCGCGCACTTGGCCTCACAGCCGTCGCGCTGAACGACGACTGGTCCGAGCGCACGCTGGTCTTGGTCACTCGTGAGCATGACGCGCTGGCCCCGGTGAGCCGAATGCTGTTTGAGCATTTGCGTGGTCTTGAAAACTGATGGTGCCGCTGCTGTCCTGTTGGAGCGAGGCTTGCCCGCGAATCGGCTGTAGGAGCGACCGTAGGAGCGACTTTAGTCGCGAGAGCGTCAATTGCCCTCCCGGCTAAAGCCGGTCCTACACCAATCCTCGCTCCAACGAATTGCATTTCAGGCCGCAATGTCAGTCAACCGAGCTGGCCGTTCGCGTTTCGCGAACGACCTTTGCCAACTGAAGGTTGGATTTATCCGCGCCCGGTCCTCTACGCTGGGCCCATATTCCAAGAACAAAAGAGGTAACTACCATGACTGCCCCTCTGAATGGCATCCGCGTCATTGAAATCGGCACCTTGATCGCCGCGCCGTTTGCCGCGCGGCTGATGGCCGAATTCGGTGCCGAGGTAATCAAGATCGAGGCCATGGGGCAGGGTGATCCTCTTCGCAAATGGCGAAAACTCCATGAAGGCACGTCCTTGTGGTGGTACCTGCAGTCGCGCAACAAGAAATCCCTCGCGCTGAACCTGAAATCCCCCGAAGGCATCGCCATCGTCAAGCAGCTGGCCGAAAGCACCGACGTGCTGATCGAGAACCTGCGCCCCGGTGCCCTGGAAAAGCTCGGTCTGGGCTGGGACGTGCTGCATGCCCTGAACCCCAAACTGACCCTGGTGCGTATTTCCGGTTACGGCCAGACCGGCCCTTATCGTGATCGCCCGGGCTTCGGTGCAATCGGCGAGGCCATGGGCGGGATTCGCTACACCACCGGCACGCCGGGCACGCCACCGGCGCGGGTCGGCGTCAGCCTCGGCGATTCTCTGGCGTCGATGCATGCGGTGATGGGCGCATTGATGGCCTTGCTGCGGGTCAAGACCGGGCAGGGCGATGGGCAAATTGTCGATGTGTCCCTGGCCGAAAGCGTATTCAACGTGATGGAAAGTCTGGTGCCGGAGTACGACATGCTCGGTCACATTCGGGAGCGCAGCGGCGGCGCCTTGCCTGGCATTGCGCCGTCCAACACCTATCCCACCGCCGATGGCGCTTATGTGGTCATCGCCGGCAACAGCGACCCGATCTTCAAGCGCCTGATGCTGGCTATCGGACGCGGCGATTTGGGAGAAAACCCGGAATTCGCCCACAACGACGGGCGTGCCGCACAGTGTGCGCTGCTCGACGAGGCAATCAGCGTCTGGTCTTCCAGCCTGCCCATTGAAGAGGTGCTGCGCGTGTTGGAGCAGGCTGAAGTGCCTGCCGGGCGGATCTACAACGTCGCCGACATCGTGGCCGATCCGCATTATCAGGCGCGGGGCATGATCCTCGACGCCGAGTTGCCTGGCGGTGCCGCAGTGAAAATGCCCGGCATCGTACCCAAACTTTCGGAAACCCCCGGCGCAGTGAATTGGCAAGGCCCGAGCCTGGGCCAGCACACCGACAGCGTGCTCGACAGCCTGGGCATCACCGCTGCCGACATCCAACGTCTCAAGCAGGAAGGAGTGGTGCAATGATCACTGACTTTTCCGAGCGTCTGATCGTCCAGGAAGTTGCCCCACGGGACGGCTTGCAGATTGAGCCGAAGTGGGTCGAAACCGCCGACAAGATCGCGTTGATTGATCAGCTGTCGCTGGCAGGGTTTTCCCGGATCGAAGCAGGATCTTTCGTTTCTCCCAAGGCGATTCCGGCCCTGCGCGACGGCGATGAAGTGTTTCGTGGCATTCGTCGTCAGGCGGGCGTCACCTACGTGGCGCTGATTCCCAACCTCAAGGGCGCGCAACGTGCGCTGGATGCGGGCGCCGATGAGCTCAATCTGGTGATGTCCGCCAGCCAGACGCACAACCTGGCGAACATGCGGATGCGTTGCGAGCAATCCCTTGCAGCATTTGGCGATGTGGTGGCGATAACTCGCGGTACGGCGCTGAGCCTCAATGGCTCGATCGCCACCACCTTTGGTTGCCCGTTCGAAGGGCCGATCAACGAAGACCGGGTGCTGCAAATCGTCGACGCGTACCTGGAACTGGGCATGCAAGGCATCAGCCTGGCGGACACCACCGGCATGGCCAATCCACGTCAGGTCCATCGCCTGGTCCAGCGGGTTTTGACCCGGGTTCCGGCGGCGGCGTTGACCTTGCACTTTCATAACACTCGAGGTCTTGGCCTGAGCAATGTCCTGGCCGCGTATGAGACTGGCGCGCGACGATTCGATGCATCCCTCGGCGGCCTCGGCGGTTGCCCGTTCGCGCCCGGTGCATCCGGAAATATATGCACCGAGGACCTGGTGAACATGTGTGAGGAAATGGGTATCAAGACCGGGATCGATTTGCCGCACCTCTTGAAACTTTCCCGGCAGTTGCCGGACCTGCTGGGCCATGAAATGCCCGGTCAGGTCGCCAAGGCAGGGCGCAACAGCGACCTGCATCCAGCGCCGACCAACCTGCCGGGTTGAGTCGACGCAATACCGCTTGAACGGGGCTAATACCCCTTCCTACCAGACAACAAAAACAAACGGCCTCCTTTGAAGGGGCCGCCTGGAGACACGCACATGACCGTTTCTGTTTTGAACGCGGGCAGTACGCCCGCGCAGATCGCCGACGCCGAGAAATCGCTGGTTCGCAAAGTGGCATGGCGACTGATGCCGCTGATCATGGTGTGCTACCTGTTCGCATTTTTCGATCGCATCAATATCAGCTTCGCCAAGTTTCAGTTGCAGGCGGACCTCAGCCTCAGCGATACCGCTTATGGTCTGGGCGCCGGGCTGTTCGTGGTCGGTTATGTGCTGTTCGAAGTGCCGAGCAACATCATGCTCTACAAGGTCGGCGCGCGGCGCTGGATCGCCCGGATCATGATGTCGTGGGGTGTCGCGACGGCCTTGATGGTGTTCGTCAACACTGAATGGCAGTTCTACGCGCTGCGTTTTGTGATCGGCGCCATGGAAGCCGGTTTCGCCCCCGGCGTTTTGTATTACCTGACCTTGTGGTTCCCGCAGACCTACCGTGGGCGGATCACCTCGATCCTGTTCCTGGCTTCGGCGTTCGCCGGATTGGTCGGCGCGCCGGTCTCCGGACTGGTACTGGGGCACATGGACGGCCTGCTCGACATGCGCGGCTGGCATTGGCTGTTTCTGTTGGGCGGCTTGCCGTGCATCGGCCTGGGCTTGTTGGTACTGCTGGTGCTCAAGGACAAAATCGCCGATGCCCATTGGCTGACTTCTGCAGAAAAAACCTACCTCTCCAGCCGCATCGCCCAGCATGAACCGCACAAACATGGCGGCTCGCTGCTGAGCGCGCTGAAGATGCCCGGCTTCCTCATGCTGGGGCTGATTTACTTCCTGATTCAGGTGGCGTCCTACGGCCTGAATTTCTGGGCACCGCAGCTGATCCGCAGCGCAGGCACGGAAAGCCCGGTGGTGATCGGCTTGCTGACCGCAATTCCGTACATCTTCGGCGCGATCAGCATGGTGGTGGTCGGTCGTCTGTCCGACTCCAGCGGCGAACGGCGCAAATATGTGTGCGGGCTGGTCGTCCTCGGTGCCGTGGGTTTCTTCAGCGCCGGCATTTTCGCCCAGCATACGGTGTTCCTGATCATCTCCCTGGCTATGCTCGGCGCAGGCATCGTCGCCTCGATCCCGGCGTTCTGGACCTTGCCTCCAAAACTGCTGGCTGGCGCGGGTGCCGGTGCTGCCGGGGGCATCGCCCTGATCAACACCCTGGGCCAGTTCGGCGGCATCGTCAGTCCGGTGATGGTCGGGCGCATCAAAGACCTGACCGGCAGCACCACGCCAGCGCTCTACGTCATCGGCGTCTCCAGCCTGCTCGCCGCCGCGCTATTGCTGTGGGGGTTGCCAGCGAAGTTGCGGACGCTGGATAAGAGTGAGGGCTAGCGATTCGAGTTATAAAGACCAAACCCGCTCCGGCGGGTTTTTTCTTGTCTGCGACGCCCGTCGTCCCTGCGAAACTTTTGCCGCGCCGCTCCTGTCACTTTTAAACACCTCAGACAGGGAATCAGGCGATGGCAAGGGCAATCTGGAAAGGCGCGATCAGTTTTGGGCTGGTGCATATTCCCGTCGCGCTGGTGTCGGCGACTTCTTCGCAAGGCGTTGATTTTGACTGGCTCGACAAGCGCAGCATGGAGCCGGTGGGCTACAAACGCATCAACAAGGTCACCGGCAAGGAGATGACCAAGGAAGACATCGTCAAGGGCGTGCAGTACGAGAAGGGCCAATACGTGGTCCTGAGCGAAGAAGAAATTCGCGCGGCGCATCCCAAGTCGACCCAGACCATCGAAATCTTCGGTTTCGTCGACAGCGAGCAGATCCCTCTGCAACACATCGAAACCCCGTATTTTCTCGCGCCGGACAAGCGCGGCGAAAAGGTCTATGCGTTGCTTCGCGAAACCCTGAATGAAACCAAGAAAGTCGCCCTGGCCAATGTGGTGCTGCACACCCGTCAGCATCTGGCGGCAGTGATGCCGCTTGAGTCGGCGATGGTTCTGGTGATCCTGCGCTGGCCCTCGGAAGTGCGTGGCCTGGACACGCTCGAACTGACCGATGCGGTGACTGACGTCAAACTCAGCAAGGCGGAGCTGAACATGGCCAAGCGTCTTGTGGAAGACATGAGTGCTGACTGGCAGCCAGAGGATTATCGCGACACCTTCCAGGACCAGATCATGCATCTGGTGGAAACCAAGGCGCGCGAAGGCAAACTCGAAACCGTGGAAACCGATACCGAAGACACCGAACGCAAAAGCGCTGACGTCATCGATCTTACCGAGCTGCTCAAGCGCAGTCTGGCGGGTAAAAGCGCGGGCAATAAAAGCGCCGCCAAACCGGCCGGCAAAGCGACCTCCAAAACAGCCGCCGAGGCGCCCGCCAAGCGCCGTGCCCCGGCGCGCAAGAAAACCACCAAGGCTTCCTGACAGCAAGCTGGAGGATCGACCATGGCCAAGCCGGTGAGTGAATACGCACGCAAGCGCGACTTCGACATCACTTCCGAGCCAAGGGAGTCGCCTGCCCGCGGCAATAGCAAGGAAAAGGGCAGGAACGCCGCGAAGGCGTTGAGCTTTGTCATTCACAAGCACGATGCACGCAGTCTGCATTACGATTTTCGCCTTGAGCTGGGCGGCACGCTCAAAAGCTGGGCCGTCCCGAAAAGGCCCGAGCCTCGATCCGGCCAACAAGCGCCTGGCGGTGCAGGTTGAAGATCATCCGTTGGGTTACGCCAGTTTCGAAGGCCGCATTCCCGAAGGACAATACGGCGCAGGAGATGTGATCGTCTGGGATCGGGGGATCTGGCAACCGCACGGCGATCCTCGTGACACCTACAAGCAGGGCAAGCTCAAGTTCACGCTGATCGGGGAAAAGCTGACCGGCGACTGGACGCTGGTCCGCACCCGGCTCAAGGGCAGCAGCGACAAGCCGCAGTGGCTGCTGATCAAGGAAAAGGATCGGGTTGCCCGCTCTGGTGATGAATACGACATCGTTCAGGATCAGCCGCAAAGTGTGGTGAGCGGCGCGTTGGTGGGCACGGAAAAATCAGCCGAACATCCACCCGGACAGCCAGCCAAAGCCAAGCGCAAAACGTCCACTGCTTCGCCGAATAAGGCAGCCAATGCAAAACCAGCTAAATCAGCAAAAACCGCATCGATGTGGCGGGCGTCAGCATCAATCATCCAGACCGGGTGATCGACGCCGAAAGCGGCATCCACAAAGCGGACCTGGCCTATTATTACGAAACCGTCGCCGACTGGATCCTGCTGCATTTGAAAAAGCGGCCGGTGGCCTTGCTGCGCTGCCCCGAAGGTGTGGAGGGTGAACAGTTTTTCCAGAAACACTCCGAGCGCCTGAAAATTCCGAATATCAAACAGCTCAAGCCTGGGCTGGACCCCGGTCATGCGCAGTTGATGGAAATCGACACGGTGCAGGCTCTGGTGGGCGCAGCGCAGATGGGCATGATCGAACTGCATCGCTGGGGCTATGGAATGTCAGCAACCTGCAGGAACGTCTGAGTACCCTGAAGTCCGACCCGTGGGCCGGTTACCAGAATCGTCAGCGCATCACCAGGAAAATGTGGGCGCTGCTGGGGCACAAGCCCTAGCCAATACGCGTCTGCCAGGCCTTCCTTACCTGAGCGGGCTATGCAGCTGGTGAGTATCGGTCTGCTCCGCTGGATAGAACTCACCCTGCATGTCCATTTGCGCCAGGCGCTGGCGCACGGCGTCTTCGACGCTGCGGATCGTGGCCTGGTCCTCGATATCGTCCACACTCAGCCATAAACGATTGACGTTCTGACCATGGGTGCCTTCGCTCATCATGTCGTGGGTAAACAGCTGCTCGCCGCGCCACAGGCACAGCCTGGCTTGCAGAGGATCGTTTTCCAGCGGCGCTGGCGATGACGAAAGCCAGATTTCGTTGATCATGCGCAGATCAACAGTGGCCAGTTGCTCGGGGGAAATGACGGTGCCCATAGGGTATTGGCTCTTGATGACTGATGCAGGTCTGACGTGTGTGTCCGGCAGTCGTTCAAACCGCCTGGCCCGTTCCGGACGAACGCCTTTTGAACCGACCCGGCCAGGCACGGTCGATCAATCAATAGCCGCGCAGGAGCGTCGCGATGCCGATCCACGGATCTTTGCACTGCTCAAAGCGGCAGTGCAGTGTTATTGGGCGTTGCGTGAGCCGGGAGGAAAAGTACAAGGCCAAGAATGTCATCGAAACCGTGGTGTACCGGGGCGGAGATGCCGCGAGTGGCTGGCTGTCCGTTGGATTGACGGCGCTGGGTGCGTGTTTCGGGCTATTGGTTATCGTGCCCTTTGTCGGGCTTTGGGCCTGGCTGTGTTTCAGGCTGGCAAAGCAACAGGCGCAACGGGCGACGACGAACGACAGATAAGGGGAAACGCATGTCCGACCCTGCTGTTTTCACACGCCGAAGAATTCTCACGCTGGCGGCTGGCCTATCGGCGGCTTTCGCGTTCGATACGGCAGCTGGCGAGTCCAGGCCACCGACCATGCCTTCGCCGACTTCACCTTCGACCTTGCCGACAGGAGCCAGAAAAATGCTGACCCGAGCCATTCCCTCCAGCAACGAGCCGCTGCCTATCGTCGGTTTGGGCACGTATCGCGGTTTTGATGTGGCCACTTTGAGCGCGGCCTATAAAAGCCTGCCGGCCGTGATTGATGCGCTGTTCGCCGCTGGCGGCACGCTGATCGACAGCTCGCCCATGTACGGTCGCGCAGAACAGTCCACTGGCGAGCTATTGTCCATTCATCAACCTCGCTCGCCTGCATTTCTCGCCACCAAGGTCTGGACGCGCGGTCGCAAGGAGGGGATCGCGCAGATGGAGGAGTCGTTCAGGTTGCTGCGCACCGAGCGCATCGACTTGATGCAGATTCACAACCTGCTCGACTGGAAAACCCATCTACCGACCCTGCGTCAGTGGAAAGAAGAAGGCCGCATTCGCTACATCGGCATCACCCATTACACGTCGTCGGCGTATGCCGATGTCGAAGCGGTGCTCAAGGCTGAACAACTGGATTTTCTGCAGATCAACTACGCGCTGGACGACCGGGCCGCCGAGACGCGTCTATTGCCCCTTTGCCGGGAGCGCGGCGTCGCGGTGATCTGCAATCGGCCGTTCGGCGGCGGAGGTTTGCTGGGCCGACTCAAGGACAAACCGTTACCGGGCTGGGCGGCGCAGGTTGAAGTGACGAGTTGGGCGCAGTTGGCACTCAAGTTTCTGCTCGCCCATTTGGCGGTTACCTGCGTCATTCCGGGCACTGGCAATCCGCGTTATATGGCGGAAAACGCCGGTGCCGGATTCGGCCCGATGCTGACCGATGCCCAGCGGCAGCAGTTGATTGCGTTGGTGGGCGCATAGATGCTCTGTAGGAGACCCCCATCGTCCGGCACCCGTTGGAGCGAGGCTTGCCCGCGAACCAGACGCCTCGGTGACCCTGTTCTACCGCGTTATCGTTCTTCGCGGGCAAGCCTCGCTCCAACGAGCATTTCAATTCGACGGTTGTGTGTTGTTGATGAGAGCCAATTTGTTGGCTCCCACAACCTCTAGCGATTCACCACCTTCGCCGGCAACGCCACCACCAGCAAGCTGCTCAGAACCAGGCACACAGCGAAAAACCACATCACACCAGCGCTGCTGCCAGTGACGTCCATGGCGATGCCCATCAGTGAATTACTCACCAGGCCGGCGATGTTCGCCAATGAGCAGGCCAGGGCAAACCCGGTTGCGGCGGCGCGGCCTTTGAGAAAGGTCGCCGGCAGGCTGAAGAACGCTGGCAACGCGCCGAATATTCCTGCTGAGGCGATCGCGAACAGCAGCACGGTTGCCACTACGTCGTGGGTGAAAAAGGTGCTGCCGGCCATGGCCGCCGCGCCAATCAGGTACGGCACAATGATGTGCCAGCGCCGTTCCCGATGCCGGTCCGAACTGGCGCCGATAAACAGCATGCCCAGTAGCGCGGCAATGCTCGGCAGCGCGGTCAGCACACCGATATGGAAGGTTTCAGTCACGCCCGCATTGCGGATGAACGTCGGCATCCAGAAACCCATGGCGTAGGCGCTGAGCAGCATCGAGAAGTCGATGCCGCCGAGCATCCAGACCTTGAGATTGAAGAAGCCGTCGCGAAAGCTGTATTTGCTGCCCTTTTCATGGGCAGCATCCAGGGCCAGTTCGCTTTCCAGCAGGCGCTTTTCCGTGTCATCCAGCCAGCGGGCCTGACGATGATTGTTCGGCAGCAGCCAGAAGGCCAGCACCCCCAACAGCACGCTCGGCACCGCTTCAAGCAGAAACAGCCATTGCCAGCCGCGCAGCCCGGCGGTCTGGTCGAAGTGGCTCATGATCCAGCCGGATAACGGGCCGCCGATGATGCTCGACAGCGGCAGGCCGAGCATGAACAGCGCAATGATGCGGCCCCGTCGATACGTGGGAAACCAGGTGGTCAGGTAAAACAATACGCCTGGCAGGAAGCCGGCTTCGGCCACGCCCAGCAAAAATCGCAGCACATAGAACTGAGTGGTCGTGGTGACCAGCATCGTGCATGCCGAAAGCAGACCCCAGGTGATCATGATCCGGGCGATCCAGATCCTCGCGCCGATCCGTTCCAGGACCAGATTGCTGGGCACTTCGAACAGGATGTAGCCGACGAAAAACAGTCCGGCGCCCAGACCAAAGGCGGTCTCGCTGAAGTGCAGTTGATCGAGCATCTGCAATTTGGCGAAGCCAATGTTGATCCGGTCCAGGTAGGCGGCCAGATAACAGAAGCACAGGAACGGGATCAGCTTCCAGGTGATTTTTCGATACAGCGCCTTGAAGGGGTCGTTGAGGTCGGTCAATGTGCTTTTTACATCTGCTGGGGGCATGGATTTGTCCTGGAAGCGGCAGGGCTGATCAGTAGGTGGCCGGCGAAGATAGAAGGATTGTTGAACAAATGTGAGGAGAAATGTACTCGTGGTTTGAGTGATCCGTCCTTAAAAGCAGTAGGAAGCGTCTGTAGTAACAATGTTAATACCCGTAAGTAGCGGCTTGAAGCCAGGAAACTCACCCGAAAGCTTGGGCTTGCCGCTCAGGGGCCTGAAAAAATAAAGGGCGATCTGGGTTTAAATAGCGGCTTTCGTCAGATGCTCCATCGCTGCTCATATTTCATGAAGTAACCACTTCACAAACGCCACGGATGGCTTTTTGAAAAGGGAGAGCAATCCATGGGCGAGCCCGTCATGGCACCGGAAAGGACCGTGACCTTGCGGGTCAATGGCCAGACCGCTGCTGTCACCGCCATGCTTGATACACCGCTGTTGCTGGTGTTGCGCAATGACTTGCAACTCAACGGCCCGAAATACGGCTGCGGGTTGGGGGAATGCGGCGCGTGCACGGTGACTATCGACGGGATTGCCGCGCGCGCTTGTGTGTTTCCCCTGAGCGGCGCCCAAGGTCGGGAAATCACCACCCTGGAGGGCCTCGGCAACCGCCAGCGTCCGCATCCGGTGCAACAGGCATTCATCGACGAGCAGGCCGCGCAATGCGGCTACTGCATGAACGGCATGATCATGACCGCCAAGGCGCTGCTTGATCGTATCCCCCAGCCCACGGACGCAGAGATTCGCCAAGAGCTGTCGGGCAATCTCTGCCGCTGCGGCACCCACCTTGAAATACTTCGTGCGGTGCGGCGTGCCGCGCGGCAGACGTCTTGAACGGATCACCCTCATGCCTCAAGCCTTGCTCAACCGTGACCAATTGCTGGCCAAGACCGGCGTGCTGCTGATCATCGACACTATCGAACCGTCCTCGGCGCCGTTGGCCAAAGGCGACGTGTCGGTGCCCAAACCACCCGAGAAGGCGCTGTTCATCGCGGTCAACGATGACGGCCATGTCTATGCATTCAATGGTCATGTCGACCTTGGCACCGGCATTCGCACGGCACTGGCGCAGATCGTTGCCGAAGAGCTGGATGTGGCGCTGGATCAGGTGCGCATGATCCTGGGCGACACCGCCGATGCACCGGATCAGGGGCCGACCATTGCCAGCGCGACCATCCAGCTTGCCGCGATCCCGTTGCGTAATGCCGCAGCAGAAGCGCGCCGCTTTCTGCTGCAACGCGCGGCTGAGCGTCTGGACGTCACGCTTGAATCGTTGAGCATCGACCGTGGCGAGGTGACGGCGGGTGATGGCCGGACGCTGAGTTTTGCCGAGCTGGTAGCGAATGAGCACGACGAGCTGGGCATTTCCGGCACTGCACCGCTGAAAAATGTCGCGGCCTATCGCCTGGTCGGCACGGGCGCGGCGCGGGTGGATATTCCCGGCAAAGCCACTGGCGAGCTGACCTACGTGCATGACATGCGCTTGCCGAACATGCTTCACGGTCGAGTGATTCGTCCGCCTTATGCGGGCCTGGACAGCGGCGACTTCGTTGGCAACAGCCTGCTGGAGGTTGACGAAGCATCGATCGCCCAGGTTCCGGGTGTGGTCCGGGTGGTGGTGATTCGTGATTTTGTCGGCGTGGTTGCGTTGCGCGAAGAACAGGCCGCCAAGGCTGCGCAACTGCTCAAGGTCACCTGGAAGGACTGGAATCACAAGTTGCCGGACATGGCTGATGTTGCCCAGGCGATCCGCGCCAACCCTCGCGTGCAGCGGGTAGTGCTGGATCAGGGCAATATCGAAAACGCACTCGCCCACGCCAGCCAGCGCATGCCGCGTCGCTATGTCTGGCCGTACCAGATGCACGCCTCCATCGGCCCATCGTGCGCGCTGGCGGATTATCAGCCTGCGGGCTTGCGCGTCTGGTCCGGCACGCAGAACCCGCACCTGCTGCGCGCAGACCTGGCCTGGTTGCTGGAATATCCTGAAGAGCGCATCGAGATCATCCGCATGGAAGCTTCCGGTTGTTACGGGCGCAACTGTGCCGATGATGTGAGCGCTGACGCCGCTTTGCTGTCCCGCGCGGTCGGGTTGCCGGTGCGCGTGCAGCTGACTCGCGAACAGGAACATGTCTGGGAACCCAAGGGCGCGGCCCAACTGATGGAAGTCGATGGTGGCCTGAACGCCGACGGCGGGGTGGCCGGTTATGACTTTCACACCAGCTATCCATCCAACGACGCGCCAACTCTGGCGTTGTTGCTGACCGCTCGCGTCGAACCGGTGGCGGCGTTGTTCGAGATGGGCGATCGAACTTCAGTTGCGCCTTATGATTTCGAGCACATGCGAGTCACCATCAACGACATGGCGCCCATGGTCCGCTCGTCATGGATGCGTGGCGTGTCAGCGCTGCCCAACACCTTCGCTCACGAATCCTATATCGATGAGCTGGCCTTCGCGGCGGGGGTTGATCCTGTCGAATATCGTCTGCGTTATCTGCATGACGAGCGCGGCGCGGCACTGGTCAGGGCCACTGCTGCCCGCGCGCAGTGGACGCCACGCAGCGAATCGATGTCGATCCCCGAGCAGGACAACGTGTTGCGCGGACGCGGCTTTGCCTATGCGCGTTATATGCACAGCAAGTTTCCCGGTTCCGGCGCAGCGTGGGCGGCGTGGGTGGCCGACGTTGCGGTGGACAGGCTGAGCGGCGAAGTGACGGTGACGCGCGTGGTGGTGGGGCATGACGCTGGCATGATGATCAATCCGGCGGGAGTGCAGCATCAGATTCACGGCAACGTCATTCAGTCCACCAGCCGCGTGCTCAAGGAACAGGTGACTTTCGAAGCGTCCACGGTCGCCAGCAAGGAGTGGGGCGGTTATCCCATCCTTACTTTTCCCCAGGTGCCGGACATCGATGTGCTGATGATGCCGCGCCAGAACGAGCCGCCGCTGGGCGCGGGGGAGTCGGCAGCCGTGCCCAGCGCGGCGGCCATTGCCAATGCGATCTACGACGCCACCGGAATCCGCTTTCGCGAACTGCCGATCACTGCCGAACGGGTGCTTGCGGCGCTCAAAAGTGCAGAGGCCAAAACCGACGGGCATCCGCCTGCACCTTCGAAAGCCAAACGCTTCAGGGGATTGTTGGGTTCGATGATGTTGGCATTCGGCGCATTACTGGGCAGCGCATCGCCGTGGCGGGCGGAAATCGCGCCGATTGCGCCGCCCAACCCTGGCACTTGGTCAGCCGCTACCCTGGAACGTGGACGCTTGCTGGCGGCGGCGGGGGACTGCGCGGTCTGTCACACCGCGCCGGGCGGGACGAGTAACGCGGGCGGGCGAGCCCTGCAAACACCATTTGGCACCCTTTACACCCGCAACATCACTCCGGACGCGCAAACCGGGATCGGTAACTGGTCGTATCCGGCCTTCGAGCGGGCTATGCGCGAGGGTATCAGTCGCGATGGCAAGCATCTGTACCCGGCGTTCCCCTACACCGCTTTCAGAAATATCAACGATGCCGACATGCAGGCGCTCTATGCCTGGTTGATGGCGCAGCCCCCCGTCAGCCAGCCGCTCAGAAGCAACGAGCTGCGTTATCCGTGGAACCTGCGCCCGTTGCTGGCTGGCTGGAACGCATTGTTTTTGCGCAACGGCGAGTTCCAGGTTCAACCCGATCGCAGCGAGCAGTGGAATCGCGGCGCGTATCTGGTCAACGGCCTGGGGCATTGCGCGGCCTGTCACTCGCCGCGTAATGCGCTGGGCGCGCAGAAGGGCGGTGTGTGGTTTCTGGCTGGCGGCACAGTGGACGGCTGGCAAGCGCCAGCACTTAATGGTCTTTCGCAAGCACCGACGCCCTGGGCCGAGGAGCAACTGTTCACCTACCTGAGCAACGGCTATTCCAAGGCCCATGGCGTGGCGGCCGGACCCATGGGCCCGGTGGTCAGCGAGCTGGCTAAATTGGCCACCACCGACATTCGCGCCATGGCGGTGTATCTGGTTTCGCTGGATGCATCGGCCGTGTCTCAGCCCAAGCCTGGCGATGCATTGATCCCCAAGCCGACGCTGGCGTCATTGAACCGGGGCAAGCGCATTTTCGAAGGAGCCTGTCGGGGTTGTCATGCGGATGGAAAAGGGCCGAAGCTGTTCGGTGTCAGCCCATCACTGGCCCGCAACACCAACCTGCACAGCCGGCAACCCGATAACTTGCTGAAGATCATCCTGGACGGCATTCCGACCCCGGCGACTGCGGATCTGGGTTATATGCCGGGCTTCAAGGACAGTTTGTCCGATACGCAAATCAGCGAGTTGACGGCGTACCTGCGCAACCGCTTCGCGCCGAATCAGCCGCAATGGCCCGGCGTCAGGGAAAAAGTGGCCCATTTACGGGCCAATCCGGGAACGCATTGAACGCTTGACCTGAAATGACTCCGGTTTCACGGACCTACCACCGACAGGTAGGACTTGTCCCCGAAAGTTTCAGGTGCGCCTCACAGGATGCGATACAGCAAGCGCTCGGCACGTACCCGGCTGACCCGACGCAGAAAGGTTCTGACCGCGACCGGATATTCCATCAGGGTATCCAGCTCGTCGTACTTGCCGACGCGCTGGGTGTTGCGCATCAGGCTTTCGATTTCGGCCTGGCGTGCGCTGAGCCATTGACCCTTGGGATCGTCGATCAGCAGCGCGTTTTCCAGGTCCAGATTGAAGGCCCGGGGGTTCAGGTTGTTACCAGTCAGCAAGGTGTAGCGGTCGTCAACCCACATGCCCTTGAGGTGGAAGGTGTTCTCGCCTTCCTTCCACAGGTGCAGGTTCAACTGGTGACGGGCGATGGAGGCTTTATGCTTCTGGGCAAAGCGCCGCAAACTGATCTCGTAGAGATAAGGCAATGCGGAAATGACCTTGAATGGCTCATCAGGCGGGATAAAGAAGTCATTCGCTTTTTTGTCGCCAATGATGATGTCGACCTTTACGCCACGCTTGAGGGCGCGATTGATTTCCCGCGTCACCGCCAGGGGCACGTTGAAATAAGGCGTGCAAATGGTCAGCTGGATTTTACTGGCCGCAATCAATTCGAGAATCGTGCGATTGAGCGGGTTGCGTGGGCCGACTCCCAGCAAGGGAATGATCCGCAACTCACCGTTTTCCACGACGCCGGTTGAAGTGTCGTATACGGCGCGCTTGAGATGGTTGCGAAAGGCACGGATTTCGCTGCGCAGGCTGCGGGACGTCGGCGGCGAAGGCAGGTCCAGGCGATGCACCGCTCCGGAGGGCAGGATGTCGCGCTGCACCATGGCCTGGAAAGCGTCGGCCAGCGGCTTGCTGTCCACCACGTGATAGCGGTCCAGACGGTATTTGTCGAGCTTGTGCAGGTAAACGTTATTGATGCTGGCGCCGCTGTAGATCACGGCGTCATCGATCACGCTGCCTTTCAAGTGCAAGACCCCGAACAGTTCGCGGGTCTGTACCGGCACGCCGTAGATCGGCACTTCCTCGTCATACTCCAGATTCTGCGCCTGATACCAGGTGGAATTGCCCGGCTGGCGTCCCGCGCCGATCAGGCCACGCTGCGCCCGGAACCAATCCACCAGCACCACCACATCCAGCTCGGGCCTGGCGGCTTTGGCGGCGTACAGTGCGTCGAGTATTTCCTGGCCGGCTTCGTCCTGCTGCAAGTACAAGGCGATGATGTAAATACGCCGGGTCGCCGAGGCGATTTTCTCCAGCAGGCAGCGACGGTAATCAGCGGCAGTGGGCAGAATCGTGAGGGCATCGCCGGGCAAGACAAAACCGCGCAGCGCTGCAAGGGTAGAGCGTCGGAAGTTGGACCGCATAAGCCTCTCGAAGGGGTAAACCAACAGCGCACGAGCTTACACCAGAGTCGAGGTCAGGTCGTGGATGCTCTGCCAATGATCGCCAAACCTCAGCTCTCTGGGAGCGAGGCCGGTACATCCGCTGAAGCTCCAAACCAGAACCTACGCCTTCGCGAACAAGTTCGCTCCCACACAGTGGGAGCGAGGCTTGCCCGCGAAGAGGCCGGTACATCCGCCGAAGCTTCTAATCAGAAACGACGACTTCGCGGGCAAGCCTCGCCAACGGGGTCATCGCCTCGCGAGTCAGATGAGCACGCCAGCTTAGTAACCGTTGCGCTTCAAGATCGCATCCATGCTTTCTTTCGCTGGCCGACCGTAGAACTTCAGCAATTGCGAAGCACGGTTGGTAAAGAAGCCATCAACCCCGTCATCGCTGACTTTCTTGAAATCCACTTCGTCATCGACGGTATAGGGATGCACCACCAGACCCTTGTCGTGGGCCATCTTGTTCATCCAGGGTTTGACCAGGTCCATGTAACTCTGATCGCCACCGTGGCTGAGTTTGGTAGACGGGCCGGTGCCAATCGCGCCGTGTGCCTTGGCCCAATCCATCCAGGCGGCAAACTCCGCTTCGGATTTGACCTCCTGCGCCCCGTAATAGCTGGCCTTGTCCTTGAAGCCGGAATCCTTGAATGCCACGCTGGATTTCGGTTCGATCGATCCTTCACCGATCCACAACAGCAGCACTTTCGGTACTTGCGGCATCTCTTGCTGCAGCAGGTCCAGACTTGGTTTCTCGAAGGTCTGCAACACCACACGGCCTGGCATGTGCGCCACGTTTACATGACCTGCGCCAGCGGCCGGGCGTGAAGTCAGCCAGCCGCGTTTGTCCAGGTTCTTTTTCAGGTCGGCTTCAATGCCGGGAAACTGCGCAGGGACTTTGGTTTCGATATACAGGCCGGGCTTGTTGCTGCCGCCTTCGGCGATGTCGATCACTTCATCCAGGGTCAGGATCTGCAGCCCGGCATAGCTGGCGCGCGCACGGTCGGGATAGGCCTTGTTGAACCAGGATCCAGCGTCGAGCCGCTTGAGTTCGGCGAGGGTAAAGGTGCTGACCGGATCCTTGGCGCGCGCGGGGAAAACTTCGGCGACGTTGGTGGTGCGTACCAGAGTGTCGTCATGCAAGGCGATCAACACGCCGTCCTTGGTGCGCTGAATGTCCATTTCCAGATAATCCGCCCCCAGTTCACGGGCCACGGTATAGGCCGGAATGGTCTCTTCCGGCGCGTCAAACGAAGCGCCGCGATGGGCAATGACCGCAGGCCATGGCAGGCCGATCTTTTCGCTCAACGCCTTGCCCGGCGCTTCGGCTGAAACCGCCACGGCCGATGCCAGCATCAAGCCTGTGAATGCACTCGCGGCCAGCAGCTGGGCAATCGGCGTTTTACGGAACAGGTTGTTCGACATTCCTTTCAACATGGGCGTCTAATTCCTTCTGATCGTCATGGTTGACTGTCTTAATCCACGCAAAGCTTTAACAGCATCAGGCGGGGCCAGCAAGGTGCCTGTCGGGCCCCGCGCGGATCAGGTTCCAGTCAATCGCAGGGGTTTTTAGAGGTTTGTGGCTCATTGGCACGCATTTGGGCACTATAGGCCGTCAATTGTTGTCAGCTTGCACGGCAAATGAGTCCGCCCCGTGAACGCTAGAATTTTCCAGGCAGTCTTTTTATGGAAATCAATACTTACGCAGCGCTGGTGGGTTTCGTCGATATGCTCATGGACGCCATTTGCGTGGTCGACTCGCGAGGCCGTTATGTGTACGTCAGTGCAGCCAGTGAGCGGATTTTCGGCTATTCGCCTGCTGAGCTGGTGGGCACGCAGATGCTCGACCTGGTTCATCCGGATGACCGGGAGCGCACGTTAGCTGCAGCCCAGGAGATCATGACCGGCGAGCCCAAGTTGCATTTCGAGAATCGCTACATCCATAAAGACGGGCATGTCGTGCACATCATGTGGTCGGCGCGCTGGTCCGAGGTGGACCGTTTACGGATTGCGGTAGCCCGCGACATCACCGAGCTCAAGCGTTCCGAGGCCTTGCGCCAGGCGCTGTTCGATATATCCGAAGCGGCTCATACGGCGGGGGATCTGGTCGAGCTGTTTCGGCACATGCATGAAATCATCGGCACATTGCTGCCCGCGCAGAATTTCTCGGTCGCGCTGTTCGATCCGCTGCGTGCGCAGTTGAACTTCCCCTATCACATCGACGAGCAGGACCCGCTGCGGCAAAGTCCGGTGGCACAAACTCTGGCGCTGGAAGTCGCCGCCAGCGGGACCGCAGTGCTTTTTTGCCGCCAAAAGAAAGCTTCGCTGCCGCAAACCCTGATCAGCCTGATGGACGACAACTCGTCGTGCTGGCTTGGTGTACCGCTCAATGCGCAGGGCGGCACCATCGGCGCGTTGATGGTTAAAGGCAACAGCGGCGAAGGGCACTACAGCGACCAGGATCAGGAGCTCCTGCAGTTCATCGCCAATCAGGCAACCGCCGCCATCGAGCGGCAGCGGATGCACGAGCGTTTGCAGCAGATGGCGCAATTCGACCCCTTGACCCACTTGCCCAACCGGATGTTGTTGCATGAGCGGCTGCTCGGTTCCCTGGAACGCGCCCGGCTTAGCGAAGGACGATTGGCGGTGCTATATCTGGATCTGGATAAATTCAAGCTGGTCAACGACACGTTTGGACATGCCGCAGGCGACGTGCTCTTGCAGGAAGTCGCCCGGCGCCTTACTCAATGCGTACGTGAATCGGACACGGTCGCGCGGATTGGCGGGGACGAATTCATCGTATTGCTGGACCGCATCAACAAGGACGATGACGCCAATATCGTAGCCACTAAAATCCTTGTCGCACTCAATGACCCAATTAACTTCAACGGCATCGACTGGCCGATAATGCCGAGCATCGGCGTCGCCCACTTCCCGGATGACGGAGCGGATCTGACGCAGCTATTTAAATACGCCGACGAGGCGATGTATCTGGCGAAGAAAAACGGCGGCAACCGGTTTCAGGGATGAAACCGGTGCTCATTAGCCGGTAACCAGTTTGCGTGGTCGCCCACCTTTCGCGCCGTTTGCCCGGGCGGCCTGAGCTTTGGCGCTGCTGCTGCGGCTGCCATTACGGGCTGCGATCATGGTGGCGGCCATCTCCATCAGCGGCGCGCTGGCGGAAATCAGCCCGGCGATCGATACATGCAGGTCACGTGCTTCCAGGCATACAGCACTGCCACCGAAACCCAACTCCAGGCTTTCAAGCTCCTGAATGCTCAAGTGCGCCAGTTCGGGGTAGTTCCTGATCGGCAGCGCGATTGCGCACTGATCGGCGAACCCGATCAGCAAGGCCTGTTGTGCCGGCAGGAACTCCACCGTGGATGCCAGCAGACCGGTATTGCGCCGCTTGCGCCCTTGCTCCCTGGCCTGTTGCAGCCCCTGTTCGGTGACCACGTCATCAAACAGGTCGACGGCTTTCACTGTTTTCATAATTCAATCTCCAAAAATGCAGGTTCGCCTGCCAGTCGTAAGCGGGTTCGATAAGCGCTGGCGTCGAAGTCTGCCGACAAGATCGCCAATGCTTCATTGGGCTGCATGCGTGGGCTGACGACTTGCGCCGAATTCATGTCCCACTGCTGATTTTCCAGGCAAAGCGTCTGTCGACTTCGCCACCAGCATTCCCTCGCCTTGCGCAAAACATCTCGGCGCCGTATGAGCCGCCGAAGCTCTTCAAGCGCCGCGCCACAAGGCTCATTTTGTGTTGGTATTACATCCCAAAGCCGAACGCCGTTGTGCCAGAAGCTGAACAAGAAACGCGCGTCCCACTCAGAATTCCCCACATGCACATGAGGAGGACAATGTTCGTTTCGGGTTAATACCGCGATGGTCAGTCCTTTGTGTTTGCATATACGCATCAATAACCCATCCGTTAGGTTTTAGAGTTTACGCCCAAAAAAAAGTCACGCAAGGGGGGCTGCTGACCTTGCATGGAATTGAGCGCAAGCAGAGTTCAGCGCAAATCGGCGGTGCTGACCACGTTGCAGGCGATACAAGATTTAACGGCGCCACAAGCCGGATAGAGTCCGTAGCGTTGCGCTGAATTTTCTGACTTGAACTGCTTTGAATGCCTACACGTTCAGTTTCCAAGCCAGCAATCCAGCAAAGACCCCTGCCCAAGCGCGCAGAGTCGCGTTACTGTCTGCGTCTTTCCGCAGATTTTTCTGGAGCCCAGCATGACAACGACGGTCCTGGTATTGGTCGAAAGTGTTAACGAGTATTTGCCGATTCTGGAAAACAGTGGTTTGCGGCTGATTCTTGCGCCAACGCCAGCGATGCGCGCCGAGGCGATTGCGACGCGTGGCACGGAAATCACCGCAGTGCTGACCCGCGGACCGTTGGGATTCGAAGCGCACGAGATGGACGCGTTGCCCGACTTGAAGATCATTTGTGTGATCGGTGCCGGCTATGAGCGCGTCGACTTGCCTGCGGCCGAGGCGCGGGGCATCGTCGTGACCAACGGCGCCGGGGTGAATGCGCCGACGGTGGCCGATCATGCGATGTCGTTGCTGCTGTCCATCGTGCGCGACATTCCCCAGGGCGATGCCTCGGTGCGCCGCAGCGAGTGGCGCAAGCTGACCCGGCCATCATTTGAGGGCAAGCGTCTGGGTATCCTGGGACTTGGCGCGGTGGGCATGGCTATCGCTCGTCGAGCTGCGGGCTTCGACATGCGGGTGAATTATCACAGCCGCACGCCGCGTAATGATGTGGATTACACCTACTGCGCGACGCCGCTGGAATTGGCCAGTGCCTCGGACTTCGTGATTGTCGCCACTCCGGGCGGGTCGGCTACGCAGCACTTGATCGACCGCGCGGCCCTTGATGCCCTGGGGCCTGATGGGTTTATCGTGAATATCGCCCGCGCCAGCGTCATTGATACCGAGGCGCTGATCCAGGCCTTGCAGCAGCAGCGGATTGCCGGCGCGGCGCTGGACGTCTTCGATGACGAGCCGCAAGTGCCGGATGCGCTCAAGAGCTTGAACAACGTGATTCTCTCGCCCCATGTGGCAGGGCTGTCGCCGGAAGCGTCCCGTGGAACTGTGCAGCTGGTCGCGGATAATCTGCTGGCATTCTTCGCGGGCAAGCCGGTATTGACGCCGGTGCACAGCTGATCCTTCGAGCTGTACTTGCGTTGTTTCGTCCATAAGCCCGGTGGATCTGTACAAGCCGTTCGCCGGGTAAATGCCCAGACTCTGCTCATCGCCTGATTCGATCAGGCACTGCCCTCAAGGAGAGGACCATGAGCGAGTTTGTCATTGCACCTGTTGAAACCCCGTCGCTGGCCGTCGAGGGCACGAGCAGCCGCTTTCCCATCCGCCGCGTGTTTTGTGTCGGGCGCAACTATTCCGAACATGCCCGGGAAATGGGGCACGACCCAGACCGTGAACCGCCGTTCTTCTTCATGAAGCCTGCCGATGCAGTGGTTGCCGCCGAGGGCAGCATCGCCTATCCGCCGCTGACCCAGGATCTGCATCACGAAGTCGAGTTAGTCGTGGCGATTGGCAAAGGCGGCGTTGATATCGCGCCGCAAGACGCGTTGGATCATGTCTGGGGGTATGCCGTCGGCCTGGATTTGACCCGGCGTGACCTGCAAGGTGTGGCGAAGAAGGCGGGGCGGCCGTGGGAATGGGGCAAGGCGTTCGATCAGTCAGCACCGGCCACGCCTCTGGTGCCGGTCAGCCGCATCGGTCATCCGGATAAGGGTTTGATCTGGCTGGACGTCAACGGCGCAGAGCGTCAGCGCGGAGATTTGGCGGATCAGATCTGGTCAGTCAAGGATGTGATCGCCTATATCTCCCAATCCGTGGCGCTCAAGGCCGGCGACCTGATCTACACCGGCACGCCAGCGGGCGTTGCCGCATTGCAACCTGGCGATGTGCTCACCGGTGGCGTCGAAGGGATCGGCCAGTTTTCCCTGACCATAGCAGCGCGCTGAAGCACGACGAATCCCTTGGTCCGCCCGTTGCCCTTGCACTACCATGCAAGGGTCTTGGCCCAGCGAATCAGGTGCGTCACCGATGGTCAGTCTGTCCAGCATCCCTACCTACGATATGCAGCAGCGCAGTGATCGCGAGGATTTCTACATCCGTGACAAATCCGCCCGACCTGCGCTGACGACGCCCCATCGGCATGAGTATTTCCAGATCCAGATCAACCTGGGCGGCGATACCGTGCAGCACATCGGCGGGGCGGTTCGACCGTTCCCGCGCAATACCCTGGCGTTCATCCTGCCGCATCGGCTGCACGTGATTCCCCATCCTGAAGACGGGAATTTCATGCTGATCAATTTTTCCCAGGATTTTCTGCTGCAACATCTGCACTGCGATTCGCTGGATCTGGAAGATGTGCCCATGGAAGAAGCCCCGGAACTGGCGCCGTTTCGCTTCCAGGAACACCTGGATTTCAGGTTCGATGACGAGCAATTCGCAAGGATGCAAGGCTTGCTGCAAACCATGCGCGACCTGGACCGCACACGCCGGTTGGGCACTGGCATGATGCTGCGCGGTTGCCTGTTGCAATTGATTGGGCACGTCTGCGATCTCTATCAAGAGCAATTGATGGCGCTTTCGACGGGCAAGGCGCACAAACGTGGTCGACGCGACGCCTTGGGTCGCGTGATGGATTACATTCGCCAGCATCTCGACAACCCGGCCATCAGCCTGAAAGACGCAGCCGCCGCAGCGTTTCTGTCGCCCAATTATTTGACCCATCTGTTGCGCAAGGAAACCGGCAGCAGCTTCTCGGAACTGGTGCTTGAGCGGCGCATGCGCCTGGCGCGCAGCCATTTGAGCAACAGCAGCCAACCCATCAGCCATATTGCCCAGGCCTGTGGCTTCGCCGATGAGGCCTACTTCTCGCGCCGATTTCGTCAGGTAAACGGCATGCCGCCGGGGCAGTTTCGCCGGCAAGTGCGGGAGGGATCGCAGGGCTGATTATCCGGGAATGGGCAGGTCGGATCGGTGGGTGTTTACCAGACACATCACCCAGCGCTCTCACGACTGCGGCAAGCGAATCCCCCGCGTCAACTCGGTAAATAACGCCGACACCGAGCGCAGCGCGCGGCAATCCGGGCGGGTCAGCAACCACAGCGCGCTGTCATAACCGGCCAGCGGTTCACCCAGCGTTTGCAGCTGTGGACTGTTGGCCAACTGAAAGTCCGGCAGCGCCGCAATGCCCATTCCCGCCTTGACCAACTCGGCCACCGCCATCATCGAACTGCAGCGATAGCTCAGATTGATGCCAGGCAGTTGCTGCCGCCGCCAGGTGACGGTGGGATGGTCGGGGAGAAAATCGTCGGGCGCGATCCAGTCCATCAGGGCGGGCTCGTCATGGCCGATCCGCTGCAGGTAATCCGTACTGGCACAAAGCACGTAGGACACCGTTCCGAGCCGGTTGCCCACCAGATGCTCCGGCGGGCTGGTGGTCAGGCGCAGGGCGATGTCGGCGTCCCGGCTGCTGAGGTTGGCGAACGTGCTGGAGGTGTTGAGCTCAAGTTTCAGGGCCGGGTAATCAGGCATGAAACGAGTCAGCGCAGGCAGCAACAGACTTTGCAGCACCGTTTCGGTACAGGTCAGGCGCACCGTGCCGCTGACCACTTCGCGCCCTTGTTCCAGGCTGATTTGCGCCAGTTCCAGCGCCTGTTCGGCATCTTCGGCCTGCTTGGCCAGGGTTAGCGCCGCTCCGGTCGGCCGGTACCCGGCTCGGTTCTTGTCGAACAGCGCGGTGCCCAGTGCCGCTTCAAGGCGCCGCACCGAGCGGAACACCGTGGAAACATCGACCTTGAGCAGTTCGGCGGTCCGCACCAGAGTCTTGCCACGCACTAATGCCAGGATCAATGCGAGGTCGGAATGATTGAGTCGATAGTGCGCGGGTGCATTGATCACTTGTCTGAATGCCAATTTTGCTTGCGTGAACGCCAGCATATAGTCCCCAGCAGGCGATCAACAATAGATTGCCATCATCAGGGAGCAGGGCATGGAACGGGTGAGTCGGACGGGTGAAACAGTACGCATCGCCTTGGTTGGGGATTACAACGCAAGTGTGCCAGCACATCGGGCGATTCCGCTGGCGCTGGAGATGGCGGCCAGTGCCGCGAGCGTGCAAGTTGAGTACAGCTGGGTACCCACGCCGCAGGTTCAGGATGGCGCTGGACTGGCTGGCTTCGACGGAATCTGGTGTGTGCCGGCCAGTCCTTATCTGGACATGAACGGCGCGCTCACGGCGATTCGATATGCCCGAGAACGGCCGCTGCCGTTTCTGGGTACTTGCGGCGGCTTCCAGCATGCGTTGATTGAATACGCGCGCAACGTATTGGGCTGGCAGGACGCCGAGCATGCGGAAACCGCGCCTGAATCAGCCAACGCGATCATTACACCGCTGACTTGCTCGCTGCTGGAGGTTGTCGCTGACATCCGTTTGCGCCCCGGTTCCTTGATTGCCCAGGCGTATGAACAACTGGATATCGCCGAGTGCTATCAATGTCGCTATGGTCTGCGGGCGGAACTGCATGAGGAGCTGTTTTCCGGTGCGTTGGGGGTGAGCGGCAGGGATAAAAACGGCGAGATTCGCGCCATCGAACTGCAAGGCCATCCGTTTTTCGTCGCCAGCCTGTTCCAGCCCGAGCGCGCGGCTCTGGCAGGAAGTCTGCCGCCACTGGTTGCAGCTTTCCTTGGCGCCTGCCTGGAGTGCCGCCGTCGCTGATCTCGCTGATCTCGCTGACCCGTGGGAGCGAGGCTTGCCCGCGAAGGCGTCAATTCAGACGATAAATATGTCGACTGGAGTTACGACTCGCGGGCAAGCCTCGCTCCAACGAGTTGCCTATAAACGTCGACTCGGAGACAACGCTTCTGTAAATGGCGGGGTAGGGCTATCGTCCTCTACATACTGTTGCCATGAGCCGGGGAAGTCACATGCTGAGTCGTCTGTTGGGTCGAGTGTTGCGCGGACGCAGTGCGACCGAAAACAAACTGATCTGGAATCAGAAAACCGTGGCGTTTGCGCCGGTCAATATCGACCTGCGCAGCCCGGCATTCGCCTCGATGGAGCGGATACCGGCGTCTCATGTGGGGTCGGCAGCGGGCGGTAATCTATCTCCTGCTCTTGAATGGACCGGTTTGCCACCTGGCACCAAAGAGCTGGCATTGATCATCGAAGACGGCGATGCCGCGCTGCCGTTTGCCTTCGTGCACGCCATTGCCGTCGGTATCACGCCGGAACTCAACGGCTTGCCGGTCGGCGCCTTGAGCAGCGCCTCTCGCGGGTTGGTGACGCTGGGGCGCAACAGTTTTGGCAGCACCACTTATTCAGGGCCAAGCCCGTTACGGGGCCACGGTCCGCATCGCTACAGCTTTCAATTGTTGGCACTTGATCGCGCCTTGTATTTCGAAAGTCCGCCGAATCGCACGCAATTGCTCCGAGCGATGGCCGGCGCGGTAATTGGTCGGGGCCGACTGGACGGGGTTCATGAGCGGCCTTGAAGTGTTCAGCGATTACACTGTGAGTGTCGCAATGCGTCAGGCTGTGCCAGCATTCCGGTCTGTGCCACTTCCGACTGATGTTTCCCGGCAGGAAATTTTATGAATCACCGCCCCGATACTGCACCTGAACTGCACATTCCCGACAGTTTGCGGGTGCCCCCCAAAGTGCTTTGTCACGCCACCAGTTTGCGCAAGGCAACCCGGCGTATCTCCCAGCTCTACGATGCCGTCATGGCGCCCAGTGGTTTGCGTTCGACCCAGCGCTCGATCCTGATCCAGATCGCCCGCCACCAGGCTCCGGCAATGACTGAGCTGGCGGCGATTCTGGTCATCGATCGCTCGGCGCTGGCGCAGAATCTCAAGCCGCTGGAGCGTGACGGTCTGGTGTCAGTGGAGGTCGATACCGACGACCGCCGCAGCCGTCGTGTGCGGCTCACCCAGTGTGGTGTGGATAAATTGCTCGAATCCCAAGCGTTGTGGGAAGAGGCTCAGCAGTGCTTCGAAACCAGACTCGGCAAACAGCAAGCCTGTGAACTGCGTGAGTTGTTGGGCAAGGTTGCCGCCCTGGATTACGGCGATGAGACGGTTGAGGATTAACCCGAATTGCCCGAGTTGCCACGCCCGGCACGTGGGTGTGCAAGGCGTGGCCGCAGACTCAAGTCAGGGCATCATTGGCGGGATATAGCTCAACGTCTTACCCAGCGCCCACAACAGAAACAGTACCAGCGGCGTATGCACCAGCAATTGCACGAACGAAAAGCCGATCAGGTCGCGGGCTTTCAGACCCAGTACGCCCAGCAGCGGCAGCATGTAGAACGGGTTGATCAGGTTCGGCAAGGCTTCGGCAGCGTTGTAGATCTGCACCGCCCAGCCCAGATGGTATTGAAGTTCGTTGGCGACCTGCATGACGTAGGGCGCTTCGATGATCCACTTGCCACCACCCGACGGGATGAAGAAGCCCAGCACTGCCGAATAGACACCCATCAGCAGCGCATAGGTGTCGTGGGAGGCGATGCTGGTGAAGAACGTCGAGATGTGATGCGCCAGGGTTTGCGCGTCGCTGCCTTTGACCGTCGTCATCAATGCTGCAATCGAGCCGTAAAGTGGGAACTGGATCATTACGCCCGTGGTAGTGGGCACGGCGCGGGTTACGGCGTCGAGAAAGCTGCGTGGACGCCAGTGCAGCAGCGCGCCGAGCATGATGAACAGGAAGTTATAGGTGTTCAGACCGGAAATCGCGGTGATAGCCGGTTTGGTCGAGAATTCGTTGAACAGCCAGCCGGACGCCAGCAATACCATCAGGATAATCAGCAGCGGACTGTATTCCAGCCATTCGCCGGGACGGCTGCGCGGGGGCAGGGCTGGCAGGCTGAAAGCCGGATCGACGCCGCAGGCCTTGGCGTCCTTGGCGCTGTTCGGGCCGGGCGCCGTGGCGTAAGCCACCACCAGCGAGACGATGACCAACACGGCCAGCATCACGCCGGACTGCCAGAGGAAAATCGTTTCGGTGAACGGAATGACCCCGGTAATTGCCAGGATCGACGGTGGCAGGCTGCCGGGGTTGGCTTGCAGCTGCGCCGCCGAAGAAGAAAGGCCCAGTGCCCAGACCGCGCCGAGGCCCAGATACGCCGCAGCACCGGCCGCGCGATAATCCATGCGCAAGTCGGTCCGCCGAGCGAGAGCGCGCACCAGCAGGCCACCGAAGACCAGCGACAGGCCCCAGTTCAGCAACGAGGCGACCATGGAAATCAGCGCCACCCAGGCCACGGCCGAGCGGCCGTTTTTCGGGATACGCGCCAGGCGATCAATCAATTTGACCGCTGGCGGCGAACTGGCGACGACATAGCCGCCGATCACCACGAAGGCCATCTGCATGGTGAACGGGATCAGGCTCCAGAAACCATCACCGAACGCCTTGGCCGCTTCGGCGGGGCGGGCACCCATGGCCAGGGTCGCAACCGTGACGATGACCACCGCCAACGCAGCAAATACCCAGGAGTCAGGAAACCAGCGTTCCGCGAATTTTGCGCACCGCAGGGCAAAACGGGCATAGCGGCTTTCTTCGATATCGGCGGCCACGGGGGTTACCTCTTGTAGTTATTTTTTGGTGGTTGGAACGCCTACATTTTCTGCAAACGGTTAACAAATCAGAATGTCATTTCCACGACATCATCCGGAACAATCAATTTGCCAGCGGTCTTGGCGATGATTTCTTCAACGCTGACCCCAGGCGCACGTTCGCGCAGGATGAACGCGCCGTTTTCGATTTCCAGGTAAGCCAGGTCGGTCAACACTTTGCGAATGCAGCCAGCGCCGGTCAGGGGCAGGCTGCAACGGTCCAGCAGCTTGGACTCGCCATCCTTTGACGCGTGGGTCATGGTGACGATGATGTTGTCGGCGCCGGCCACCAGATCCATGGCGCCACCCATGCCCTTGACCAGCTTGCCGGGGATCATCCACGAGGCGATGTTGCCTTCCACGTCGACTTCGAAAGCACCCAGGACGGTGAGGTCCACGTGGCCGCCGCGGATCATGGCGAAGGATTGTGATGAGTCAAAGATCGATGCGCCGACACGTGCGGTCACTGTTTGCTTGCCGGCATTGATCATGTCGGCATCGATGGTTTCTTCGGTCGGGAAGGCGCCCATGCCCAGCAAGCCGTTTTCCGATTGCAGCATCACGTCGATATCGTCAGGCACGTAGTTGGCAACCAGGGTCGGAATGCCGATGCCCAGGTTCACGTAAAAGCCATCTTTGAGTTCGCGTGCGACGCGTTGAGCCATTTGTTCGCGGGAAAGTGCCATGGTCTGAAATCTCTTTGTTGTTTTATCGCAGCCTGCACAAGCAAGCGCCGGAAGAACGCAAAGCGATGGCGTCAGGCTTTGCGTACGGTGCGCTGTTCGATGCGCTTCTCGAAAGTCCCCTGGATCACCCGATTGACGTAGATGCCAGGCGTATGGATTTCGGAAGGCAGCAGCACACCCGGTTCGACAATTTCTTCAACCTCGACCACGGTGATCCGGCCTGCGGTGGCAACCACCGGGTTGAAGTTCTGCGCGGTGTGGCGATAAACCACGTTGCCGAAGTGATCGGCTTTCCAGCCTTTGACGATAGCGAAGTCGCCGGTAATTGCCTCTTCAAGGATCACATTGCGGCCATTGAACTGACGGGTTTCCTTGCCTTCGGCCACCGGCGTACCGTACCCGGTAGCGGTGTAGAACGCGGGAATGCCGGCGCCGCCTGCGCGCATTTTCTCGGCGAGGGTGCCTTGGGGAGTAAGTTCGACTTCCAGTTCGCCACTGAGCAACTGGCGCTCGAACAGGGCGTTTTCACCGACGTAGGAGGCGATCATCTTACGGATCTGCCGGTCTTCGAGCAGGATGCCCAAGCCAAAGCCGTCGACGCCGCAGTTGTTGGAAACAACGGTCAGGCCTCGGACGCCCATGCGTTTGATTTCTGCGATGAGGTTTTCCGGGATGCCGCACAAGCCAAATCCACCGGAAAGCACTGTCATGTTGTCGGTCAGCCCAGCAAGGGCTTCTTGATAAGTCGCAACTCGTTTGTCGAGTCCAGCCATGATTGATCCGCCTTTTATAGTTGTTACCGACTGCCTGGGCGTCGGAGGAGCGTTCGCTGCATCTTCTCTCGGGACCAATGATTTGTTAATTTTGTTTTTCTGATGGATTAATAAAGAAAACAAATATATGAACGTGAAGCAGCTTCGCGCTTTTCTGGCCGTGGCGCAGCATCTGAGCTTTGCCCAGGCGGGGGAACGGCTGCACCTTTCGCAACCGGCCCTGAGCCTGACCATCAAGAGTCTAGAAGAGGATTTGGGTGGGCAACTGCTCAGTCGCACCACCCGTAGCGTCGGCCTCACGCCGGAAGGTGAAACCTTGCTGCCTCTTGCGCGGCAATTGCTCGCCGACTGGGACAATGCCGAAGAGCTGCTGCGTCAGCGCTTTACCTTGCAACTGGGCCGGGTGTCGGTGGCGGCGATGCCTTCTTTTGCGGGCAATCTGCTGCCCGGCGCGCTCAAGGTGTTTCGCAGTCGCTACCCACGGGTCAACGTGGCGGTGCATGACCTGATCAACGAAGAAGTGCTGGAGATGGTTCGTCATCGGCGCGTGGAGCTGGGCATCGGTTTCGAGCCCGAGGCGGGCAATTCGCTGGTCTTCACGCCGTTCTATACCGACCGCTTCGTCGCCGTGGTGCCGCTGGATTCGCCCCTTGCCCAGCGTGCCGAACTGAGCTGGGAGGAGTTGTTGCAAGAAGACTTCATTGCCCTGCAACGACCTTCCGCCGTGCGTCTGCTGCTGGAGCAGAGTCTGGAAGCGCAGCACGGCAAATTGTCGGTGGCGTTTGAAAGCCATCAACTATCGACGGTCGGACGCATGGTGGCTAACGGGCTTGGGGTCAGCGCGGTACCGTCGTTGTGCATTCAGCAGATGCAGGAATTGGGTGCGCGCTGCATTGCCCTGGTCGAACCGCGTATCGAGCGGCGGATCGGTCTGATGATGCTCGCCGATCACAAGCTATCGGCCGCTGCCCAAGCGCTTCGGGATGTCTTGATCGAATGCGCGCAGTCACAACAGCCCAGGCTTGAAGCGCTCTAGAACAAGGTCGGCGGGCGAAACTGTCACAAAATCCACATGGGTCCCAAGGGCCTTCCGGTATCGTGCAGCAAAATTACAACTAAATATTTCTGCCGAAACCGGTGATAAGGAGCCACCCCTTTGGATGCGTCTTCAGCCGCCTGGCTTGTGCATGACACCCGCTTGATCATCTGTTGGCTGATTGCCATCACCACCATAAGTCGGCCTGGTGTTGATGGTGCCGATCATTTTCGTGATGTCTGGTCTGGTCCGTGTTGCAGACCATTGTCTCGGTGGTGGGTCTGGTGGGAACTTGTGGCAGTGGTTGCCGTGAATAGCTCCAGGAATTGATCCTGTTGAAGCACGATACCTGTGCAGTCTGTGTGGGAGCGAACTTGTTCGCGAAGGGGCCGGTACATCCTGCTCAGATTCAGCGTCTGCAACGTTGTTTCGCGAGCAAGCTCGCTCCCACAGTGCGGTTGAACCTCCCCGACAATAACGACTATCAAGAGCAGTGATTTCTGCGAAAACGGTGGCGGGCGTAGCCTTGGCTCATTCCCGAACGAGTCATATTGGAGACTCCCATGAACCGCATTCTCGCCGTTGCCCTGTTACTTTGCGTCGCTGTTGTTTCGGGTTGCTCGACCCACCACGCTGTCGAACTGCGCCCTTACACCGCTGAAGAAACCCATCAGTTGGCGCTTGAAGACCTGAACCGTCGCGGTTTGTCGTTCGATGAGTATCAAGCAAGGAAAGCCCAGTTGATGGCTGAACCTACGCTGCAAGCGGTGCGTTCCTTCGACAATCACGGTGAGATCAGCGTCGAACGCGCTGAAGTCAGCCAGGATCGTCAAGGTTGAGTCGCTATAACAGTCGTGAGCAGTGGCAGTAAATCAAAAACTGTACTGCTCCAACTTTTCCCCAACTGTTCGTGTGTTTTGAACTGACGCTCCGCTAGGGTTGATGGCCTGCCCTTAACTCCACGGATCGGTTCATGACGCTCTCTTTCGATTTGCTGCTGGCATTCGCGCTGTTTGCGTTTGTCACCTCGGTTACACCCGGTCCGAACAACATGATGTTGCTGGCCTCTGGTGTGAACTTTGGTTTCAACCGTTCGATCCCGCATATTCTCGGTATCAGTTGTGGCTTTTTCAGCCTGGTGCTGGCTGTCGGCCTGGGTTTGGGCGCAGCGTTCAAGACCTATCCGTTGCTGTACACCGTATTGCGTTACGCCGGCGCCGCTTATCTGCTGTACCTGGCCTGGAAAATCGCGACCTCCGGCCCGGCTTCGGATGCAGAGGGCCATGAGGGCAAACCGCAAACCTTTCTGCAAGCGGCAGCGTTTCAGTGGGTCAACCCCAAAGCCTGGGTCATGGCGGTAGGCGCCATCAGCACTTACACGCCGTTGCAGGGTTACTTCACCAACGTCCTGGTGATTTCCGCAGTCTTCGCCTTGATCAACGCGCCGAGTGTCTGCGTCTGGGCCGGCTGCGGCAGTCTGTTACGTAATGCCCTGCGTGATCCGTTCTGGCTGCGGGTGTTCAACGGCGTGATGGCGACCCTGCTGGTGCTGTCGTTGTATCCGCTGCTGGAAGGCTGATTCGACTGCTTATAAAGCCAGGCGCAAATGCCCGCCGGCCTGCTTCTGCCGCGCTTGCAAACGGTGTTGCAGGCCGAGATAGAAATGCTCCAGCCCTTCTTGCAAACGCTCGGTCAGTATCTCGTCCAGCTCGCCGCCCAGTTCGTTGTCGGCGTAGCTGATCTGCGTGTCGATGGCAAAAATTCCGTGCAGCACTTCCTGGCATTTGAGCGCCGACAGCACAGGTTTGAGCGCGTAGTCCACGGCGAGCATGTGGGCGATGCTGCCGCCGGTTGCCAGTGGCAGCACGACTTTGCCATGCAGCGAGCGCTCCGGCAGCAGATCCAGCAGGGTTTTCAGTGCCCCGGAGAATGACGCCTTGTAGACCGGTGTGCCGATCAGCAGGCCATCGGCCTTTTTGACCGCTTCGATAAAGTCGATCACTTGCGGGCTGTCGAAATGCCCGAACAGCAAATCTTCTGCGTTGAAATCACGGATGCGCAACGTGGTGACATCCACGCCATGGTTCTGTAGCCAGCGCCGTGCGTGTTCGAGCACAACGCCGGAACGGGATTTGAGAGCGGGGCTGCCGGAGAGTGAAACGACTAACATGCGGTATTCCTTACTTAAGCGTCTGTGTGATAAAGCAGCATGCATGCCAGCTCTTTGAATTAACCTAACTGATTGAATTTAAAGACTTAATATCGAATTATAAAATCTCCGGTGAATGCGCGCAGTGCTGCATGGATGATTAACTGTTGAATGACTGTTGCCTGGACAACACTTGGCGGCCTTGTTTGCCCGCCAGATCGCAGGCAAAAAAAATCCCCGCAGTCGGCATATGCGGGGACGTTCTGTTGCTTTGTTGCGCGATGCCGAGGAATCAGTTGCGGAACGCAGCGCCGGTCTGAATGACGTTGGCCGAGCCCAGCAGTTGACTGACGAAGCGGCTCCAGCGGGTGATGTTGGCCGGGCCTACGAACACCACATCCTGAGCGGCGAGTTCGAAGTCTTTGGCCAGAATGTAGGCGGTCGGTTTTTCGGCATTGAGATGGTAGACAGTGGCACCGACGTTCGCCTGATTGTCGGCTCCGCGAATGACATACACCGCATCACCGTCAGCGCTGTCCGGGCTCAGGCCGCCGGCATTACCCAGGGCTTCAAGCAGTGTCACGCTGGTGGTGCCGAAGGAAATGACCTGTGGCCGCTGGACTTCGCCCATGACGTAGATCTTGTTCTTCGAGTTGCTGTTCAAGTGCAGGTAATCGCCGTTCTTGAGAAAGATTTTGCTCAGTTGCGAGTCTTTGCGGTTAAGCGCATCGACGTCGATCACGTAGTCCTTGCCATCGCGGCGCAGGGTCAGACCTGCGAGGTTGGCATCGGTCAGGTCAAGACCAGCAGTACTGATTGCCTGGACCAGACTTAAAGGGATATTGGTGATCGATTGCGGGCCGGGGGATTTGAAGGAGCCGGAGAGCAATACGCGTTGGCTGTTGTAGCGCAGGACTTTGACGTCGACCTTGACCTCGGTGTACTGCGGCGACAGGCCCATGCGCAATTGTTCGCGGATCTGCCCGACTGTTTTGCCGCCTGCCTGGATTCTGCCGACGTAAGGGAAATAGAGCGTGCCGTCGCTCAATACTTCCCGGCTGTTGGCATCGAGTTGGTCCTGGGAACCGGGTGCTGTCAACTCTGGGTGTTCGAAGACGATCACCAACAGTGTGTCACCTGGGCCCACGATGTACTCGGGAGTCTTGTAGTTCAGCAGTTCGGTTGGCAATGGCTTGGTGGCGGCCGTTGCTTGCTGTCGCTGCTGTTTCAGCGTTAGCGGAGTTATGTTGACCAGATGGACATCCGGACCGTCCGGGTCTTTCTTTTCAACGTCACTTGGAGTCATGTGCTGCCCGGGTGCGAAAGCGCAGCCTTGCAAAATCAGACTGGAGAGCAGCACAACAGCTAGGGTTAGCTTCATATAATTCTTCCTTCCTAAAGGTGCGCTTGGCACCACAGTGATTTCATTGCTTCCCTTACCAACACCGACATTGACTTCATGTGTGATTTTGCGGATGCGCGCACCTCCCGCGGAGCGTGTAGCCCCGAGCATTGTTCTTGTGGGAATGATTGGGTTCAGAAGGCGTTCTTGTTCAGAAAACCTTTGAACAGGGTCAACAGAATGATTTTCAGATCCAGCCACAGCGACCAGTGCTCGATGTATTCGAGGTCGAATTCGACGCGCTTCTGCATCTTGTCCAGAGTGTCGGTTTCGCCGCGCCAGCCATTGATCTGCGCCCAGCCGGTGATGCCTGGTTTGACCTTGTGGCGCAGCATGTAACCGTTGACCTGCTTGCGGTATTGCTCGTTATGCGCCACCGCATGTGGCCGCGGACCGACGATGGACATGTCGCCGCGCAGCACATTGAAGAACTGTGGCAGCTCATCCAGTGATGTGCGCCGCAGAAACGCGCCCAGCGGTGTGATGCGTGAGTCGTTGCGCGTGGCCTGGCGAACCACTTCGCCGTTTTCCTGCACGTTCATGCTGCGAAATTTCCAGACCATGATCGGCTTGCCATCCAGCCCGTAGCGACGCTGGCGAAACAGCACCGGGCCGGGGGAGGTGAGCTTGATCGCGATGGCAATCAGCAGCAGCGGCAGGGCAATCATCAGCAGGATGACGCTGGACAGCAGAATGTCCTCGATACGTTTGACCAGACTCCACGCGCCGTCCATGGGCGAGTCGAAAATGCTGATGCTGGCCAGGCCATTGATGCTCTCGCTGCGGGCGTGCAGCAGTTCGAACATGAACACGTCAGGAATCACATACACCGACGCCGTGGTATCGCTCAGGCCTTTGACCAGATCATGCAAATGCGGTTGGCCGTCGATCCCGAGGGTGATGTAAACCTTGTCGATACGGCCCTGGCGCGCATCTTCGATCAGTTGGTTCAGGTCACCCAGCACCGGAACCTGAGGCTCGATGCCGTTGGCATCCAGCTGCTGTGGCTGCACATCGTAGAAACCCAGCAATTGTAGGCCCATCCAGGGCGCGCCGGAAATCGATTCCGCCAGGCGCTCGCCGACGTGACCGGTGCCGACGATGGCCACCCGACGGGTGTTGAAACCACGCCGCCGCAAGCCATGCAGGACGCTGCGAATCAACAACCGATAGCCGCAGAGCACCGCCAGTACCGAGGCGAACCAGGTCATCTGGCTGTCATCCGGCAATTGCCCATGGTTGAGCAGCAGGTAATCCACGCACAGCAGGATGACGAAGGTCAGTCCCCAGTAATTGAACACCTTGGTCAGCTCGCGAAGGATGCGTTCGCCGCGCCATGAGCCGTACATTTGGTGAAATTCGCTGAGCCAGTGAAAGACCAGCACCGCCAGCAGTATCTGCAGCCAGGCTTCGGCACTGGATACCGATGGATCCTGCCGACTTTGCCAGTAACCGCCAAGCACGATCACTGTCAGATCCAGCAGGCGATGGGCAACCGACAGCAGGGATTGATGCGCATGAAGAATGCCGCGAACTTGCGTACGCATAGACGTTGCTCGCTCAGACAGATTTGATCGGGACGACACGTGCACTCAGGTCGCTGTTGACCAGGATCGGGGTGGCTTGCGGCATGCGGTATTGCGCCGGTTGACGTGCCAGACGTGCGGCGGCCAGGCGGCTTTCGACGAAATATTTGATTTCCTCCTCAAATCGCTCGCAAGAGAACCGCTCGGCATTGGCTCGGCAGGCCTGAACAGTGATCCGCGACTGTGCGGCTTCGAACTCGCCCACGGCGGCGACCACGGCGGCCATGGTTTGCTGATGAAAAAACACCCCGGTTGGCTGCGGATGATCCAGACCGCAGACGGTTTCCAGAGCGCCACCCTTGGCGAACGCGATTACTGGCGTGCCACAGGCCTGGGCCTCCACTGGGCTGATGCCGAAGTCTTCTTCGGCAGCGAAGACAAAGGCTTTGGCATTGCGCATGTGCTCCAGCAATACCGCGAACGGCTGATACCCGAGCAGCGTGACGTTGGGTGCGTTGATGGCTTTGGCCCTGGCCATTTCCGGGCCGTCGCCGATCACGATCAGGCGCTTGTCCGGCATGGCCGCGAACGCCTCGATGATCATCGGCATGCGTTTGTAGGGGACCATGCGCGACGCGGTGAAGTAATAGTCCTGCTTGGTGTCCTGGGGCGTGAAATTGACGGTATCCACCGGTGGGTAAATCACCGTTGAATCGCGACGATAGGCCTTGGAAATCCGCCCGCCGATGAAGTACGAATTGGCAATGAAGTCGTCCACGCCAGCTGACGTGCGCTGGTCCCACATGCGGATGTAGTGCAGGACCATGCGTGCCAATTTGCTCTTGAAGCCGGTGCTCATTCCGGATTCCAGCAGATATTGATGCTGCAGGTCCCAGGCATAACGAATGGGCGAATGTACGTAGCTGATGTGCAATTGATCAGGGCCGCTGAGCACGCCTTTTGCCACGGCGTGGCTGCTGCTGATGATCAAGTCATAGCCCGACAGGTCAAGTTGTTCGATGGCCAGCGGCATCAGTGGCAGATAACGTTGATAGTGAGTCCTGGCTTTGGGCAGGCGTTGGATAAACGTGGTTTTGGCGACCTTGCCGCCAAGATGGGCGCGATCCTGGTCGCTGAGAAAGTCAATCACGGAAAACAGATCGGCCTCGGGCCAGACCTTCAGCAGCGACGCCAGTACGCGTTCGGCGCCGGCGTAAGTCACCAGCCAGTCGTGGACTATAGCTATTCTCATTGGGTTTCCCTTCTATTGGCACATGCTCCACTGCAGACGTGGGCAGGCTGCGTCTTGGCGTGTCGTTGTTGAGTTGTTTGCCCTGGTGAGCCAGGCGTTATCCATGCAGTGAAAGCACTGACCGTTTCCCTCGGCGCTTCAAGACTTGCCGGAAGAGGAGTCAGTAACCGCGCCGCGAGCTGACGGCACGGGATCGGATTGCGCGTTGACCAGCGCGTCGATGCGTTGCGATACCCGGCGTGCTGATTCCTCCCAGGAAAAGCGCCGGACGTTGGTCAAGCCACGACGCCGCAAGGATTGCCGCAACGGCAGGTCGGTCAGAATGCGCTCCATGGCCGCGGCCATGTGGCTGACGTCCAGCGGGTCGAAGTACAACGCGCTGGCTTGCAGCACTTCCGGAATTGACGCGGCGTTGGCGGCCAATACCGGGCAACCGCAGGCCTGGGCCTCAAGGGGCGGAATGCCGAACCCTTCATACAGCGAGGGGAAAACAAAAGCCGTCGCGCCCTGATACTGCGCAATCAGTTCAGCGTCGTTGAGTCGTCCCAGAAAGCGGATGCGCGGATCGCGGCTGGCCAGACGTTGCAGGTTGGGGTCAGCGAAAACATCGTTGCCGCCACCGACGATATGCAGCTGAATGTTTTCCTGACCGCGCAGGCTGAGGAACGCCTGGATCATGCGGTTGAAGTTTTTGTGCGCGCTGGGCGAAGAAACCGCCAGCAGGTATTCAGGCTGATCGGCAGCAGAATGTGCCGGTACGAACGCCTCGCTGACCGCCGCCGGGATGACGTAGATCCGGTTCTCCGGGAAGCCATAAAAGCTTGCAATCTCGCCCTTGGAAAACTGGCTCACGGTCATCAGCGCCTTGAGCCGCGACAGCAGCACCGGAGTGAGGGCGCGGTAAGCGGTGCGAAACGCTCGGGAATAACTTTGCGGGTAGCGTATGTAATTGATGTCCAGATGGGTTGCTATCTGGTTGCTGTACCAGATCGGCGCGGTGCTGGTCAGCGAGACCAGTAACGGGCTGCCATGGCGGTACAGGTACAGCGGCAAATCCAGTTGTTCCCACAGGTGGCCGCTGTTGCGACCGATGCATTGAACGTTCAGCGCTTTTGCGCTTTCGTGCAACTTGATGTCGTGGGGAGCGACGAAAACCACATCGTCTCGCAGCTGCTTGAGGGCCAGGCAGGTCTGCTCGGCGAAACGCTGTACTCCGCGTATTTCCTGGGTCAGAAAACGGGCATTGATCACAATCATTGGGGCGCGACCTGAAAAGAGAATTGGGTCGATTGACGGGTTCGCGCAAGCAGGCCTTGACCGATGGGCTGCTCGCACTGCGCGATACCTGGGCGCTGTGCGCCGTAGTTATTGGACTCATAACTCATTGGGCAAACAGCGGTGGCTTACTGCCCAGGCTGATGATTTTCGGAAATTCGTCGATGGGCACCTGGGCCGAACAACGGCTGTCGTTGCAGTCCCAGGCAATGCCGGTATCGATCAGCCCTTTGCCCGGTTTGCCACTGTCGATCAGCAGGACGTTGCCGCGCTGTACGCTGCTTGCCTCGACCCGAATCAGGCGCGGCTCACCGGTTGTCCAGGCCACCAACGCCTGCTCCGAACCTTTGGCAAAGCGCAGCAGATAGGTTGAATCCAGCTCGCGGCTTTTTTCGGCGTCGTAGCGGTAATCATGCAAAATCGGGCTGATTGCCTTGAGGGTCAGGTATGACGGTTTTAACGTCAGATCCTGTTTGAGCAGACCGAAGTTCTGCTCTGGATCATTGATGTCATTGCCATCATTGAACAGGTCGTACCACCACAACCCTTTGATATCCGGCAGCGTTTGAGCCAGGAAGAAACTGCGCGCCAGATAGGCGGCCTGGGTCTGTTCGCTCAAGCCGCATTTGCCGGTGTTGCTGGGCCAGCCCATCTCGGTCAGGTACAAGGGCACCGGGCGCGAGGCCAAGGCCCTGAGATCCGCGTCCACCCAGCGCAGCCAGGCTATCCAGCGTTCCGGGGTATGCCGTTCCTCATGCCGGCAATGCACATAAGGATGCAGGGAAAGGCCGTCGGCGTGGTTGAGTACGCCAGCCTCCACCAGGCGATCGGCGAAACCCAGATCCATACCGAGGCTGGTCACCGCGCCGGCAAGGATCGTCACTGGTTTCTTCTGCTGACGGATGCGCTGCGCGGTTTCTTCCACCAGGTTGCTGTAGTCCGTGGCGAAGCCCGGGTCCACGGGGTTTTCTTTATCCCACTCATTCCAGATTTCGTAAAAATCCACGCTGTCAGCCAGTTCCCGAGTAACGAATGACACGTAGTTGCCAAAACCTTCCTTGACCAGTGGAGTACGAGGCTTGGCGTAGTTGCTGTAATAGGTGTTGCCATAACCCAATACCAGCAAGGGTCGCAGTCGATGTTCCTGGGCCTTGCTCAAATAGGCTTGCCAGGCCGGGTCGATGCGCAACATGCCGCGTCGGGGTTCGGCCGTCGACCAGTAGGCATCATCGCGTACCGAATCGACTCCGGCTTCTTCGAGCAGTTGCAGTGCCTTGGCCGACGAGCTGCTTTTGTTCATCAAGTGAGTATCGACGCCGATGATGAATCGCTCATCGGCAATTGCCATACAGCTCATGAACAGGCAAATCACAAGCATCGTCAGCGGTCGCGATCGGGCGATGGGCGGCTTGGGCATATTTTGTCTCAATGAAGAGGCACGGTCCGGAGCGCTTGCTCAGGTGAGTCACGGGCCGATGGATAACACTTCCTTATGTTGGGCGATCGACCTGGCTGGAGCCTGAAATCGACGGCTCATCGTGCCGTACGATCCTGTCCAGCAGGGTCTGGGCAAAAATACTCTGGTAGCTGTCGAGCATCAGATCCATGTCAAGCAGCGAAGCAACGCTGACTCGGGCCTGGGAACTCAAACGTGCCAGCAAAGCCGGTTGCTGGTGCAGTTTGAGCATGGCCAGCCCCAGGGAATCCGGATCGTCCGGGCTGCACAACAAACCGTTGAGCTGGTCCTGGATAATCTCCTGCAGGCCGCCCATGCGACTGGCAATCACCGGCTTTGCATAAGCGCAGGCCTCAACGGCGACCATGCCGAACGGTTCATTCCAGATCGACGGCACGATGGCCACATCGATCTGTTTATAAAACGCCTCGGGTTTCTGATAGCCGACAAAGCTGATACGGGGCGATTCCGCTGCCATTGTCTTGAAGCGGGCTTCGTCGTCCAATTGCCCGCGACCGGCGATCTGCAGCGTCGCGTCAAAAGGCAGTGCGCGGAATTGCTCGATCAGCCAGCGCACGCCTTTAGGCTCCGAGAGCGTGCCCATGAAGCCGAAGCGCAGCGGCGCTTTCCTGGCCTCCGGTTGCGGATTGGTTTTGGCCTTGACCAGCAAGGGAGGGCAAGGGCTGGCGTTATGTACAACAAAGCCAAGGGCGTTCTTGAAATAGCCGTTGTCCTGCAGGGTGTCGAGCATGAAGCGGCTGACACCCACCACCGTATCGACCTGTGCCGAGCGATCATCATGGCCTTTGCGAAAATGTTCGCAGCGGCCGCATTGGTTGCGGCAGCTTTCGCCGTCTTTGAACATGGTGCTGCTCGGGCAGAGCAGATACAGATCGTGCAACACCTGCACGATCGGTTTGCCGGCGGCGGTGATTTCATCCCATGCCGACACGGACCAGCCGGTGAGGTTGTGACAGACCACCAGGTCGGGCTTCTCGATCTTGATCACCCGCCTTACGTATTCGCGCATGCCGCCGTTATATCGATCGCGAAGATGCCAGCCCAACCGCGCCAGTTTCCCAGGGCGCTGATCCCTGAAATGCCAGTAGAAGTTGCGCAGCCCTGCGCGGTACACCCTGACTTGATTGATCATCTCCTCCTTGAGGCCGGACTCGGCTCCGGTCGCCAGTACCGCGACCTTGTAGCCTCGCTTGTACAGGCCTTCGACGGTGCGTTGCAGGATGATCTCTGCACCGCCCCCGATATTGGGTGCGTAAAGACTCGAGATGAATAACAACTTCATAGGGGATAGGAGCGGTTCAGGCCCAGCACGCCTGCCTCGCCATCCTGAATGGCCTTTTCGATCAGGTTCAGGCGTTTTTCTGCGCCACGGCGTTTGGCGATCAGACGTAACAGGCGGAAGAACATCCAGCGGTTGAGGTTGTACAGCACAGACGACGAGGCCCAGATGTTCTTGTCGAACCAGGCCTGGTTGCGGGCGCCGTAATAGGCCCTGAGGTCCGAACCGCCCAGCAGGAAACTCTCGTAGATGTTGCTGGTGCGCGCCTTGATGTTCCATGAGTCTTCGAGGTCGTCGAGCAGCGCGTCGGGCACCAGGAATATGCGTCCGCCACCGGCGGTGATGCGCCAGGTGTATTCACTGTCATCGGCATACAGCATCAAGGCATCAAGGGGCAGGCCAATGCGTTGATAAAGACTGCGATGAGCAAGCAGGCCGCCGTAGGTGGCGAAGGGCAATTGCACCATCGGGATCTTGTCTTGCTTGCGCTGGGGATGCACCCAGGGGCGGCGGCGCCAGAGCTTGTAGGGCAGTTGCGCAATGTGAAAACCGAAGAAGCTGGAGCGGCGCTGAATGGCGAAACGACCGGGAACGCCAGCGGCAATGTCAGCCTGATGAGTTGGGCGAAAGCCAAGCACCGCCGACTTGTCGCGGCCATCGATTTCTTCCAGCTGACGCAGGCATGTGTGCAGAGTCGCGATGGCGTTGTGCGTCGGTGCGTTATCGTCGTCCATCAGCCAGATGTATTCGGCACCGGCATCCAGTGCGGCCTTGATGCCCACCGAGTAACCTTTGGCCGAACCGGTGTTGTTGTCCAGATAGATAACTTCGACCTGGCCGGGCCAGGTGGTGCGCAGGTTTTCCAGCGGGGCAACGGACGCGTTGCTGACGATGATCACACGGTCAATCAACGGGCTTTCCAGCGAGCGGCTGACAAGGGTGTGCAAATAATTGAAACGGTCACCATAGGTGAGCGTCACCAATGTCGTGAGTTGAGTCATGCTGAGGTTCCGTCCGCAATAGAAATGAAGGTAGTGCTGCAACCCCGGTGCGTGTGAACAACCGGGGCCTGGCGAAACGTTGCCTTAGACCCTGGCTTCCATCCGCAACAGACTGCTCATCGGCAACACCACTTTCTGTTCCCGCTGCAGCAGGTTAAGCAGGATGACGGCACGCTCGGCGCCATCAGCGGCAAGGAAAATCGCCTCGATATCACACAGTTCGCCAGCCTTGATCATCACGCGCTCGCCTTGCCGGAAATCGACTTTGGCGACGGGTTCATGCAAGCGTTGGCGGATCTGTTCGATGAGTTCATCCTGGACCGGAACCGGATGGCCGCCGAAGGTGACGATGCGCGCCACGCCACGGGTCGAGCGAATCGGGTACCAGTTGTCGTGCACCTGATCCATGCGGATGAACAGGTAGCCCGGGAACAACTCTTCTTCGCTTGCCACTTTGGGCGTGCGCTTTTTCGGCTCTCCTGTCTTCAGCGGCCGATAGCATTCGAAGCTCTGCCGCTGCAAATGCTCTTCTGCGCGGGCCTCCTGACGCGGTTTGGTCTGGATCAGGTACCAACGGGCGGGGCTATTGAATTGAGACATACATTCACTCCACTGCGGTGCGTGTGAACGAGGGCTTGGTGGCGTCCTGCTGACTGACGAGCCCGGCCAGCAGATCCTCTTGATTCCCACCGGCGCCATCGCTGACGGTGAAGCAGGCGAGCATGGCCTGGACCTGTTCGACGCAGTTGAACATCAGCACGTCGATGATTGACAGGTTGGGTACGAACGGCTTGCCCAATTGCCGGTAGACCACTTCATCCATCTTGAAAAAGCGCACCAGCAGGCCATTTCTGGCGAACAGGTCGCGGTCGTACAGCTCGGCACCACCGATGGGATTGAGAAAGGTCGTGGCGGCAAAGGTATGGGCGATATTGATCACCCGGTCCTGCCTGTCGGTGCACGAGTTCAGCTTCAGGTCCGAGCCGCGCAGAATCGGCGTCACGATGTGCAGATACGCACACAGCTCGCGGATGACGTGCTCGGCGTACAGCGCGAGATTCTGCTGCGCAAAGCGGATCAGGCGCGTTACCAAAGGCATGACCTGTTCGAAGTACGGCGCCTTGCGATAGTTCTGGGTAATGATGTTGATCAGGCGTTCGGCTTCGTCGCTGAAGGTGTCGATGAACTGGCGCTGCATGATCGGCAGCTCGAAGCGATCCTTTTTCAGCGGGAAGGTAATCAGCTTCGCCTCGCCGTTGTTCAGAATGCGGTTTCGATTGACCCAGCCGGAGCGGATATATTGCAGATCGTCTCCCAGGACGAAGACATCTGCTGCTGCGATCAATTGAAAATAGCCCAGGTAGGGGAAGAGGTATGGCTGCATCATTGCTATGGTCCTGGCCATGCGTAACTCCTTTAGTGTGTTGGGTGATCTTTGCTCGTTATTTGCGTACTGGACTGTAGTCGTATCCGTAGGCGGCACAGTCGTAATCTGCGGTCGAAGCCTTGCGTAGCACGCCATTGAATATGGCGCCCTTGATGACTACACCGTTTTGACCAAGTCGACGCTTGCAGGCTTCGATTTCCTTGACCGAAGTCAGACCGAAACGGGTGACCAACAGGCATGTACCGGCCTGGCGACCGACCAGAGTGGCGTCGGTCACGGCCAGGATCGGCGGCGTGTCGACCAGCACCAGGTCATACAGCGGCGAGAGCTCGGTGAGCATCTTGTTGAAGTTGTCATGCATCAACAGCTCCGAAGGATTGGGCGCCGCGAAACCGCAGGAAATGAAATCCAGGTTGCGCACTTCGGTGTGATGGATGACTTCGGTGCTTTTCAGGCGCGCGGCCAGTGTGTCGGACAGACCGTGCTTGGGTTGCAGGCCGAACACCTTGTGCAGGTAACCCTTACGCATATCGGCGTCGATCAGCAGCACGCGCTTGCCGGTCTGGGCGATGATCACCGCCAGGTTGCTGGAAACGAATGACTTGCCTGCGCCCGGCGACGGGCTGGAAATCATCAGCACATTGTTGCGTGCTTCGAGCATTGCGAAATGCAGGCTGGTACGCAGGCTGCGCAGGGATTCCACTGCCAGTTCGGTCGGTGCCGATACGCTCAGCAGTCGGGATTCCTTGCTGGCCGTGCGGCTTTGATTGTTCTTTTCCAGACGTTCCTGCTGGCGCGAGTAGGGCAGGGATGCGTACACCGGCATGCCGATGTTTTCGATGACTTCAGGGTTGTCCACGCCGCGATAGAACGCCTGGCGAACGAACACTGTGGCGACCGCGACCAGCGCACCCAGCAACGTCGCAATCAGCACGATGAGTTTCTTCATCGGCTTGACCGGCTCTTCCACGTTGGCGTCGGCGTTGTCGATGATGCGGACATTGCCGATGCTGCCAGCGCGCAGAATGTCCTGCTCCTGGCTTTTGTTCAGCATCAAGGTGTAGGTCTGGCTGGTGACCTGCATGTCGCGAGTCAGGCGCAGCAATTCCTGCTGGGTTTCAGGCAGAGTTTCGATCTTTTTCAGCAGGCCCTGTTTTTGCGCTTCCAGCTGGCTCATCTGGCTCATCAAGGCGCGATAGTTCGGGTGTTCGCGGGTGTACAGCCGCTCCAGTTCGACGCGGCGCATCTTGAGTTCCGAGAGCATCGAATCCAGCTTCACGACCTGATCCAGGACGCCCTTGGTTTCGATGCTCAGATCCACCGACTTGGCGCTGGTCTGGAAGTTGTTCAAGGCGACTTCCGACGCTTCCAGCTGCTTGCGTACGGCCGGCAGTTGCGAGCGCAGGAAGTCCAGGCGTTGGGCGGCCTCGGCGGAACTGCGTTCGACGTTCTGACGTACGTAAAGACGGCTGATTTCATCAACGATCTTGTTGGCCTTTTCCGGGTTCGGGTCCTGCAACGCCAGGTAGATGATCCCCGAGTCCTTACCGGCTTCGGTGATTTTCAGGCGCTCCTGATAATTGAGCGCGGCGGTTAACGTGCGCAGTTTGGAAACCGTGAATTCAGTCCCTGGCCGGGCATTGAGCGTGGCGACCTGGATCTTCGCGCCATGGCCTTCGACGGTCTGGTTGACGGCGCCGCTGAGAATCTGGTTGTGGTCCTTGTCATACAGTGTGAAGAAGCCTGGCTTACCTGCGACGAGGGTCAGTTTTTCACCCAACAGATCTTCGGGAACCTCAAGCTGGAAGACGTCGAGCTTCTCGCCGCCCCAGGCGTATTGACTCATGCCGAACCACGGTTCGGCGAACTGGCCCGGCCGCTCTGGCTTGAACGTGCGGCTGAGGTAACCGCCGATCATCGGGAAGTAATCGGGACGCTGCACGATGTTCAGCTTGAGGTCATCAACCACCTTGCCCAGCACTGCCCGCGACTTGATCAGCTCGATTTCGGTAGTCGCCTGAGACACCGACATCGGTTTGTTGGAAACTTCCGGAGTGCCTTCGATGCCGATTTTCTTTGGCTCGATCTGGATCATCGCGTTGGCCTGATAGATCGGCTCGGCAAGTATCGCGTAGGCCAGCCCGACCAGGCAGAACAGCCCGACAATTGAGAGGATCAGGCCCTTATGGTCGAATAACGTGCGCAAGATAGTTGCCAAATCGATCCGGGAGTCCTGGTAGTAGTCCAGGGAAGAACGGTTCATAGCGGTCATTTATCTTGTTTCTCCTGACTGAAGATAAGGTAGCCAGTCGTCGACACATCGCGAGAGGTGCTCGTAGGTCTGTTCAAAGGCTAATTTTGGTTGCCGGTAGGGGTCGGCTATTTCCATTTGTTGTTGCCATTTGCCAATCAGAAAAGTCTTGCCGCGAACTTCGGGTGCCATCCTCAAAACGCTTTTGAGTTGGGCGTTTTCCATCAGCAGGATCAGCTCGGCCTGGTGCAACATGTCGCGATCCATCTGGCGGGCGCGGTGCCTGAGTGTTGGCACCTGGTGCATCTGCAAAACCGCCTGAGCCAGCGGGTCGATTGGCGAATCGAGCATCGCGTGCGTGCCCGCCGAGGCGATCTGCACATCCAGCGCCAGCACCCGCTGGCGCAACAGCGCTTCAGCCATGGGGCTGCGGCAGATGTTGCCGATGCAGATCACCAGAACGTTACTGAACATGGCCCTTGCTTATCGAAGGCATGAGCCGCTTGCCGAGGTTGACGGTGAAATTTCGCGCCACCATCAACAGCGCCTGCAGCTTATGCACCGGCGCCAGTGCGGAAATCGCCAGGCCGATGGTTTGCATAAGGAAGTATTCGTACAGCTCCTGATTGCCCTGCCGGTTGTAGTAGTTAGCCAGACTGCTACAGGTTTGCAGGCTCATATGAAGCTTTCGTTTATGGGTACGCATCGAGAAAATGCCGCCCGGATGCACGCGGTAGGCAGCGGGTTTGATCTGCGCGAGAAACTTGCCTTTGCCGAAAGCCCCGAGCAGCGACCACCAGCACATGTCATTGAGCGGGGCGACCGGCATCAGCAGCTCTGGCGGCAGGATGCTGATCATGTTGCGAAAGCACACGGTCAGGGTCGAAATCGGCCGGGCCTTCTGCAGTTGCAGAGCCGTCGCATCGCCGCGTAACTTGCCCTGCAACTGGATGCCTTTCTCGCCTTCGCTGTCGAACGCCACCGCGTCGTGATAAGTGATGACGTAGTCCGGATGGCTTTCCAGGAAGTCCACCTGGATTTGCAGTTTGCGCGGATCGGTCCAGTAGTCGTCGGCTTCGCAGTACGCGATGTAACGGCCCCGGGCTTTGGCAAACAGGCCTGGCACGCAGGGCTTGCCATATTGGTACTGATTCACCGTTTGATAGAACGGCCTGATGATCGTCGGATAACGCTCGGTGTATTCGGCGATGATCTGTGCCGTGCCGTCGGTGGAGGCATCGTCGTTGATCAGGATTTCAAAACTGAATGTCGTCTGTTGTGCCAGAAAACTGTCCAGTGTCTGAGCGATAAACGCTCCCTGGTTGTAGGCAGGGCAGACGATGCTCACTAGCGGTGGCTGGGACGGGGCAGTGGACGTTTCTAATGTCTTGTCATCCATGGCTCAGGTACTCGGTTTGCTGAACAAAATGAAAAGTCTCGAAGCCAGCGGTTTGTCGCTGGCCGCCACGACGATCAGGGTGATCAAGCCGCTGACCGCCAGACCGGCGAACACGCTGAAACGGTCGTCGGCCGCGATCATGCGAAACATTGGCTCGCTGATTGCCAGGCCGACGCCGGTCATTAGGCTGATGCGCAGGATGTCGCGTAACCACGTGCCGTGAATGCCCGGCGCCAGGTGGTTGTGAACGATCATCGGCCATACCGCGAACGACACGATGCGCAGGAAAAACCAGGCCAGTGCAGCGCCATAAGCGCCTTGGTAATGAATCGCCAGGAACACCACCGGAACGGTGATCACCGCTGAAACGATGCTGTACCGGACGTGCAGATTCATTTTCCCGTAGGCGTATTGCAGATAGAACTGAAACGCGCTGACGGCCATGATCGCGCTGCCCAACGCGTACCAGCACAGGATCGAACGGCTCCATTGCGCCGCGACCTGATCGCCGGTCCAGGCGTAGATCAAGGGCTGGGCATGCAAGGCAATCACCGCAGCCAGCGGAAACAGAAACGTGCAGACGAAGCGGTTGGCGGCCAGAAACAGCCGGTGCATATCGTCGCGGCGACCTTCTGCCATCAATACGGTCAGGCGCGGCAGCAGGGTTTGCACCAGCGGATTGGTCAGCATCAAGATCCCGGTGGTGATCAGCGCCACCAATGAGAAGTAGCCGTATTGGTCCAGCGGCAGCTGCTCGGACAGCAACACTTTGTCGATCTGTGTCAGGACGATCCACAGCACCGCCGTGAATGACATGCTCGCCGCAAACGGAATGATCGGTTTGACCAGTCGCCAGTTGAACCCGCTGAGCCAGTGCGGCGTCGGCATTTGCTGATAGGCGCGCCCGGCAAACATCAAGGTTTCGATCAAGCCTACTGCAACCTGAAACTCGAAGAAGTCCGCCGGGTCCTGGGAGTAGACGCTGACCAGCAGCAGGCCGCCGAAGTAGCGCAGGGTGGCAATGATGATATTGGCCAGGTTGAGCCAGCCATGCTGCTCCAGGCCCTGGATGCCGCTTTTGTAGAGCGTCGAATACAGGCGCAGGGCTATCACCACACCCATCAGGCTGATGCAATGAATCAAGGTTTGCGGTTGCAACTCTTTGGCATTGAGCCATTGCAGGGCAATCCACGGGCTGCTCAGGTAAATCGTGACGCAGCACAACAGGGTCAGGGGTAGAAAAATAATCTCGAACGACCGCAGCAGATGTCCCGAATTACGTTCGCTGGCCGGCGTACCTTGCTGGTGGGCGACGGCACGCACCAGGCTGGGCGACAGGCCTGCGTCAAGCAATTGCAACCATGCCTGCATGACCGCGAAGAACCCGATCAGGCCGTAGGCCTCGGCACCCAGGTGGCCGAGGTAGAACGGCATGATCAGGATACCGACCAGCAAGACGTAGGCCTGCCCGGCATAGTTCAATGCAGTGTTGCGGACCACGGAGCGTTTCGTTTGCATAGCCACTAGATGACCTGAGCGAGGGCAGGGCTTTGGTAATGGGCGTTGCTGAAGCTGCATTCGTCGATGATGGTGTTGATCACCTTGTCCTGATCAGCGCGTTGCAGGCCTGGATAAATCGGCAGGCACAGGACACGCTCACTCAAGGCACGGGATTCGGTTTGCGGGATCTGCGGCTGCAGATATTCGAGGGTATCCAGCGATGGGTAGAAGTACCGGCGCGGATTGATATCCCGGTTGTTGAGTGCGGCACGCACACGCAGCAGTTGCTGCTCGTCCCGCAAGCCCACCGGGTAATAGCTGTGGTTGAGCTGGCTGTTGGCTTCTGCCTGTTGCAGGTCCAGGTAGTTTTCCAGTCGCGAGGTGTAGCGGTAGGCAATTTCGGCACGCTCCTCGAGAATGTTCTCGATGTCATCGAGCACACACAGGCCCATGGCCGCAGAGAATTCATTGAGCTTGGCGTTGATGCCGATCCCGTCGATCTTGTCGACGTCGGCAATTCCGAAGTTGCACAGCAGGTAGGCACGCTTGGCTATTTCGTCATCGTTGGTGATGATCGCGCCGCCTTCGACTGTGTGAAACAGCTTGGTGGCGTGAAAGCTCAAGGTGCTGACATCACCCCAGTTAAGAACAGATTGTCCGGCATGCCGAACGGCGAAGGCATGGGCACCGTCGTAGACGACTTTCAGGTTACGACGGCGAGCGATTTCTTCGATACGTTCGACGGCGCATGGATTGCCGAACACATGCGTGCCGACGATGGCCGAAGTGTCTGGCTCAATGCGACTTTCAATGTGTTCCGGGGAGATGTTCCAGGTGCTGGCGTCGATATCGGCAAAGATCGGCCGGATGCCTTCCCACTGCAACGAGCTGCTGGTCGCGACGAAACTGAAGGGCGTGGTCACGGCGCTGCCGCTCAGGTTCAAGGCGCGATAAGCGACTTGCAGGGCAAGCGTGCCGTTATTGGTGAGAATGATGTGTTTGACGCCCAGATAATCCTTGAGTCGAGCTTCCAGCTCCGTCACCAGCGGCCCGTGATTGGTAAGCCAGCCCCGTGCATAAATGCCTTCTATGTAGGTCTTGAACTTGCCGATATCGCCCAGGTAGGTTTTGGTTACGTTGATCATCGAAGCCTCCATGTCTAACGTTGAACGCGGGAACTGCAATTGCCCTGAAGTTGGTTGCGGCCCTGGTTACTGGCCGAGGGTCGATTTCGGAGGCTGAGCGCCGGTTTTGTCGCTGACCCGACGTGCGCGACGCTGGTTGAATTGCAGAATCAGCCGGGTGGCCAGGCTGCCCGCATGGGGATCGCCGAAGTGAAAGATCGCGGTCGCCCGCTTGACGCCGGCGCCGCACGCCTTGTTGGCGTGTAATGAGCGATAGCCCCAGAACAGGTAGATATCGCCTGGGACCAGCGGAATTGTCTGAGGCTTGAGCCAGCCGCGATCTATGGCCAGCGTCATCAATTTGCGTGTGACGCGATTCTGGATCAGCGCCTTTTCAATCACGTTCAGCAGTACGCTGGAGCGTACTTTGCGCAGATTGGGAAACACCATCAGATCGCCGCGATCACTGCCTTCGGTGGGAATGAATATCGGCACCAGGGCGGTGACCAGGCTGGCGTCAAAGTGGAAGCAGTTGGACTCTTTCTGTCCCAGATTGCCTTGCACGCAACGCAGCACCGGGAAGATTCGATCACTTGCCGACTCCTGGTGCGTCGCCTGCCGGTACAGGGCGTCGACGAGCTGTTTGAAGTCAGGATTGCTCCAGATGCTACCGAGCAAACTTTGCGACAGCGCCTTCTCGCCGTGGTAGGCAAAATATTCGCCGTAATGCAGCTGGGCGTGGGCGTCCGTAAAGCCGCGCAGTTGTTGCAATTCAGGTTGGCTGATCACGTCGCGCAACCGGGCAAAGCCATTGGCGTTTATTTCTGCCGCCAGTTGCTCTACTTGCTGATCATTCATATGCAATGAAAATGGCATGACTCACACCCTGTGGGTCCGAAGTAAAGGGCTCACCGCTCGGCGGGCCTGGTTTATTCATCTCAAATGGCGCCCTTGCAGCCACGCTACCGCCCAATCCTGCACATCCGGACTGGTTGACATCGACTACAGGCATGTAAGTGCTTGAATGAACTTGTTATCTGACGGAGCAAAGCATCAGGCCAAGCTACCGCCATGCCGAGCAAACTCAGCAATTTATTCAGTTTCCATCAGACGAAAGACGCCCACCGACGCAAATAACTCGCCGTAGTAATAACTAACGTCTTGGGCAGAACAAGTGGTGTATCGGTCGAACATTCCGGCGTATCGCTCTGGGGCGACGCTGCACTGGCTGGGAAATGTTTGACAGGCATATATATCGATGGGGACGGGCTTTCTGTCAAATTATTTCGTCAAGTTTCTGTTAAATTTTTGATAAGCGGTTCCAGATATTTCGTAACTGATTGAATTATATGGGAGTCAAAAAAACAGCGCGTGCACTGCTACGGTGCGACGACGTTTTTTAGACACATTTACAGTTAGGCGTTTAACGGCCTGGTGCCTGGGATGAGTCGTTTTATTAACGCCAGAAGTTAGTCGCCAAGTGTGTTTGCGAGTGTCGCGCAAGTGCAGTATCGACACTTCATGTTCAAATGAGTGTGTCTGGAGAGGCATTTGACACTCGTTCGATGCATTTATAAAAAAAACCGTCGGTAATACGTGACGGCTTCAGACTTCAGGCTTTCTCATCCCTGTAAAAGGCGCATACGAGGCGGTCAGCCGGAGCCTGGTGGGCATGGAATATGCTTCATATCAGTTACGGTAGGATATTTCCCGACGCTCCTCGTATCGTCCTCGCTGTCTGAATCCGCGCAAGGTTGAACTCATATATTTCCAAATAGAATACATAAATAATTATTAATAATTTTTTGATCTAATTGTTTTGGTGCATCATCACTCCATGGCCTCAGGCCTTGGCCTCGCAGATTGCGAACGAGCCAGGGATACCACCAGCGACAACAGCCTGTGTTCCGGGCTGCGCATTATTAGAGTGACCTTATGAAAAATATTGCGCTGTATTTTGACTACGCGGCTACCACTCCTGTCGATGAGCGTGTCATTCAGGTAATGGTCCAGTGCCTGGGCATGTCCGGCAATTTCGGCAATCCGGCGTCCAGCTCGCATACCTATGGGCAGAACGCCCGGTCAGCCGTCGAACTGGCTCGGCAACAGGTTGCAGGACTCGTCGGCGCTCAGGCTACCCAAATCATCTGGACATCTGGCGCAACCGAATCAAACAACCTGGCACTCAAAGGTGTTGCGCAGTCCCATGCACAGCGCAATGGTCAGGCGCGCGGCCACATCATCACCAGCCAGATTGAACACAAGGCGATCCTCGATACCGCGCAGCAACTTCAGGGTCAGGGTTTCGACGTAACGCTTCTGGCGCCTGATGCGGATGGTCTGATCACCGCTGACGCTGTAGCGGCCGCACTGCGCCCGGATACTTTTCTGGTGTCGTTGATGCTGGTCAACAACGAACTGGGCACGCTCAATGACATCGCCGAAATCGGCAAGCAGGTGCGCGCTCACGGTGCGTTGTTCCATGTTGATGCGGCGCAAGGGGCGGGCAAGGTCAGGATTGATCTGTCCGGACTGGCCGTTGACTTGATGTCATTCTCTGCCCACAAGGTCTACGGTCCTAAAGGCATCGGCGCGCTGTATGTCGGCCCTCGTGCCGAGCAACGTGTACTCGCGCAGATTCACGGCGGCGGTCATGAATGCGGGCTGCGTTCCGGCACTCTGGCTACTCACCAGATCGCCGGGATGGGGGCAGCATTCGCGTTGGCCGCAGAGTCATTCGAAGACGAAGTTGCCCATATCCAGCGTTTGAACCTGCGGTTGCGCGAGTTGCTGGCTGATGTGTCAGGTCTGCACTTCAATGGCTGTCGTACCCAACGCATTGCTCATACCTTGAGTCTGACCTTCACCAACAGCGACCTGGATATCTCGGCGCTGGGTCACGGTCTGGCGTTTTCCTCCACCTCCGCATGTAACTCGGCCAAGAACACGCCATCCCATGTTCTGCTTGCATTGGGGTATGACGCGCAAGCCGCCAGTCAGACCATCCGCTTGAGTCTCGGCCGCTTCACCAGTGAGCAGGATATCGAGCGTGCGGCCGGTCTGATCCGGGCATCCCTCATACAGCCTGCGTTCTGGGCGGTTGCTCAGTCTTGAGTGGTGCTCCATTATCTGCCCCGAAAGCGATCACTTTTCGGGACAGCAGGAGAATCCATGACTATGCAATCGACAACCAGCGGTGTGGTGTCGCAACGTTTGGCACAAACACGGGCATTGATGAGCCGCGAGCGAATCGATGCTTATCTGGTGCCTTCGGCTGACCCGCATCTGTCCGAATACCTGCCGGGCTATTGGCAGGGTAGGCAATGGCTGTCCGGCTTTCATGGGTCCGTTGGCACGCTGATTGTCACTCAGGATTTCGCGGGTCTTTGGGCCGATAGCCGCTACTGGGAACAGGCTACTAAAGAGCTGGCAGGCAGCGGCATCCAGTTGGTAAAGCTGGTTCCGGGCCAGCAGGGGCCATTGGAGTGGCTGGCCGAGCAAGCCAAGGCTGAAACCGTTGTTGCCGTGGATGGCGCAGTGCTGGCCGTGGCCTCCTCACGAACCCTGGCCAGCAAACTCTATGATCGTGGTGCCCGACTGCGTACCGATCTGGACTTGCTGACTGAGCTGTGGGAAGACCGTCCGGCGCTGCCAACCAAGCCGATCTACGAGCATTTGCCACCACAGGCGTCGGTGGCCCGCAGCGAAAAACTCACTCGACTGCGCAAGGTCATGGCAGAGCGGGGTGCTGACTGGCATTTTCTTGCAACGCTGGATGACATCGCATGGTTGTTCAACCTGCGTGGCGCTGATGTTTCCTACAACCCGGTGTTCATTTCCTTTGCGTTAATTGGCCCCAACAGCATCAGTCTTTTTATTGACTCCACCAAAGTCGACGCCGGCATCCGCCAAAGCCTGGAGGCAGATGGCGTCACCTTGCTGGAATATACGCAGATCGGTGCAGCGTTACGCGCGGTCCCCAAAGACGCTCGCCTGTTGATTGACCCTGCACGGGTGACCTGTGGCCTGCTCGATTACCTGGATAGTGAAGTCACTTTCGTCGAAGGCTTGAACCCGACCACTCTGTTCAAATCACAGAAATCCGAAACAGACACCCAGCATATTCGCCAGGCAATGGAGCAGGATGGCGCGGCGCTGTGCGAGTTTTTCACTTGGCTGGATTCGGCCCTGGGCCATGAACCGGTCAGCGAGCTGACCATTGACGAAAAACTCGGTCAGGCGCGCCAGCGGCGTCCGGGTTATGTCTCTGCCAGCTTCGCTACCATCGCCGGATTCAACGCTAATGGCGCGATGCCGCATTACCGGGCTACGGAAGAAGAATTTGCGCAGATCGAAGGCGATGGCTTGTTGTTGATTGATTCCGGCGGCCAGTACCTGGGCGGCACCACTGACATCACGCGCATGGTGCCGGTCGGTACGCCAACGGTCGAGCAAAAGCAGGACTGCACCCGTGTGTTGAAAGGCGTGATTGCTTTGTCCCGGGCGCTTTTCCCACAAGGAATTCTGTCACCTCTGCTGGATTCCATTGCTCGTGCGCCCATCTGGGCGGGCGGTGTCAATTACGGTCATGGCACTGGGCATGGCGTGGGCTACTTCCTGAATGTTCACGAGGGCCCACAAGTCATTGCCTATCAGGCGCCAGCTACCCCGCAAACCGCGATGCTGGCAGGCATGATCACTTCAATCGAGCCGGGCACATATCGCCCCGGCCGTTGGGGAGTTCGGATTGAAAACCTGGTGATCAACCGCGAGGCGGGCAAGACAGAATTCGGAGAGTTTCTGAAGTTCGAGACGCTGACTCTGTGCCCTATCGATACCCGATGCCTGGATATCGACTTGTTGGCCGAGGATGAGCGTGCGTGGCTCAATGATTACCACGTCGAAGTACAGGAGCGTTTGACGCCTTTGTTGCAAGGCGCTGCGCTGGAATGGTTGAACACTCGCACTGCCGGGATCTGACGGGGGTTCCTGCGCTTCGGCAACGGGCCGAGGCGCACTTCGACCGGCCGTCCTACGGCTAGGGTTTTACTGGTTTCTTGCAGACGATGATCATGCTGCGGCTGGTATAGCCGGCCGGGTTGAGCCCGAAGGGATAGTCGCCGGGCTCTTCAGCTGCATCACCGGATTTGGCGATGATCCGGTAGTTCTGCGAAACGCAGGAACTTGTCGCCATTTCGTAGCATTTTTCCCACGAAGAAGACAGACCGGAGCAATTGATGTGAATTCCGCGCTTTGTCTGTTTGAGCGGTTTTGATGTTGCCGCGCATCCCGTAGCTATCAAGAGCGCCAACACTATAAAAATGTGTTTCATTGCCTTCCTTACCTGAGCATCGACCAGAAGCGGCGCCCACCCTGAATTCAGTAGCTTGCGACAAGGCGGCGTACTGCCCTGCCTGGATTGCAATCCAGAAAAGAACATCGCCTGGCGCTAAACATGGCTCAACGACGTTACAAATGCTAGCAACATCTCATTTTCAGGCAAAACATCCGTCAATCGGCTGGCACCAATTGCGACGTTTCTCGTTGGGACGTGAGCGTCGCGCCAGCTGAAGCCAGAATAATCGCGGCGATCGCCAGCCACTGCAGAAGTGTCAGATCTTCATGAAGGAAAAGCATCCCGGATAGAGCGCCAAACACCGGTTCGATACTCGCCAGGGTGCCAAACGTTCGTGCAGGCATGCGCGTCAGCGCGACCATTTCCAGACTGTAGGGCAGGGCCGTCGATAGAATCGCCACGCCAATGGCGGTCGGTATCAATGCAATATCAAGCAGCGCGGTGCCTGCGTGCACCATTCCGATGGGGGCGATGAATATCGCAGCAATCAATACGCCTAGCGCGGCGGTCTGAATGCCGTTGTCTTCCCCGGCCTTTTGGCCGAACAGGATGTAGGCAGCCCAGCAAACTCCGGCACCCAATGCGTAGGCGACACCCGTCAGGTCAAGGTTCGCGCTGG